>NZ_JANYUK010000005.1:0-2980 GCF_025106035.1 Citrobacter sp. XY323
TTTGGTGGAGCTAAGCGGGATCGAACCGCTGACCTCTTGCATGCCATGCAAGCGCTCTCCCAGCTGAGCTATAGCCCCATTACGTAAAGCTTGTCGAGTTGACGGGCGGCATCATATGAATTCCCTTCGCGTGTGTCAACGGCAAAATTAACTCATAGAATTCAATCGCTGAAAAAGCAGTCAAATGAAGAACATTGCGTAACAACTCGCATTCAGTAGTTAAACGCGTCACGGTTTCTACTAAAATGGTGCTATAAAATGAACCACTAATTAACCCCACGACTATTCAGGGAATCGTTATGTTCAAGGAACGGATGACGCCAGAAGAACTTGCTAATCTGACCGGATACAGCCGGCAGACCATCAATAAATGGGTACGCAAAGAAGGTTGGGCGACATCACCAAAACCAGGCGTTCAGGGCGGTAAAGCCCGGCTGGTTCACGTCACCGAACAAGTTCGTGAATACATTCGCAGCGCTGAGCGTTCAGCCGAAGGTTTATCAGATAACTTATCGTTATCCGGCGATACCTCTGTTGAAGCGCTGCTGATTAGGCTCGCCAAAGAAATGACACCGACAGAACAGAAAATGTTTACCTCACTGATCCTGCGTGAAGGCATTACGGGTTTATTACAGCGTTTAGGGATCCGCGAAAACAAATAATATGAAAAAATTACGCAGCAAAATGACGACCGAAGAGCTGGCGGAATGTCTCGGGGTTGCCAAACAAACCGTCAATCGTTGGATCAGAGAACAAAACTGGACTACCGAAAAGTTTCCCGGTGTTAAAGGTGGTCGTGCCAGACTGATTCATATTGACTCCAGCGTCCGCGCGTTTCTGCTCAATATTCCCGCTTTTCGCAAAGTCCCTGAAGTTTATCAGGCTGAAGAACCGCTCGCAGAATACACCCATGTAGTACGCAGCCACGCGTGTCGCCAGATAATTAGCGCACTGGACAACATGTCCCCAACGGAGCAAGAAAAGCTGGCGATGTATATTTCGCGCGAAGGTATTCGCACTTTTCTTACTCGTTTGGGTATTGATGAGTCTGAATAACAGGCAAAAAAAACGGCAGGATACGCTCCTGCCGTTGTTTCATCGGTCAATCAGTCTTATTGCTGGCTTTCGCGCTCAGCAATAAACGCCAGCGCTTTATTAATACGCTCAATGCTGCGGGATTTACCAATCGCATGCACCGTAACGTCTAACGCCGGGGACTGACCCGCGCCGGTAACGGCTACACGCAGCGGCATCCCGACTTTACCCATACCAACTTCCAGCTCATCAGCCGTTGCCTGAATCGCATGGTGCACGTTTTCTGCCGTCCACTCGCTAATCGCAGCCAGCTTGTCACGAACCACTTCCAGCGGCTGACGTGCAACCGGGCGCAGGTGTTTCTTCGCTGCATCAGCGTCGAACTCGGCAAAGTCTTCGTAGAAGTAGCGGCAGCTCTGCGCCATCTCTTTCAGCGTTTTGCAGCGCTCACCGAGCAGTTTAACCAGCTCTGACAGCTGCGGGCCTACGCGAGTATCGATATTTTCCTGCTCAATGTGCCACTGCAGATGGGTTGCTACATATTCCGGCGCCAGCGCATTAATATAGTGATGGTTCAGCCACTGCAGTTTTTCAGTGTTAAACGCACTCGCAGACTTGCTCACCGCACCGAGGGAGAACAGTTTGATCATCTCTTCACGGGTGAAAATTTCCTGATCGCCACTGGACCAACCCAGACGCACCAGATAGTTCAGCAGCGCTTCCGGCAGGTAACCGTCGTCGCGGTATTGCATAACGCTGACCGCACCGTGACGTTTGGAGAGTTTTTTACCATCGTCACCATTGATCATTGATACGTGTGCGTAAACTGGCACCGGCGCGTTCAGCGCTTTCAGGATATTGATCTGACGCGGAGTGTTGTTGATATGGTCTTCACCACGAATAACGTGGGTGATTTCCATATCCCAGTCGTCGACAACAACGCAGAAGTTGTAGGTCGGGGAACCGTCGGTACGGCGAATGATCAAATCATCCAGCTCCTGGTTGCTGAATTCAATCGGCCCACGGATCTGGTCGTCAAAAATAACGGAACCGTCCTGCGGGTTGGCAAAACGAACCACGCAAGGTTCATCAGCAACGTGATGCTCGTGGCCGTGGCGGCAGCGGCCGTCGTAACGCGGCTTCTCACCGTTCGCCATCTGCTCTTCGCGCAGCGCGTCCAGACGCTCTTTAGAGCAGTAGCATTTATATGCAGTGCCTGCTTCCAGCATTTCATCAATCACCGCGTTGTAGCGATCAAAACGTTTGGTCTGGAAGTACGGGCCTTCATCCCATTCCAGATTCAGCCAGTTCATGCCATCCATAATGGCTTCAATAGCTTCCGGAGTGGAGCGTTCGAGATCGGTGTCTTCAATACGCAGCACAAACTCACCGCCATGGTTGCGTGCAAAAAGCCAGGAATAAAGAGCAGTACGCGCACCGCCGACGTGCAGGTAGCCTGTCGGGCTTGGCGCGAAGCGAGTTTTGATTTTCATGAAATGGCCTTACGTTTATAAAGATGCCGACAACCGGCAAATCCAGGGAAGATTATCAGGCTCGTATTCTATCACCGTGGTCTGATTCCTCAATGTTGTTCAGGTTGGAACATTACGCTTTGCCATTTTCGTATACAAATCATGCCGCACGGACTGTTTTGCGATCGTTTTGTTTAAATTTACGACGAACGAACAATTTCTTTAGAAAATGCGTTGACTCATTTTCAACTCTCCCTATAATGCGACTCCACACAGCGGGGGTGATTAGCTCAGCTGGGAGAGCACCTCCCTTACAAGGAGGGGGTCGGCGGTTCGAACCCGTCATCACCCACCAACTACTTTATGTAGTCTCCGCCGTGTAAAACAAGAAATTGAGAAGTGGGTGATTAGCTCAGCTGGGAGAGCACCTCCCTTACAAGGAGGGGGTCGGCGGTTCGATCCCGTCATCACCC
>NZ_JANYUK010000006.1:0-529037 GCF_025106035.1 Citrobacter sp. XY323
CAGAAGTGAAACGCCGTAGCGCCGATGGTAGTGTGGGGTCTCCCCATGCGAGAGTAGGGAACTGCCAGGCATCAAATAAAAGCGAAAGGCCCGGTCGAAAGACCGGGCCTTTTGTTTTATCTGTGGTCTGTCGGTGAGTGCTCTCCTGAGGAGGACAAATCCGCCGGGAGCGGATTTGAACGTTGCGCAGCAACGGCCCGGAGGGTGGCGGGCAGGACGCCCGCCATAAACTGCCAGGCATCAAATAAGTGAAGAAGCCCATCCTGCCGGATGGGCTTTTTTGCGTTTGTGCGGAATGAAAATCGCTGGATGCAGCGTACCATTTTATCCAGCCCATCATGTTGTAACCGGTGTTCAGGCCTGAGAAGCGCAGCACACCAGGCTCTCCCGGCAGCACATTGCCTGCTATCCGTGCACGGGGTTGAGTAACAGGTACTGTCGCTCGAGATCGTCCACTTCTGTACATCCCATCACGTTAAACCCCATCTTCTTATAGAACCCAGATGTCAGCTTGTTAACAGGCACGACTAATCTTACGTATGGATTTTGTGAGGGGTAGAGCAGTAAAGATATTGAGAGATGATCGGTTGGAAAGTATCAGAAACTATAAAAGCAAAAACCCGCCTCTAGGGCGGGTTCTTTAAATAGTGGTGCCCGGACTCGGAATCGAACCAAGGACACGGGGATTTTCAATCCCCTGCTCTACCGACTGAGCTATCCGGGCAACGGGGCGCATTAAACCGTATTCACGTCTGCCAGTCAATCAAATTTCGGGAAAAGATGTTCAACCGCTTAATATTGCGGCAATCTGCGCGATTATGCCTGAAGTTTGCACAAAACTTCCAGGCAATTTACCTATCAGACCTTCTATCTCAATGAGCAAAGGCTGACGAAAACGTTACGCGGCCTGTATTACTCCCGCACACTACCGCAAGTTGTGCACAAGCCTTTTCGACGTTTCCAGTAACTAACGGTGCAATTGCTGCGGCAGGACCCGCTGGTGTGTCGGGCGATGAGTTGGGCGGGCGGTTAACAGAGTATATTGCACCACCGTGGCGATGGTGCGTTTTAGAGACTGATGGCGCTGTGTTTACTCATTTCGGCCTTGCGGGCATGCTTGCTTAGGTCAGCGCACCGCCCATACGGCACTGAGCAAAGCGCAGGATATCTTCAGCCAGACGGTGTGCCGTTTCGACATCAGCATGGCTACGATTCACCAGCATGCGGCTCAGACAGCCCTCCAGCACCAGTTCCATCTGTTTGGCAACCATTGCAGGGTCGTCAACTTCCAGCGTCGTCAGCAGCTCATGGGTGAAGTCATGTGCCGCCTTTTTTTGCTGATCGGCTAACTGATGGATCGGATGCCCGGGATCGGGGTAAAACGTACAGGCGGCGATAAACAGGCAGCCTGGGTAGCGATTATTGCTCACGCATTCGGACAGCGCGGTGTAGCGTGCCAGTAATTTCTGTTCAGCGCTCAGGGTGTCATCCAGCAAAAGTTGACGCCGCCAGATATCCACCCGCTGGCTGAGGTAACGTAACGCATCGTACAGAATGGCCTCTTTGTCGGGCCAAAAGCGTTGTAGTTCATCAAGAGGATAATCGATACGTTCGGCCACCATTTCCAGTGTGGTATTGGCTATCCCTTGAACCTCAAGTAATTTCAGGGCTTCTCCCAGGACATCTTCACGTTGCACGGTATTCTCCTCCGTATTTCCTGTTGCAAGTGTCGCTCACGGTTGGCGATCGCGCAAATGTGCGCTGAAGGTCGCGGCATCCATAAAGCCGGTTACCCGAGCCTCCGGATGCTCTTTCCCCTCGGCGTCAAAGAACAAAATAGTCGGCAAACCTAAAACCTGTAGATGTTTCAGCAGAGCGACATCCTGGGCATTATTTGCAGTCACATCCGCCTGCAAAAGTACCGTGTCGCCTAGCGCTTGCTGAACCTGCTGATTGCTAAACGTATACTTCTCAAACTCCTTACAGGCCACGCACCAGTCAGCATACAGATCCAACATCACGGGCTTGCCTTTAGCTTGTGCCAGCGCCTGATTTAGCGCATCCACCGAAGCCACAGGCGTGAAGTTAAGGTGTGTCTGGGTTTGAGCATGCGGCACGCCGAACGCCCAGTCCTGCAATGGCCGTACGCTTACCAGCGCTGCAGCTAACAGGATAATCTGCACGATGCGCATCCAGGCGTGCTTTGCCTGCAGGCTGGTGATAAATGCCCAGCTAAAGAATGCGACGCCCAACAGCGACCACAGGCGAACGCCCCAGTCGTCGCCAATGATGCGTTCGAGTAAGAAGACGGGGAGCGCCAGAATGACAAAGCCAAAAGCGGTTTTGACATGTTCCATCCATGGGCCGCTTTTAGGCAACAGACGATTACCGAATACGGTAATTAGCATCAGAGGTAATCCCATCCCTAGCGCGTACAGATACAGCGTGCCGCCTCCCAGCCACATGTTCCCGCTCTGAGCGATATACAGCAAAATCGCGCTTAGCGGGGCCGTTGTACAAGGAGAACAGATGAGGCCGGCAATCGCCCCCATCGCAAAGACGCTACCGGGGGAACCGCCTTGCTGACGGTTACTCAACAATGTAAGGCGTGTTTGCAGCGATGAAGGGAGCTGCAGCGTGAACAAGCCAAACATCGAAAGGGCCAGCAGCGTAAAGACGACGGCAAGGCCAATCAGGACGTAAGGATGCTGTAGCGCAGCCTGGAACTGCAATCCGGCGGCCGCAACAACCAGACCCAGCGCGGTATAAGTGAGCGCCATTCCCTGAACGTAGAAAAACGTCAGCAGCAGTGCACGTCCGGTTGATAAGCGTTGCTTGCCGCCCAGCACGATACCGGAAATCAGCGGATACATCGGCAATACGCAAGGTGTAAACGCGATGCCAATTCCGATTAGCAATGCCCACAGCGCAGAGAAGGGAAGCTGGGTTGCGGGTTGTGGTCTCTCTTGCAAAGCATCGGTGGCAGGCACTGGCACAGGTGTCGCCCTGGTATTGGCAGACACTTCACTTAATGGCACCGTTTTAGTTTCAGGCGGATAGCAAAAACCGGCGTCGGCACAACCTTGGTATGTGACCGTTAATGTTGCGCCAGATTTAGCCTGATTAACCGTGACCGGGATAGTCAATTGTTTACGGTAAATCTCACTTTTGCCATAAAACTCATCTTCATGCCAGACGCCTGGCGGTAGTTTTACCTCGGCGATATCGGCCTGAGATGGCGTAATGCTTATCTGTTTGCGATACAGATAGTAGCCATCTTTAACCTGCCATGAGAGGTTCAGATCGTGTTGGTTTTGCTGAAAATCAAAAACAAACGCCCGATCGGCAGGAACAAACTGCGAGCGGCCAGGCGCGTCAAATAATCCGGCAAAGGTAGATGTGCTGCACAGCAGCAGGATCAGCGTAAGGATGCGTTGAGCCATGAGCGGTAATCAAAGTCTCCGTGAGTGACGGGTAAAACCAGAAGTTCAGGCGTTTGGTATGGATGATGTGACTTCAGGCAATCGAGAAGGGCTTGCTGGTGTGTGACGGTGGTTTTTAAAATCATCTGGACTTCATATTCCTGCTCCAGTTTACCTTCCCAATAATAGAGGGAGGTCGCGCCAGGCAGCAGCGTCACGCAGGCAGCCAGTTTTTCCGCCAGTACTTTGGCGGCCAGATCCTGGGCGGTTGCTTCATCCGGGGCGGTACAGAGCACCACAACGGTATCGGGGATGGAAATATCCTGACTCTTTACATCAAGCATAAACACCTCGAAAGAACAGAGTAACCAGCTAAAGAGTGGTCACTATACAACGGACGAGGGAAGGATGTTAGTTAAAGCGGGATGATGAGGAGGAGGAACTGCAGGGCGCGAAGGCACCCTGCAGTAAAGTCTTACAGCATGAAGCTGCCCAGCAAGAAGCCGAAGCAGACAGCCAAAAGCACGCCCAGAGTACCCGGGATGAAGAACGGATGGTTAAAGACGAATTTACCGATGCGGGTTGTACCGGTGTCATCCATCTGCACCGCCGCAACCAGAGTTGGGTAGGTTGGCAGAATGAACAGGCCAGAAACAGCTGCGAAAGACGCAACAGCAGTCAGTGGGGAAACGTTCAGAGCCAGAGCCATCGGCATCAGTGCTTTAGCGGTTGCAGCCTGAGAGTACAGCAGCGCAGAAGCAAAGAAGAAGATGACAGCCAGCAACCACGGATGACCCTGAATTACGCTACCTGCAGTATCTTTGATCCAGTCAATGTTGTGAGATACGAAGGTATCACCCAGCCATGCAACACCCAGGATACAAATACAGGCGCTCATACCCGCTTTAAAGGTGCTGGAGTTCAGGATGGAGTCAGTTTCAACGCGGCAGACGATCGTAGTCAGCGTCGCGACGCTCAGCATGATGATCAGGATTGCGTTGGTGGTGTTCATCAGCGGTTTAGCGACCAGGCCGAGGCTTGGGCTGTTGATGATGGCGTATACAACTACGCAAATCACGCCCAGCAGGAACAACCAAACGGAGGTTTTCGCGCCAGCTTTGATTTCAACTTGTCTTTCACCACGCAGTTCAACCAAACCTTCTTCCAGACGCTTACGATAAATCGGGTCGTCAGACAGTTTGGAGTTGAACAGCATCGTTACCAGGAAGGACATCACCAGAACGGCCAGCAGAGTGGACGGAATGACCACGGACAGCAGGTGAATGTAGCTGATGCCATGACCTTCCATTACGGAAGACATGTAAACCACGGCTGCGGAGATTGGCGACGCCGTAATCGCAATCTGTGCAGATACCACTGCGGTAGAGAGCGGACGGCAAGGTTTGATACCTTGTTCCTTCGCGACTTCAGCGATAACCGGCAGAGTTGCCAGAGAGATGTTGCCGGTACCGGCAAAGATAGTCAGGAAATAGGTCACGATTGGTGCAAGGATCGTGATGTATTTCGGGTTTTTACGCAGCAGTTTTTCAGTTTGATGAACCAGATAGTCCAGACCACCGGCAATCTGCATGGCAGAGATGGCAGCGATAACCGCCATGATAATGGAAATAACATCGAACGGAATATTACCCGGTTTTACGCCAATAGCGGCAAGAACCAGAACACCCAGCCCACCTGCAAATCCAATACCGATACCCCCAAGTCTGGCACCTAAAAAGATTGCCAGCAAAACGATGATAAGTTCTAAAACTATCATATTAGCCTTCCTTGTTGTTTAACAAGTTGATATTAAATTGTTGTTTTTAAGTAACTTCGAGTAAGAAAAAAGGCACGTCATCATGACGTGCCTTCTCCGGTACTACCCTACACGATTACTGTTCGCTTTCATCAGTATAACGTTTTGCTTTATAAGCAGGGTGCATCAGGTTCTGTGCAGAGAAGATATCGTCCAGTTCAGACTCGGTCAACAGACCGCGTTCCAGGACAACTTCACGTACGCTCTTACCGGTTTCGGCACAAATTTTACCGACGATGTCGCCGTTGTGGTGACCGATGAACGGGTTGAGGTAAGTAACGATGCCGATGGAGTTGAATACAAACGCTTCACAGACTTCTTTGTTAGCAGTGATACCACTAACGCATTTTTCCAGCAGGTTGTAGCAAGCATTGCTCAGAATGTGAATGGATTCAAACATTGCCTGGCCAATGACCGGCTCCATTACGTTCAGCTGCAGCTGACCAGCTTCAGATGCCATAGTAACGGTGATGTCGTTACCGATGACTTTAAAGCAAACCTGGTTTACGACTTCTGGAACAACTGGGTTCACTTTTGCTGGCATGATAGAAGAACCAGCCTGCAGTTCCGGCAGGTTGATCTCGTTCAGACCAGCACGTGGGCCAGAGGAGAGCAAACGCAGGTCGTTACAGATTTTGGACATCTTAACAGCCAGACGTTTCAGTGCGCCGTGAACCATAACGTATGCGCCGCAGTCAGAAGTTGCTTCAATCAGGTCTTCTGCCGGAACACAGGCGAAGCCAGTGACTTCAGCCAGTTTCTGTACTGCCAGCGGGGAGTATTCTTTCGGCGTGTTCAGACCCGTACCGATTGCAGTTGCACCGAGGTTAACTTCCAGCAGCAGCTCAGCGGTACGACTAATGTTTTTCACTTCTTCTTTCAACAGTACGCTGAAAGCATGGAATTCCTGACCGAGGGTCATCGGTACAGCATCCTGCAGCTGGGTACGGCCCATTTTCAGGATGTCCTGGAATTCAACAGCTTTTTGTTCGAAGCCTTCACGCAGCTGGTTCAGGGCATCGATCAGTTTGATGATGGATGCGTATACCGCGATACGGAAGCCAGTTGGGTAAGCGTCGTTGGTAGACTGACATTTGTTAACGTGGTCGTTCGGGTTCAGGTACTGATATTCACCTTTCTGGTGACCCATCAGTTCCAGACCGATATTGGCCAGCACTTCGTTGGTGTTCATGTTGACGGAGGTACCCGCACCACCCTGGTAAACATCTACCGGGAATTGATCCATGCATTTTCCGTTATTCAGGACTTCATCACACGCCGCGATGATGGCATTTGCCACACTCTTAGGAATGGTTTGCAGCTCTTTGTTGGCCATTGCCGCTGCCTTTTTAACCATTACCATACCGCGAACAAATTCAGGAATGTCGCTGATTTTGTTGTTGCTAATGTAGAAGTTTTCAATCGCTCTCAGAGTGTGAACACCGTAGTAGGCGTCCGCTGGAACTTCCCTGGTACCCAACAAGTCTTCTTCGATACGAATGTTGTTTAACATGTGAACCTTCTTTTTCAAGCTGCCAATGATTTGACTAAACACACAGGATATATGTGATTTCGATTGTTTCTCGACCGACGATTATCCCCTGCATCGGTCTGATACTCGAGATCATATGCTGGTTCAGGATTTCTACCGTAATCTGGATCACTTAAAGCGTGGAATTTACCCCTTATTTATTATTCTGTGAAATGGATCACCCCTTTAGGATTAATACTAAAAATAAGTGTACAAGCGACTTGAAATTTTGCTAACCACCTCAACATCTAATTGATGCGAGTCACATAATTCATCGGACAGGCGTTGAAAAAAACGACTGTTATTGACAGGAGAACCCTTTGCGCTGGATACCATTACTTGCCATTTTTCTCTATGTTTACATAGAGATATCTATTTTTATTCAGGTTGCCCATGTCCTGGGTGTCCTGATGACGCTGATTTTGGTTATTTTTACGTCGGTTATCGGTATGTCTCTGGTTCGTAACCAGGGATTTAAAAATTTTTTACTGATGCAACAAAAAATGGCGGCTGGTGAAAGTCCTGCTGCAGAAATGATCAAGAGCGTGTCGCTGATCATTGCTGGTCTGCTGTTGGTACTGCCCGGTTTTTTCACCGATTTCCTCGGTCTTCTTCTTTTATTACCCCCGGTGCAAAAACATCTGACGATGAAACTGCTGCCGCATTTGCGTTTTTCGCGTATGCCGGGCGGTGGTTTCAGCGCCGGAACTGGGGGCGGTGAGACCTTTGATGGCGAATTTCAGCGCAAAGACGACGATCGCAACCGTATTGATCATAAAGACGATCCTCGGGATTAAGCATCAGTATGCGGGCCGGATAAGCGTGAGCACCATCCGGCAAAATGCTTATCTGCCGGATGACGGCGTCAACGTCGCCTTATCCGGCCTGCGGGGTAAAAACAGCCACAGCCCTGCCAGCATAATCAGCGCATACAGGCTCTTCCAGCCAACCATTGCCAACAGCAGCAGACACAGTAGACCGCCAATGACCGCCAGCATGCGATAATGCCCTTTCAGTAATCGACATCCCGCCAGCATGCACAGCAAATAAATCATAATAAAGATGCCGTTAGCATAGACGATTAACGCATCGAGATTGATTTTCAGCATATAGATGCACAACGTACTGATCACGCAGCAGCCCAATACGGCGTTTAGCGCATTGCGCGGAAGGTGACGGGGAGACAGACGCGCCAGATGACTTTCCGGCTTATATTGCGCTTGCGACCAGACGAGCCGGGCGAAGCTTTGAATATAAATGTTGAGACTGGCAAAACAGGCCAGATAACCAATGATGCAGGCGACCCACAGTGCCTGTACGCCAAATAACTGCACGACGATCTCTGGCAGTGAGGCCGCCGCCGCCATTTGCTCACCGTAGGCGCCAAAATGAAGCACGACGACGGTGCATGCCCAATAAACAGAGCCCGCAAGCAGCAGGCCGATCATCAGCGCGCGCGGGAAATCCCGCTCCGGGTTTTTGAATTCAGATGCCAGATGGGCAAACGCTTCAAGGCCAACAAAACACCAGAACATCACCGACAGCGCGGCGAACAGTCCGGGGAGCTCAATCTCGGTTATCGCAGGGAAGGGGATTTCGCCAGGTTTCACATCGCCCGCCCACCAGATGGCGACAATGAGGGCAACAATCAATCCGGCAATGACCGTTTGCAGATTAGCGCTAGAGCTGGCACCGTGGGAGCCGATATACCAAACCAATGCCAGCGTACCGAGCTCTGCCAACAGAAGCTGTTCGTCATGCCAGCCAAACATCGCCTGACCAAATCCGGCGGCAATATGTAATGCCGCAGGCAAGCCGACGGGAATCACCGACAAAAATAGCCATCCGGTGACGCGCTCCAGGCGTGAGCCAAAGGCCATACCAACAAAATGCGCCACGCCACCCGCGCTGGGAAAATGACGACCCAGTACGGCAAAGACAATCGCCACGGGAAAGACTAGAACAATCAGCACCGGCCAGGCCCACAGGCTGTTGTTGCCAGCCACCAGCGCGGCTAGCGCAGGGACGGCGAAAACGCCTGTACCTAGCAATGATGTCGACAACAGGCCAATGCCCTGAGCCAGTCCCAGCTCTTGTTTCAGTCCGCTCATAAGTTGTTATCCGGTTATGCCCATTGACCGGGCTACAGCGCAGATTTTTGATGGTATCACAATCGTATTTGCTTATGACGACGTGACTGAAATCGTTATAAAATGTGATGCGCGTCGGCGTTTTGACGGAATTTTCTGCTGATATAAATTTTTTTTCGCTTGCCCCCTTGAAGGTACAAAGCCCCATCCCCATTTCTCTGGTCACTAGCCGGGAAACCGTTCACGGGCCGGCGTCACCCATAACTGATAAAGACTTTCTCAAAGGAGAGCTATCAATGAGTATTCGTCCGTTACATGATCGTGTGATCGTCAAACGTAAAGAAGTTGAATCTAAATCTGCTGGCGGCATCGTACTGACCGGTTCTGCAGCAGGTAAGTCAACTCGTGGCGAAATCATCGCTGTCGGTAAGGGCCGCATCCTGGACAACGGTACCGTACAGCCGCTGGACGTTAAAGTCGGCGATATCGTTATTTTCAACGATGGCTACGGTGTTAAATCTGAGAAGATCGACAATGAAGAAGTGTTGATCATGTCTGAAAGTGACATCCTGGCAATTGTTGAAGCCTAATCCGCGAACGACACTGAACATACGAATTTAAGGGAAAGAGAAAATGGCAGCTAAAGACGTAAAATTCGGTAACGACGCTCGTGTGAAAATGCTGCGCGGCGTAAACGTACTGGCAGATGCAGTGAAAGTTACCCTCGGTCCAAAAGGCCGTAACGTAGTTCTGGATAAATCTTTCGGTGCACCGACCATCACTAAAGATGGTGTTTCCGTAGCCCGTGAAATCGAACTGGAAGACAAGTTCGAAAACATGGGGGCGCAGATGGTGAAAGAAGTTGCCTCTAAAGCGAACGACGCTGCAGGCGACGGTACCACCACCGCAACCGTACTGGCGCAGTCCATCATCACTGAAGGTCTGAAAGCCGTTGCTGCGGGCATGAACCCGATGGACCTGAAACGTGGTATCGACAAAGCTGTCGCTGCTGCCGTTGAAGAACTGAAAGCACTGTCCGTACCGTGCTCTGACTCTAAAGCGATTGCTCAGGTTGGTACTATCTCCGCTAACTCCGACGAAACCGTAGGTAAACTGATCGCTGAAGCGATGGACAAAGTCGGTAAAGAAGGCGTGATCACCGTTGAAGACGGTACCGGTCTGCAGGACGAACTGGACGTGGTTGAAGGTATGCAGTTCGACCGTGGTTACCTGTCTCCTTACTTCATCAACAAGCCGGAAACTGGCGCAGTAGAACTGGAAAGCCCGTTCATCCTGCTGGCTGACAAGAAAATCTCCAACATCCGCGAAATGCTGCCGGTGCTGGAAGCAGTAGCAAAAGCCGGTAAACCACTGCTGATCATCGCTGAAGATGTTGAAGGCGAAGCGCTGGCAACTCTGGTTGTTAACACCATGCGCGGTATCGTGAAAGTCGCGGCGGTTAAAGCGCCGGGCTTCGGCGACCGTCGTAAAGCAATGCTGCAGGATATCGCTACTCTGACCGGTGGTACCGTTATCTCTGAAGAGATCGGTATGGAGCTGGAAAAAGCAACTCTGGAAGATCTGGGTCAGGCGAAACGCGTTGTTATCAACAAAGACACCACCACCATCATTGATGGCGTGGGTGACGAGGCTGCAATCCAGGGTCGTGTGACTCAGATTCGTCAGCAGATCGAAGAAGCAACTTCCGACTACGACCGTGAAAAACTGCAGGAGCGCGTAGCGAAACTGGCAGGCGGCGTTGCGGTTATCAAAGTTGGTGCTGCGACTGAAGTTGAAATGAAAGAGAAGAAAGCCCGCGTTGAAGATGCCCTGCACGCGACCCGTGCTGCGGTAGAAGAAGGCGTGGTTGCTGGTGGTGGTGTTGCGCTGATTCGCGTAGCGTCTAAAATTGCCGGTCTGAAAGGTCAGAACGAAGACCAGAACGTAGGTATCAAAGTTGCGCTGCGCGCAATGGAATCTCCGCTGCGTCAAATCGTACTGAACTGCGGCGAAGAGCCGTCTGTAGTGGCTAACACCGTGAAAGCGGGTGACGGTAACTACGGTTACAACGCTGCAACTGAAGAATACGGTAACATGATCGACATGGGTATTCTGGATCCAACCAAAGTAACGCGTTCAGCTCTGCAGTACGCGGCTTCTGTTGCGGGTCTGATGATCACCACCGAGTGCATGGTTACTGACCTGCCGAAAGGCGATGCGCCTGACTTAGGTGCTGCTGGTGGTATGGGCGGCATGGGTGGAATGGGCGGCATGATGTAATTTAATCTTCATACTTCAAGCCGCAGGTTTATTGGCTGCGTTCGTTTACCCCAGTCACTTACTCATGTAAGTACCAGGGGATTCATGAACTTGCCGCCTGCCTGCAACTTGAATTATTTGATTAAATACGTATCTCGCGAAAAATGAGAAACCCTCGGGCAGAAATGTCCGGGGGTTTTTCTTTTGGTCATCTTTTTAGTATATGATTCAGCTACGGACATAACGTCCAGCTCATTGATTATGGGGAATGACATGCACGTGAAATATTTAGCAGGGATCGTTGGTGCCGCGCTACTGATGGCGGGTTGTAGCTCCAGCAACGAACTGAGTTCAGCCGGGCAAAGCGTACGCTTCGTCGAAGAGAAGCCTGGCGCAGAGTGTCAACTGATTGGCACTGCAACCGGTACGCAAAGCAACTGGCTTTCTGGCCAGCACGGCGAAGAGGGTGGCTCTATGCGTGGCGCAGCAAACGATCTGCGTAACCAGGCTGCGGCAATGGGTGGTAACGTGATTTATGGCGTCAGCAGCCCATCACAGGGAATGCTGTCCAGCTTTGTTCCTACTGCCAGTGAAATGACCGGGCAGGTTTATAAGTGCCCAAATTGATAAATGCTGTTGATGCCTGATGGCGACGCTAAAACGTCTTATCAGGCCTACGATACAAATTCGTCGGCCTGATAAGCGCAGCGACATCAGGCATTTTGAGCGTTATGCGCTGACTGAGCGCGTAAATGATGCAGCGCGCGCAGGCACTGATCCTGATTGAGCTTTTGCGCCTTATCACGCGTTAACGTTCTGACAAACACCTGGCACGGTACACCAGCAAGCTTTTTCAGCCGTGGGCTGAAATCGAGAAGACGGCGAGTAATGGCTTCGGCCTCTTTGCTGCCGGAAGGGGCGCGAGTTTTTACTACCGAACCACAGAACTGGGCTTTTCCTTGATCATCTGTATAGCGGTAAATAATCGCCAGATAATGATTAAACAGGCTTTTTTTCCATTCGGGGTGCGTATAAGAGTCGTATTCCAGATTGTCGTTTTCTTGGCAATCAACATCGTACAGCGGCAGGAAATCCAGCAGCGATGTAATTCGTAGCGCTAATTCCCGCATGCCAGCATTATTTATTGCATGAATAACAGCATGGACCAGCACCCGAATCTGTCGTTCATTAATCAGTAATTCACGCGTTTGTCCATCATGCAGTGTCAGAGAAAATGTTAAGTTTTCGCCTTTGTCATCCATTAACATCAGCGAATTTACGCGACGATTAATGTCGGCATTTTTTAGCTCATCTTCCTGAATCAAAGGAATATTTTCGTGCATCTTTTTGCTGACTTTATCGCATTCCTTCTCATATTGCGCATGCTCTTCTTCGCTAAGCTGATGTTTGACGGATAGCCTGCTTTCCAGGGCGATAAGCAGATCTCTTAGCCCAAGCGGAGAAAGAAAAAATAACGACGTTTTATTCCTTGGTTCTTTTATCTTTAATGCTAAAGCAATAAATTCATTCTTCTGACGAATAACACCGGTATTAATGCCCTTAATATTTATAGCCATAAAAGGTTCTCCCTAACCATATATTTATTAATATTCTGAATTTGGCTCTACTGATACAAATTATGAATCGATGATTTTATAGCGCTAATTAAAATAGCACAGATTAAAAGCGTGGCTCCACTTGTGAGGATTTAAATAATAAGTAATCGTGGTGAGTGTCCGGAATCGGACACTCAATAATGGTTATTGTTGGCGTAGTTGCAGATCCAACGGCGTTTTACTTGGCTCTCCGCCAATTTCACGCGCCAGTTTGGGGACCATATAGCCGGAAACCAACGTCAGCAGTTCACGCATAATGTGACGTGCCTCATCGTCGCTGACCATAAAGTGGGCGGCACCTTGCACTTTGTCCAGTACGTGCAGGTAATAGGGCATCACCCCCGCATCAAACAGAGTGTTGCTCAGGTTCGCCAGCGTTTGTGCGTTATCGTTCACGCCACGCAGCAAAACGCTTTGGTTGAGTAGGGTGACGCCAGCGGTACGCAGTCTGACCATCGCCTGGTGAAACGCCTCATCGACCTCATTGGCGTGGTTAATGTGGTTGACCAGCAGAACCTGCAGGGAGGAACGCGCAAAGCGCTGGGCCAGTCCTTCAGTAATGCGCGCGGGGATCACAATCGGCAAACGGCTGTGAATGCGCAGACGCTTAATGTGCGGGATGGCTTCCAGTTGCGTGAGTAACCAGTCCAGTTCATGGTCCTTGGCCATTAGCGGATCACCACCGGAGAAGATAATCTCATCCAGCTCAGGATGCGCGCTAATGTAGTCCAGGGCGACCTGCCAGTTGCGCTTATTGCCCTGGTTTTCGGCATACGGGAAGTGTCGGCGGAAGCAATAGCGACAATTTACCGCGCAACCGCCTTTAACCAACAACAGCGCCCGATTGCGATATTTATGCAGCAAACCGGGGACCACGCTGTGCTGTTCTTCCAGCGGATCGGTCGAGTAGCCAGGTGCAGCAACAAACTCTTCCTGGGAAGTAAGTACCTGACGCAAAAGCGGATCGTCCGGATTGCCTTTTTCCATACGAGCAATAAAGGCGCGTGGTACGCGCAGGGCGAAAAGTCGTCTCGCGTCGCGTCCGGCCAACAGTTTTTCATCTGCGTCTATATTCAAAAGATGCAGAAGTTCATCAGGATCGGTCACAACATCGGCAAGTTGCGATAACCAATCTTCTCTGGATGGGGTATTTAGGGTTACAATATGCGCCATTTTGTGGCTTAGCTACCAGTTAACAATTTTCAGAGGGCCTTATGGCAACGTACTATAGCAACGATTTTCGTGCTGGTCTTAAAATCATGTTGGACGGCGAACCTTATGCGGTTGAAGCCAGCGAATTCGTTAAACCAGGTAAAGGCCAGGCATTTGCGCGCGTTAAGCTGCGTCGCCTGCTGACCGGTACTCGCGTAGAGAAAACCTTCAAGTCTACCGACTCCGCTGAAGGCGCAGACGTAGCCGACATGAACCTGACCTTCCTGTATAGCGACGGTGAGTTCTGGCACTTTATGAATAACACCACTTTCGAACAGCTGGCTGCAGACGAGAAAGCGGTAGGCGATAACGCTAAATGGCTGCTGGACCAGGCTGAATGCATCGTGACCCTGTGGAACGGTCAGCCGATCTCCGTGACTCCGCCAAACTTCGTTGAGCTGGAAGTCGTTGAAACTGACCCAGGTCTGAAAGGCGATACCGCTGGTACTGGCGGCAAACCGGCTACTCTGTCTACTGGCGCAGTCGTTAAAGTTCCGCTGTTCGTACAGATCGGTGAAGTGATCAAAGTGGATACTCGCTCCGGCGAATACGTTTCTCGCGTAAAATAAGATATCTATTTGATCTTATGGCGCAGGTTGCTGCGCCATACTTTTTCCAGGGCAGGAATGATGAAACGTCTTCTCAGTCTTGTAATGCTCATCCTTTTCACCAGCACTCTCCTGGCGGGTTGTAATACCGCGCGCGGCTTCGGTGAAGACATCAAACATCTTGGCAATTCAATCTCTCACGCCGCCAGCTAACACTCTCTCATAGTCTTAAAAACGGTTGTTTATCCATCACACTTCCGGATCTTGTCTATTATTAATGAGCTATACACAAACAATATTGGCTAGAAAAGGAAGACGTTATGGTTAAAAAGACAATTGCTGCGATCTTTTCTGTGTTGGTTCTTTCTTCAGCGTTGACTGCGTGCAATACCACGAAAGGTGTTGGGCAGGATATCTCCGAAGGCGGTAGCGCAATCTCTGGTGCAGCGACAAAAGCTCAACAATAATCATTAACGGTACGACGTCACGTCGTACCGTTAATTCCCCTTCCCGGGGAGTGAGAGAAACGGCGAGAAGCGGTTCCCCATGTGCAGTTTCATGCGGATATTCCGTTTATAGGTGTAGACCGTCTTGCCATGAATGCTGAGTGCGGCGGCTATCGCATTGTTACTCACACCATCCATCCACATCGACAATACTTTCTCCTCCTGCGGCGTAAGCAGCGGAGTCGCGTTTTCGGCTATTTCTAATGTGGGGCGAAGATGTAGCGCCTCCTGAATCGTGTGTGAGAGCGCGTTCAGCGTGGTGTGCTTGGTTAAGTCCGAATAGGCGACGGATTGAGAGGAAGCCATTGAGGTGTGCTGTCTTTCAACTGATTGCAGTAAAATCAGCGGGATGACGCCGCAGCTCATGAAAAAGGGTTTAATTGGCGGACTGGTATGCGTCTCGCTAATAAAACTGTATAAATCCGCGATCACCAGATGCGGCTTCCACTGCAAAATATGCTCTTTTGCTAACAGGAGATTATTGATCCCTGACACAAGAAATGAGGAGCTGAACCTGCCAGAATGATTAAGCAAGGCCTCAATCCCTGTGCGGGTAAAGTGGCACCGGTCAATCACTAAAATTTTAAGCATAACCTTTTCGCATTCAGAAGAGAGGCAATCGACTTTCTGGATTCAGAAAGCCCTTCATCATAGAGAACTCCATGAGTGCCAAATGCGGGAACTACGCCGCTAATTATGCTTAATTCTTGCTTTTAGCGGGCAGCGAATAAAAAGGTTGAAATTCATTTTCTCTCGCGCAAAAATGCCATTTCACACATCAGCTTTGCAGGACGACCTGCAAACGCTTCTTTCACCGGGGACGGCCCCATTGTTCTGGAGCCTTATATGTCCTGGATCGTATTATTAATTGCAGGTCTGCTCGAAGTTGTCTGGGCGATTGGCCTGAAATATACCCACGGTTTTACGCGTTTGACGCCAAGCATTATCACTATTGTGGCAATGATCGTCAGTATCGCCATGCTCTCCTGGGCAATGCGTACGTTGCCTGTAGGAACCGCCTATGCCGTATGGACCGGTATCGGCGCAGTCGGCGCGGCCATTACAGGGATTCTGCTGCTGGGAGAATCTGCCAGCCCGGCGCGGTTACTGAGCCTCGGGCTGATTGTGGCCGGTATTATTGGCCTCAAGCTGAGCACCCACTAAGCGCCAGGCTGTTTTACCCAAATCAGCTTATTCACCTCAAACCCTTCCCGGGTCGCGATGGCCAGCATTTGCTGTTTCATTTCATCTGAAATAGTAGGGGTCCGTGAAAGGATCCACAGGTAGTCGCGATCCGGCCCGCAAACCAGCGCGTGACGATATTCCCTGTCGAGGGCAATCACGTTATACCCGCCATAGAAGGGGCCAAAAAACGAGACCTTGAGCGCAGCGCGGTTTGGGGCGCCAGTGAAGTAGGCTTTCCCCTCCGTTTTCTGCCACATTCCTCTGTCCGGGTTATAGCCCTTGTTAATAACATTGATACCGCCGTCGTCGCGCAGGCTGTAGGTAGCAGTCACTTTTTCCAGTCCGCGCTCGAATCGATGGTCGAAACGCGCAATTTCATACCAGGTGCCCAGATAGCGTGTGGCATCAAAGTTATTTACTACGGTAACACCTTTCGGTGGTGTTGGGGTGCTGCAAGCGACAACCAGAAATGCAGCCGTAACTGCAGCAACGACGGGCAGAATGCGCATGGGATTTTCCTTGCTGGATTTTTGTTAAGTGTAGATGACAGCAGGAAAAAAAGAGAAAGAAAGGAAGCCCGATATCCAGGGCCTCCTTGTCCGTTACTGCAGTTTTTCAAGAATGCGCCAGGCGGCCTCGACGCGAACAGGGTTTGGGTAGCTCTTGTTTGCCAGCATCACGATGCCAAGGTTTTTTTCTGGAACGAAAGCAACATAGCTGCCGAATCCGCCAGTGGAGCCCGTTTTATGCACCCATGAGGCTTTCACGGCAGGCGCGGGCGGGTTTACCTCAACGGCAGGAAGCGCTGCCAGTGCTACTTTACTGTCGCTACCGCTAATTATCGAGTCGGCCTTCACCGGCCAGTTCAGCATCTCCCAACCCAGGCCCTGGTACATATCGCCAACACGCCAGTAACGTGACTGCGCAAGCTCGATGCCCTGCTGGAGCGTTTTCTCCTGAACCTGGCTGGCGTCCATGTTGGCCTGAACCCAACGGGTCATATCGATAACGCTCGATTTCACCCCGTAGGCTTCAGCATCAAGTTGGCCAGGGGATACATGCACAGGCTTTCCTTCGCGATAACCCCAGGCATAATCTTTTTGTTCGCTCTGCGGAACCGTAATCCAGGTATGCGCCAGTTTTAAGGGGTGCAGGACGCGTTTGGTCATCGCCTCTTCGTAGCTCATGCCTGAGGGGTTCACCGCCAGGGCGCCAAACAGACCAATGCTGGAGTTAGCATAAAGACGTTTAGCGCCTGGGGCCCATTGCGGCTGCCAGTTTTGATAAAAGCGTAGTAACGCGGCTTTATCCGTAACGTCGTCCGGAACCTGAAGCGGCAGGCCACCTGCCGTGTAGGTGGCTAAGTGCAGCAGGCTGATACCCTGCCACTGCTTACCCGTCAGTTCAGGCCAGTACTGCGTGACCGGATCGCTGAGCTTAATTTCGCCGCGGGCGATAGCATCGCCGCCCAGCACACCGTTGAACGTTTTACTGACCGATCCGAGTTCAAACAGCGTTTGTTGAGTGACTGGACGGTTATTGGCGATATCGGCTTTACCCCAGGTAAAGTAATAAGGTTTCCCTTGATAGATAATCGCAACGGCCATACCCGGAATTGCCTGCTCCTGCATCAGCGGTGTGATGGTGCGGTTAACGATATCGGCAATTTGTTGTTCTGTTTTTGCGGCGGCAAACGTGGAGAACGAAGCTGTCAGCAGCAGCGCGCAGCATATCGATTTTTTCATCATGAAATCAGTTCCGTAATTAAAAGCGAAAGGGTGTCCGGGCCCGTCAGACGTAATCAGTGTGTTTGATTTGCACCGTGTTGACAAACGGTTAAATTTAGCAGCAGATATAAGTTTTTCTAACAGGCCAGATAATGACGCGTAGCTATATCCCCCTTAACTCGCTGCGGGCTTTTGAAGCAGCGGCCAGACATCTCAGCTTTACCCGCGCTGCGATTGAGCTCAACGTGACGCATTCTGCAATAAGCCAGCATGTGAAAGCGCTGGAGCAACAGCTGAATTGTCAGCTTTTTGTGCGTGGTTCTCGAGGGTTAATGTTGACGACTGAAGGGGAAAGTCTGTTACCTGTACTTAATGACTCTTTCGATCGTATGGCGGGGATGCTGGATCGTTTTGCCACTAAACAGACTCAGGAAAAACTAAAAATTGGCGTGGTGGGGACCTTTGCGGTCGGCTGTCTTTTCCCTCTGTTGAGCGACTTTAAGCGCCACTGTCCGCATATTGATTTGCATATTTCCACCCACAATAACCGTGTGGATCCCGCCGCCGAAGGGCTGGATTATACTATTCGCTACGGAGGAGGAGCCTGGCACGATACCGATGCGCAATATTTGTGTAGCGCGCTGATGTCTCCGCTGTGTTCACCGACATTGGCCTCGCAGATTAAAGCACCTGTGGACATCCTGAAATTTCCGTTATTACGATCGTATCGGCGTGATGAATGGACGCTTTGGATGCAGGCCGCCGGAGAAGCACCTCCGTCACCGACGCACAACGTGGTGGTGTTTGACTCGTCCGTCTCAATGCTGGAAGCCGCGCAGGCGGGGATTGGTGTGGCAATTGCACCGGTAAGAATGTTCACGCATTTGCTCAGTAGTGAACGTATCGTGCAGCCTTTTCTAACGCAGATTGATCTGGGGAGTTACTGGATAACGCGTTTACAATCTCGTCCGGAGACGCCCGCGATGCGTGAGTTTTCCCGCTGGTTGACCGGGATGCTGCACTAATAAAAAGGCCCGCCATTGGCGGGCCTGATAATTAACGCATGCGATTAGATGGTCAGGATCCCAATAGCCGTTACAACGGTCAGGATAGCTGCCAGTCCGTAGAATACCCATTTGCCCGCAGGCACGTGGATTTTCAGGTCATGCATCGCGTGGTGCATACGGTGTAAACCGCACCACAGCGGCAGAACGATCATCAGGAACAGAAACGCACGTCCGATGAAGCTCTGAGCGAATGCCAGTACGCGTTCATAGCTGAAAGCATCAGGAACAAAGCCCAGCGGCAGCATAATGCCGACCAGCAGGATCATCACCGGCGCAATGATTGCGCTCCACATACCGCCTGCACCAAACAGGCCCCAGAATACGGGTTCGTCAGAGCGTTTTGGATTTGGATTAATCATTCCGGACTCCTTACCAGAACAGGGCAACAAACAGTATTACTACTGTCGCAACCACAGTAACTGCCCAGAGACCTTTGATGATCGGCTCTGGCCCCATTTTTTCGTCTTTTACGATGATGTTGGCAGCTTTTGGCGCCAGCTCAAACCAGGTTTTGGTATGCAGCAGCGCTGCTGCCAGGGCGATAATATTCAGGATCACCACCACCGGGTTTTGCAAAAAGGCGACAAAGCCCATCCAGGACTCTGCACCATGCTTGAGTGCAAACAGGCCGATAATCAGTTCAATGCTGAACCAGACTGCCGGAACCGCCGTGCCTTCGCGCAGCATGTAAAAACGATAAAATGGCAGCTTTTTCCACCAGGTGGACGTCATTGGTCGCACATAGGGTTTGCGTTTAGTCGTCATCGTGCACTCCTTAGCGTGGTTTCAGGGTAGCGATAAGAAAGTCTTTTGAACTTTCAACTTTACCCTGCTGAATGGCCGCAGCCGGATCGACGTGTTTCGGGCAGACTTCGGAGCAGTAGCCCACAAAAGTACAGGACCAGACGCCGTTCGGGCTGTTCAACTGAGCCATACGCTCCTTCTTACCGTGGTCGCGGCTATCTTCGTTGTAACGATGCGCCAGCGTAATCGCAGCCGGTCCAATGAACTCTGGGTTCAGGCCGAACTGCGGGCACGCGGCGTAGCACAGACCACAGTTGATGCAACCGGAGAACTGATGATACTTCGCCATCTGCGCCGGAGTCTGGGTGTTTGGACCCTGATCCGGTGTACGCGGGTTACCGATGATGTACGGTTTGATCGCTTCCAGGCTTTCGATAAAGTGCGTCATGTCGACGACCAGATCGCGCTCAATCGGGAAGTTGCCCAGCGCTTCAACCTTCATGCCGTTGGTGTAATCACGCAGGAAGGTTTTGCACGCCAGTTTAGGTACATTGTTGACCATCATGCCGCAGGAGCCGCAGATCGCCATACGGCAGGACCAGCGGTAGCTCAGGTCCGGTGCCAGGTTATCCTTGATGTAGCCCAGCGCATCCAGCAGTGACGTGGTTTCATCATAAGGAACTTCGTAGAAAGCACTGTGCGGCGCGGTATCGGTTTCCGGGTTATAGCGCACCACCTCAACTTTCAGGTTTTTCATCTCAGCCATTCGCCTTCTCCTTCTTATCGGCTGCTTCCGCTTCGCCACCGTAAACACGTTTAGCCGGTGGCAGAGTGGTGATTTTCACGTCGCTGTATTCCAGGCGAGTCGTGCCGTCAGCATCGCGGAAGGCGAGGGTGTGTTTGAGGAAGTTCACATCGTCACGCTCGGTGCAGCCTTCATCCAGACGCTGATGCGCGCCGCGGGATTCTTTACGCGCCAGAGCAGAGTGCGCCATACATTCAGCAACGTTCAGACCGTGACCCAGTTCGATGGTGTACAGCAGGTCGGTGTTGAAGACGCTGGAGGTATCAGTGATACGGACGCGCTTGAAGCGTTCCTGCAGCTCCGCCAGTTTATCAACGGTTTTCTGCATGAGTTCCGGTGTACGGTAGATACCGCAACCTTCTTCCATGGACAGGCCCATTTCGTCACGGATCTTAGACCAGTTTTCGTTACCTTCCTGGTTAACCAGATCTTTCAGACGTTTTTCAACGCCAGCAACCTGCGCATCGAGCGCGGCACTGTTTGCAGCGCCAGCCGTTGCAGCACGTTCTGCAGCCTGTTCACCGGCCATACGACCGAAGACCACCAGTTCCGCCAGGGAGTTAGAACCCAGACGGTTAGCGCCATGCAGACCAACAGAGGAACATTCGCCCACAGCGAACAGACCTTTAATGCGGGTTTCACAGTGCTGATCGGTTTCGATACCGCCCATGGTGTAGTGCGCGGTAGGACGTACCGGGATCGGCTCTTTAACCGGATCGACACCCACGTAGGCTTTCGCCAGTTCGCAGATGAACGGTAAACGTTCGAGCAGTTTTTTCTCGCCGAGGTGACGCAGGTCGAGGTGAACCACATCGCCACGCGGGGTGGAAATGGTGTTGCCTTTACGCCATTCGTGCCAGAAAGCCTGAGAAACTTTGTCGCGCGGACCGAGTTCCATGTATTTGTTTTTCGGTTCGCCCAGCGGGGTTTCCGGACCCATGCCGTAATCTTGCAGATAACGGTAGCCGTTTTTGTTGACCAGGATACCGCCTTCACCACGGCAGCCTTCGGTCATCAGGATACCAGAGCCTGGCAGACCCGTCGGGTGATACTGAACGAATTCCATATCACGCAGCGGAACGCCGTGGCTCAGCGCCATGCCCATACCGTCGCCAGTTACGATGCCGCCGTTGGTGTTGTAACGGTAAACACGACCTGCGCCGCCCGTTGCCATCACAACAGCATTAGCACGGATCTGCATCAGCGTGCCTTCCATCATGTTCATGGCAACCAGGCCGCGAGCATGGCCATCATCAACCAGGATATCCAGAACGAAGTGTTCGTCAAAGCGCTGAATCTGCGGGAACTGCAAAGATGTTTGGAACAGCGTATGCAACATGTGGAAGCCGGTTTTATCCGCGGCAAACCAGGTACGCTCGATTTTCATACCGCCGAAGCGACGTACGTTGACGCTACCGTCTTCACGGCGGCTCCATGGGCAGCCCCATTGTTCCAGTTGCGTCATTTCAGTTGGGCAGTGGTGGACAAAGTAATCCACGACATCCTGCTCACACAGCCAGTCTCCGCCTGCTACCGTATCGTGAAAATGGTAGTCAAAGCTGTCATGATCCTGCGCGACAGCAGCAGAGCCGCCTTCGGCAGCAACGGTATGGCTGCGCATTGGGTACACTTTTGAGATCAGTGCGATTTTAGCGTTGGGATTTGCTTGTGCGGCAGCAATTGCAGCACGTAATCCCGCGCCACCGGCGCCTATAATGGCAAGATCGGCTTGAAAGGTTTGCACGACATTCCTCCAGATTGTTGTTATTTCATTCCTGCCTGAAATCAGATGCTTCATCGGCTTCAAACAGGTTATGAACGCGTTTCCACTGCTCCTTTATAGGTACAATAGTATAGTCTCAGGGATGTGCGGGAAATTTGACGTGTTCGATTTTTTTAGCGTGTCAAAGGGGGGAATTATCATTGAATTTGATTAATTTAATTACTAAACCACCCCATGTCGCTTTTTTTATCCAATTGCCAGTGTGGATTATTGGCGTGCGAAATTTGTCTCGTTAACGCGATACGAGTAGACTTCGTGCCCTTGTCTTAAATCGGAGAAACAACCATGAGCGAAACGGCAACCTGGCAGCCGAGCGCGTCCATCCCCAATCTGTTAAAACGTGCAGCAATTATAGCGGAGATTCGCCGCTTTTTTGCCGATCGTGGCGTGCTTGAGGTTGAGACCCCTTGTATGAGTCAGGCAACGGTAACGGACATCCATCTGTTCCCGTTCGAAACGCGTTTCGTCGGCCCTGGACACTCCCAGGGAATGAATCTCTATTTAATGACCAGCCCGGAATACCATATGAAGCGCCTGCTGGTGGCAGGATGCGGCCCGGTGTATCAACTGTGCCGCAGCTTCCGTAATGAAGAGATGGGGCGTCATCATAACCCTGAATTCACCATGCTCGAGTGGTATCGTCCGCACTACGATATGTATCGCCTGATGAATGAAGTGGATGATTTGCTCCAGCAGGTGCTGGACTGCTCACCTGCGGAAAGTCTCTCTTACCAGCAAGCCTTCCAGCGTCATCTGGAGATAGACCCGCTGTCTGCGGATAAAACCCAACTGCGGGAAGTGGCGGCGAAATTGGATCTCAGCAATATCGCCGATACCGAAGAAGACCGGGACACCTTACTGCAGTTGCTGTTTACGATGGGCGTTGAGCCGCATATTGGCAAAGACAAACCGACGTTTGTGTATCATTTCCCGGCCAGCCAGGCATCACTGGCGCAAATCAGTACCGAAGATCACCGCGTGGCTGAACGTTTCGAGGTTTACTACAAAGGTATTGAACTGGCGAATGGTTTCCATGAATTGACCGACGCGCGCGAACAGCAGCAGCGGTTTGAACAGGATAACCGCAAACGTGCCGCACGTGGCTTGCCGCAGCAGCCTATCGACACCAACCTTCTTGAAGCGTTAAAAGTGGGGATGCCGGATTGCTCTGGCGTGGCGCTGGGCGTTGACCGTCTGGTGATGCTGGCGCTGGGCGCAGAGAGCCTTGCCGAGGTTATCGCATTTACCGTCGATCGCGCGTAACGCACTCTCCTTCCATACAAAGTGGCGGTGAAATGGCCACTTTGTAGCATATTTTTTCATTTACCCTCTAATAGCCACAATTTACTCCTGGATATTTGATATCGTTCAGGTATCAATTCTGTGTTGATTTTTCTATCGCTGAACTCTGAAAAGAGGGCAGTGCCAACCGGTGAGTGGCGTTTGTTAAACGCTTGCCAGAGTAAGGGATGGTTTAATGACCCAAACAATAAAAAAGATGAGCCTAATAGGTCTCATCCTCATGATATTTACGTCTGTTTTCGGTTTTGCGAATAGCCCCTCCGCATTCTATTTAATGGGGTATAGCGCGATTCCGTGGTATATATTTTCTGCATTATTATTCTTTATCCCATTTGCTTTAATGATGGCGGAAATGGGGGCTGCCTATCGGAAAGAAGAGGGCGGAATCTATTCGTGGATGAATAATAGCGTTGGGCCACGCTATGCGTTTATCGGCACGTTTATGTGGTTTTCTTCCTATGTAATATGGATGGTAAGTACCGCAGCGAAAGTTTGGGTACCTTTTTCAACCTTCTTATTTGGCGCAGACATGACGCAGCATTGGCGTTTTGCGGGGCTTGAGCCTACGCAGGTCGTCGGGTTGCTCGCCGTCGGTTGGATGATTCTGGTAACCTGCGTGGCCTCCCGGGGTATTAATAAGATTGCTCGTATTACGGCTGTAGGCGGAATTGCCGTAATGTGTCTTAATTTAGTTCTGTTGTTAGTGAGTGTCGCTATTTTGTTATTAACTGGTGGTCACTTTGCGCAGGATATTAATTTCATCTCCTCGCCTAATCCTGGATATCAGTCCGGTCTGGCCATGTTGTCATTTGTTGTGTTTGCTATTTTTGCTTACGGCGGAATAGAAGCCGTGGGGGGATTAGTTGATAAAACAGAAAAGCCAGAAAAGAACTTTGCGAAAGGCATTGTCTTTGCCGCGATTGTCATTTCTGTCGGTTATTCACTGGCCATATTTTTATGGGGCGTTAGCACCAACTGGCAGCAAGTATTAAGCAATAGCTCGGTCAACCTCGGCAATATAACGTATATCCTGATGAAAAGCCTTGGGATGACGTTAGGTAACGTGCTGCATTTTTCTCCTGAAACCGCGATGGCGACGGGGGTGTGGTTCGCGCGTATCACCGGGCTTTCTATGTTTCTCGCTTATACCGGCGCTTTTTTCACGCTCAGCTATTCGCCACTGAAAGCGATTATTCAGGGAACGCCGAAGGCGCTGTGGCCAGCGCCAATGACCAAACTGAATGCCGTGGGGATGCCGACGACGGCAATGTGGTTGCAGTGCCTGCTGGTGAGCCTGTTTATCCTGCTGGTTTCGTTTGGCGGCGATACGGCTTCAGCGTTCTATAACAAACTGACGCTGATGGCGAACGTCTCGATGACGCTGCCGTATCTGTTCCTCGCGCTGGCGTTTCCGTTCTTTAAAGCCCGTACGGGCCTGGAAAGACCGTTTGTTGTCTTTAAAACCCGAGCGGCGACGTTACTGGCCACATCGGTGGTTGTGCTGGCGGTGACGTTTGCCAATGTGTTCACCATCATCCAGCCGGTGATTGAAGCTGGGGACTGGAACAGCGCATTGTGGATGACCGGAGGCCCGATCTTCTTCTCGCTGTTGGCAATGGCGATTTATCAGAACTACAGCCGTCGTATGGTGAAACTCCCCCGGTGGGTGACAGACTAAGGAAAGATAAATATTGAATTTCCGCAAAGCCCGATAGGGATACCGTCCGGGCTTTGTTCGTATTAAATCATTTTTATAATTTATCAAAATGATATTCGTGTGTATATCTTTTGATATATTTATTATGACAATCATCTTGGGGTGATATTGTATAATTGGAAATGATTGCTGCTATGAATTTATTTTAAAAAATATAACTTCTGATTTTTCCTTTTATGCTTGTGATGTCTGTCTCATTACTGGTTGAGAATCATGGCTATTGTTAGGTCAATGTTTACATTGCCTTGGTGATTAAATTTTTATGATGATCAGCTCTCCGCCATTTTGTGAGATAGACGAATATGGTTTTCCTCATTGGAACGGGTTGGATTTTTTCCGTTGGTATGCCCTGCCTACCAATTGGCGTTTTATGACTGGGAAATCATATCTTTGGTATTATAAAACGGCTTGGTTAATTCACCATAGAACTATTATAAAACAATGTGCTTATGAAGCAAGAGTCCCAGAATTACTCCTTGCAGGTGTTGCTGTCGCAGAAGTTGGCGGAACTCCAGAGAGATTTAAAGGTGTTGGTGTTCTGCAATTTAGACAGGTAATTGAAGAAGTATTGGGAAAGAGCAGCAATGAATGGTCGAATGCTACATCTGTCGGTTCAGTTGCTATCCAGATAGGCGTTGCAGCAAGAACAATAGGTATTCACCCAGATAAACTGACTCATTTTCAGCAATTCCGCTTGTCGCAGTGTTTGCTTGATAACCACTTTAATATTCGGGTGGTAGCATTCCATTTACGCGATCTTATTTTATATGACAATCCAGATTCTGATACTATGTACTTGACAGATGAACAAATAATATTGGCTGGTTCTAGATATAATCGTGGAACCATGAGAAATAAAAAGGATATTATCCAATCTATTAGTGAACAACCCGGTTTTCCGGATCGTGAGTATAGTGAATATGGTCGTCGAATTATAGAAAAGAAAGATGCAATACTTAAAATTATGCGAGGCGGCTAATGAGTTGGAAGTCTTTTACATTGAATTTCATCTGGGGCATAGTTAGCATTATATTGATAATTATGTTTTCAACTCAGGACAAGGAATGGTTTATTGACGGCAGGGGAATCAATAATGTCTGTGATGTCATGGATTATATTGAGGACGACGATGTTCGTTCTGTGGGCATAATCTTAACACTACCTCTGTTTATTCCTTTTATCTATGCGATCGTATGGAGAAGACAGCGCGGTATCTGGCAATATTCTGTCATGGCGGCTCTCCTGCTTTTTTGGTTATGGCGTTTTATCATTAGATATCAATTATGCTGGTAAATAAGACGCTGGGTAGTGTAAGCACACCTCACGTCTTATTGTGGCATGACTTACAAACTCCCCGCCGGGCGACTGCTTCTGCCCGCAGAACTTAAGGTTCTTCCCGTTTGCTTACCGCCGAGGCTCTCCAGACGCATCTGGAACGGTGGGAACGGCATATCGATACCGTGCTCACGGAAGCCTGCCAGAATCAACTGGTGGATTTCGTGGCGCAGCGGCATACGATGCCCCATTTCAGCGGCATAAATACGCAGTTCGAAGATTTGAATCCCTTGCTGCAGGTCAACCAGGAAGACTTCTGGTGCCGGGTTATCGATAACCAGCGAGCAGCGTTGTGCGGCAGTAAGCAGGATCTGCGTAACCTCCTCGCTGTTAGCCTCCGACGGTGCCGGGATGGTTAATACCACACGGGTGACCGAATCCGATAACGACCAGTTGATAAACTGCTCGGTGATAAAGGCTTTGTTGGGGACGATGATCTCTTTGCGGTCCCAGTCGCTGATGGTCGTGGCGCGGGTATTAATTTTCGTCACGCTACCGGTAAGATCGCGAATCGTCACCGTGTCGCCAATGCGGATTGGTTTTTCAAACAGGATAATCAGGCCGGAAATAAAGTTGGCGAAGATCTCCTGCAAACCAAAGCCCAGACCGACACCGAGAGCCGCTACCAGCCATTGCAGTTTGGACCACTCAATACCGATCATTGAGAAGCCAACCAGACCGCCAATCAGCATCAGCAGGTACTTGGTGATGGTGGTGATGGCGTAACCGGTGCCGGGGGTTAAATCGAGATGTTGCAGTAGCGCCAGCTCAAGCAGCGCGGGCAGGTTGCGCACTAACTGGGTAGTGATGATAAACACCAGGATTGCGATAAGCACCGCACCCAGCGTTATCGGCTCTAAACTTTCCACACCCTGCACCGTGGAGGTGACATCCCACAACGAGATATTTTCCAGGAAGCCGAAAGCGGAATGAATTTCTGACCACAGCACAATGACCGAGAGCAGGGCGATAAGCATCAGGATAGAGCGCACCAGGCGCAGTGATTGCGCGCTGATAGCATCCAGATCCACTTCGCTTTCATCAACATCAATCGTGCCTTCAAGGCTGGTGGAATGCGCTGGTTCTTCTTCACCCCGTGCGCGCTGCGCCAGCATTTCAGCACGTCGATGCTTGGCGCGGTCAAACGCCAGCCGGCGGCGCTGGATCAGCATCCAGCGGCGGATAACGTGATACACCACCAGTAACAAGAACCAGATAGCTACGGACGTTTCCAGACGCGCCAGTAAAGCTTGCGACGTGGCGAGATAGCCCACTGCCGCAGCGAGAATGGCAATTAGCGGTGCGCCCATCAGCATATTCCACAGCATGCTGTTGACCATGTTATCGCTGTTGCCTTCTTTATCGAGGTACAGCGGTATTCCGGCGCGTTTCAGGCTCAGGGTCACGACCGCCAGCGCACCGCAAATCAGAATAAAGCACAGACGCCCCAGTGAGGCGGAGAATTCCCGGTCATTGAGATTATCAAACATAATCACCGCCATGATCAGCGGCACAATCAGCCCGATACTCATCAGGTAATAGTGCATGGCTTTCGCGACGCGGTTACGCGGCCAGCCAAAGTGGGCAATGAACAGACCGTTGGGGCGCGCAAAGGTGGCGCAAATCATTACTGCCCACAGCATGGGCACCGTGGCGGTAACGCCATCGCCGATAGCGACAGCCAATGGATAAGGCCAGGCTTCCTGCAATCCGTAACCGAGCGTTGCCCACAGCACCGGCAACGGAGAAGCGACGAGTATCGACCAGAACACCGTGCGTATCGTCAGCCAGAAGTGGTCCTGGGTGACTTTCCCGACCCGGGCAGATGAACGCTCCAGAAAACGGGTGAAGTGTTTGCGCGAAGAGAGGCTAAAGCCAACCAGCACCAATGCCGCGAAAAGCGGCAGCAGCGTTTCTTTGCTGGTCAGCATCATGATGCTGGCTTTGCCCAACTGATTAAACGTATCTAATGAGATCAGACGCCGCAGATCCTGGACGATGTCGACAGGCCAGGAGAGGGAGATGGGGCTAACGTCCGACGTCCAGAACAGATAACGGTGCGTTGCTTCGTTGACCTCTTTTAGCGCATCTTCCAGTTGGCTATTAGAGACTTTGAGCTTGGTCAGCTCAAGGATCAGCGTATCGCCACCCTGTAACAAAGAGTTCAGCAGCTCACGTTGGGTGCGTAACTGGGCGTTGAGAATGCTGCTCTGTTCAGCGGTCAGCGGTTGTCCATCGGCCTGATGAATCTGACGCAACTGCGGCTGTTTGTTGAGGAGATCCTCATAGCGCATACGGTGCACGCGAAGCTGCGCCATTTCGGTATCCAACTGCTGAGGCTTGGGCATTTCCGGTAAACGGGATACCTGCGCGCGCAGTGCTTCTCCCAGCATATTTGAGACCCCAAGCCACTGAGACTGCTCTCGCAGCGTATTCAATGCCTGGCGCACCTGTAGCGTTTGGCTGGCGGCTTGACGCTGTTGCGAGGCGACCAGGTCCATACGTTGCGCCTGCTGGTTTAATGCCTGAGACAGTTCGCGGTTAACCTTGAACTGGTCGACAATACCTTCCGGCAGTCCCGCGCTGTTTTCCGCCAACAGTTCGGTGCTTTCCAGCGCTCGCTCTGCTTCACGCTGACGTTGACTGTTGAGCTGGTTGCGCAAAGCCTGCAGGTAAGTATCGAGCTGCTGGCTCTGTTTTTCCGCCAGCTCTGAGCGCATACGCGCCAGCTCCTGGCGGTTATTAGCGGAAAGCTGCGCCAGCTCCAGTTCATCGACCAGGGCTTTGAGTTTGGCGGATTCAGCCTGCATCGCCTGATTCTGCGCGGGATTAGAGTTGGCGGTACCAATACGTCGCTCAAGCTCATTTAGCTGGCGGCGGGCATCGGTTTGCTGTTGAGGAAGCTGGCTTAACGAGTCGGCGATTTCCCGGGCGCGATCCTGCTCCTGCTGGGCTTGACGACTCTTTTCCAACAGTTGGCTGCTGACCTGGAGGATCTCCTGGTTTAACGCATCGGTGGTGAGTCCGGTTGGCACATTGCGCGGTTCGTCGCGCAGGTTGCTAAGCTGCGCGCGTAATGTTGCGGACAGCTTGGGGAAGTTATCAATAACCTGCTGATATTGCTGGGCACGTTCGAGAGAACCTTTACGCTCCTCGAGGGCATTCAGCGCGGACTGGAGCGCCTCGACGGTTTCTGGCTGAGCAGGTTTCGCCGCTTTTGCCTGCTCCAGTTCCTGGGTGAGTTGTTTGGCATCGGGGGCCGTCGCAGCGTACGCCCCCAGGCTGAGGCACCAGGCCATCAGAAAAGTGATAATCAGGCGCACAGCAGCGATTCCTATGTTTAACTTTCGTCTTTTTTGTCGTCAACCAGCGGGCTGGCGTCGTGTTCTGCTTCGATCTCTTCTTTCGCAAGCGGGGCAGGTTCTGCCTCTGGCGTCACGAATGTCTCGGTCGAGATGGCCATTGGCTGGCCGATTTTGGTCACTGAAAGGTCCTGCAACTGCTCAACCAGGTTAACTTTGCCAGGCGCGAACAGGTTGATAACGGTGGAACCGAGCTTAAAGCGGCCCATTTCCTGACCTTTCAGCAGCGCCACCGACCCTTCGCTTTCGCCTTCCGGCCAGGTCCAGCGTTTGATGACGCCTTCACGCGGTGGGGTAATGGTGCCAGCCCATGCGGTTTCAATACTGCCGACGATGGTCGCGCCGACCAGAATCTGCACCATCGGGCCAAATTCGGTATCAAACAGACAGATTACGCGTTCGTTGCGTGCAAACAGGTTTGGAACGTTTTGCGCAGTCAGGATATTTACAGAGAAGAGATCGCCTGGCACGTACATCATTTCACGCAGGATACCGTTACACGGCATATGTACACGGTGGTAATCGCGTGGAGATAAGTAAGTGGTCACAAACGTACCGTTGCGGAATTTGTCCGCCATCTGGTAGTTGCCGGCCAGCAGTGCTTCAAGGGTATAGCTGTGCCCTTTGGCCTGCAGCAGTTTGTCTTCTTCGATGTTTCCTAACTGGTTAATCACGCCGTCAGCAGGCATGACCAGTACGTTTGGATCGGTGTTAATCGGGCGAACGTCGTCGCGCAGTGGGCGAACAAAGAAGTCGTTAAAGGTGCGATAGCTGGCGGTATCCGGCTTTTGCGCCTCTTTCATATCGACCTTGTAATATTTCACGAACAGATCGATAACCAGTTTAGTCAGCCATCCCGCTCGTTTGCTCGCACCCCAACCCGCCAGGCGAGTGAGCCATAGTTTCGGCAGAATGTATTGTAGCGAAAGCTTAAATGAGTTTAACAAGGTAGCCTCCAGGCCATAATTTGTTCCCGATCCGGCATACGGGCCGGATCCTGAAAAAAGGGGGACGATTCTAGCGATGCTTAGCTTAGTTGTCAGTTGTCTGTATCAGAAAAGTTTTTACGTGTTTTTACCTGCGCCATGCTTTCCAGGATGCGGTGATAATTTTCAAACCGAGTTTCAGCTATTGCCCCTTTTTCTACGGCCTCACGGATAGCGCAGCCTGGATCGGTATCATGCTTGCAGTCGCGGTATTTGCAGTGGCCCAGGTAGTCATGGAATTCGACAAAACCATGTGTGATTTGTTCCGGCTCCAGATGCCACAACCCGAACTCACGTACGCCAGGGGAGTCGATAACGTCGCCACCGTGCGGGAAATGATACAGGCGAGAGGCAGTGGTGGTGTGCTGTCCAAGGCCGGAGTTGTCGGAGACATCGTTGGTCAGGATCTCTTCCTGCAGACCGAGAAGATTATTGAGCAGGCTAGATTTACCAACGCCCGACTGACCGGCAAAAATGCTGATGCGATCGGTTAATGCTTCTTCAAGCGGTTTCAGGCCGTCTTTCGTGCGGCTTGATACCATCAACACGCGATAGCCAATGTGGCGATAAATATCCATCTGTTCGTTAACAAAGGCCATGCCTTCGTCATCCAGCAGATCGATCTTATTCAATACGATAATTGGTTCAACGTGTAGCGTTTCACAGGCTACCAGATACCGGTCGATAATATTGAGTGACAGCTCGGGTAAGATGGCTGAGACAATAACGATCTGGTTGATGTTGGCGGCAATGGGTTTCACCCCGTCGTAAAAGTCGGGACGTGTCAGTACCGAGGTACGCTCGTGTACCGCCTCAACGATGCCTTTGACATTCACGCCTTCTGCTGCTGCTTTTCCCGGGCGCCAGACAACGCGATCGCCGGTCACCAGCGAGCGAATTGTACGGCGGATGTTGCAGCGGTGAATCTCACCGTCAGCAGATTCCACGTCGGCATGCATGCCAAAACGGCTGATAACGATGCCTTCAGCGGTTTCGCCAAACAGGTTGTCGTCGTAGTCTGGCTTCTCCGTGGACGTTTTCAGACGACGCTGGTGATTGGCGTTCACACGGCGCTGTTGGCCTTTGGAGAGTTTATTCTTACTCAATCGGACTGACTCCTGGTCGCCCATAATGGGCAAAACATTTATGATACACGCAATTTTAGATGAATATAGTCACACTGAATGTGACGCTGAAGGGTGGAAAATAGCATGAGTGCCAATGAAAACAACCTGATTTGGATCGATCTGGAGATGACAGGTCTGGATCCCGAGCGCGATCGCATAATTGAGATAGCCACGCTGGTGACGGATGCCAACCTGAATATTCTGGCTGAAGGACCGACAATTGCGGTGCACCAGTCCGACGAACAGTTGGCATTAATGGATGACTGGAACGTACGTACGCATACCGGTAGTGGGCTAGTGGATCGCGTGAAGGCGAGCACCATGGGGGATCGTGAAGCTGAACTGGCTACGCTGGCTTTTTTGAAAGAGTGGGTTCCAGAAGGGAAATCACCTATCTGCGGCAACAGCATCGGTCAGGATCGCCGTTTCCTGTTTAAATACATGCCGGAGCTGGAGGCGTATTTCCATTATCGCTATCTTGACGTCAGTACTCTGAAAGAGCTGGCGCGTCGTTGGAAGCCGGAGATTCTTGCTGGCTTCACCAAGCAGGGAACGCATCAGGCGATGGACGATATTCGTGAATCTGTTGCTGAGCTTGCTTACTATCGCGAACATTTTATTAAGCTTTGATTTTATGGATTGCCGGGCGGTGCTGTGGCTTACCCGGCCTACGAATATCGTTCCTGTGAGCTTGCACTGAGGCTGGATTGTCGCTAAATTAGACGACTTGCCGATAAATTCAGCACTTAAACAGAAAAACAAAAAAATCGCTTTTAGGGGGGTTGCAGCTAAACGGATTTCTCGTATAATGCGCCTCCCGTAACGACAGAGAATTACACGTTACGGCAGCAGCAAAAGCAGTACAAATTTGCGGGAATAGCTCAGTTGGTAGAGCACGACCTTGCCAAGGTCGGGGTCGCGAGTTCGAGTCTCGTTTCCCGCTCCAAAATTTGAAAGTGCTTGTAAAGCACAGACCACCAATCGCAGAATTTCGAATTGCGACAAGGCGGCAACTGAATGAGTCCTTAGAAGCTTACCGAAGTAAGTGACTTAGGCGAATGAAGGCAGCCAACGCAGTAGCGGTTCGAAAGACGAAGATTAAGCGGGAATAGCTCAGTTGGTAGAGCACGACCTTGCCAAGGTCGGGGTCGCGAGTTCGAGTCTCGTTTCCCGCTCCAAAATTTGAAAGTGCTTTTGTCTACAAAGCACAGACACACCCAAGCGGGAATAGCTCAGTTGGTAGAGCACGACCTTGCCAAGGTCGGGGTCGCGAGTTCGAGTCTCGTTTCCCGCTCCAAATTCTTACCCCAATAAAAATATCCACAGCGAATAAATACGTTGGGGACGTTTTGTTTCGTCATTGACATACTCTTGTAAACAGACTTATCCACAGGTTTGGGTATTATTCCTGGAGTGCAAAAAACTTAGTCGGGTGAATAGTATCATTTTAACTCTTTGAAAATATTGAATTAATTATCATTTCAAATTGTTAATGCGATCACTTGACGATTTTTTCCCTCTTGAATATCAATGTGTTTTTATTTTTATACACAAGCTGTGGATGACTTAAGCGTCACGCGGCAGACCCTTTTCAATGACTCTGACTAAACGTTGTTTCTTCGGTAACTGCACTTCAACTACGCAGGCATTTCGCTTCTCGATTTGCTGAGCAACCGCCCACTCTATGTGTTCGTCGAGAAGTGGGTGCTCACCTCTGCGACTTTCCAGCGCGTGAATAACGGCTTCATCCCATGGGGCATTACCCAGCGCAACAGCGATATTTCGCAGCCAGCGCAGGTGACCAATACGACGAATAGCAGACCCCTCCGTGACTTTTAAAAACCCCGTTTCGCTCCAGCTAAACAGCTCTATTAACTCCGGAGCATGAAGCTGTTTGCGTGGGTTGAAGTCATCCTCTGTCGTCAACTGCGAGTAGCGGTTCCACGGGCAAATGAGCTGGCAATCATCGCAGCCGTAAATTCGATTCCCCAACAGGGGACGAAATTCTTCCGGGATCGCGCCTTCCAGTTCGATAGTGAGATAAGAGATACAGCGGCGCGCATCTACCGTGTAGGGTTCAACGATGGCTCCGGTGGGACAGATGGTCATACAGGCGACGCATTTCCCGCATCCTTCTTCTACTGGGTTGTCGACCGGCAGGGGCAAATCGATCAGTAATTCCCCGAGAAAGAAAAATGAACCAGCTTCGCGATTGAGGATAAGTGAGTGCTTACCTGTCCAGCCAAGCCCGGCTTTTTCCGCTAATGGACGCTCAAGAATGGGCGCAGAATCGACAAAAGGTCTAAAATTCAGCGAAACGCAGTGCTGTTGAATCCTCTCTCCCAGTTTTTTTAAGCGGTTACGCAGCAGTTTATGGTAGTCGCGCCCAAGCGCGTAACGGCTGACGTAACCCAGAGAGGGGTTTTTCAACGTGCTGGCAAAGGCCGCATTGGCAGGAAGATAGTTCATACGTACGCTGATGACACGTAACGTACCGGGTAATAATTCGTGAGGTCGGGCGCGCATCATGCCGTGACGGGCCATCCAGTCCATCTCGCCGTGATAGTGTTTATCCAGCCAGGCCTGCAGTTTGGGCTCCGCTTCGCTGAGGTCGGTATCGGCAATACCGACCTGCTGAAAGCCAAGCTCCAGCCCCCACTGCTTAATATTTTGCGCTAACTGATTGAGATCGAGGGGCTCTGACATGACGGACCATACAATGAAGAAAAACCCCGCAAGTATACCACACTCCATTTGGCACGCCGATGACATCAGGCGGATGGAGCGAGAGGCGGCAGACAGTTTAGGACTGACGTTGTACGAGCTGATGCAACGGGCGGGAGAGGCGGCGTTTCAGGTCACCCGCGAGACATATCCAAACGCTCAGCACTGGCTGGTGCTATGTGGCCATGGCAACAACGGTGGTGATGGTTACGTGGTGGCAAGGCTTGCCAAAGCCCAGGGGCTTGATATTACGTTGCTGGCGCAGGAGAGTGATAAAGCGCTCCCCGAGGAAGCACAGCAGGCGCGCGACGCCTGGCTTAACGCCGGTGGCGTCATTCATGCTGCGGATATCAATTGGCCAGATCGCGTGGATGTCATTATTGATGCGCTGTCAGGCACGGGCTTAAAACACGCGCCGCGTGAGCCTCTCTCGGCATTGATCGAACGTGCCAATCACCATCCTGCCCCTGTCGTGGCGATAGACATTCCATCCGGCCTGCTGGCGCATACGGGCGCGGCGCCGGGCGCGGTTATCAACGCTGCGCACACCGTGACCTTTATTGCGTTGAAGCCAGGTCTGCTAACCGGTAAAGCGCGCGATGTCACCGGACGCCTGCATGTTAACGCACTCGGTCTGGACGACTGGCTGGCGGGGCAGAACGCGCCGCTGCAACGGTTTGATGCTCAACAGCTTGTACATTGGTTAACGCCGCGTCGACCCACCTCGCACAAAGGCTCCCACGGTCGTCTGGTGATCATCGGTGGTGACCACGGCACGGCTGGCGCAATACGCATGGCCGGTGAAGCGGCGCTGCGTGCAGGAGCCGGGTTGGTCAAAGTGCTGACCCGAAGTGAAAATATTGCGCCTATTCTGACTGCCAGACCGGAACTGATGGTCGATACGCTGACGCCGCAGACTCTGGAGGAGAGCCTGGCGTGGGCGGATGTTGTGGTGATAGGACCAGGGCTTGGTCAGCAGGAATGGGGTAAAAAAGCGCTGCAAAAGGTAGAGAATTTTCGCAAACCGATGCTCTGGGATGCGGATGCGCTGAACCTGCTGGCAATCAACCCCGATAAACGTCACAATCGCGTGATCACGCCGCATCCTGGTGAAGCCGCGCGACTTCTGGGCTGTTCCATTGCAGAAATTGAAGACGATCGCTTACTTTGTGCACAACGTCTGGTAAAACGGTACGGAGGCGTCGTCGTGCTGAAAGGCGCGGGTACGGTTGTTGCTGCCGAACAGGCCGAATTGGGTATTATTGATACCGGCAATGCTGGAATGGCCAGCGGCGGAATGGGTGATGTGCTTTCCGGTATTATTGGCGCATTGCTCGGACAGAAGCTTACCCCGTATGATGCGGCATGTGCGGGATGTGTCGCGCACGGTGCGGCGGCGGATGTGCTGGCGGCGCGTTTTGGTACGCGCGGCATGCTGGCGACAGATCTCTTTACCACGCTACAGCGTATTGTTAACCCTGATGTGATTGACGTTTATCATGATGAATCGAGTAATTCCACTACCTGATGAGCAGGCGACTTTAGACCTGGGACTGCGGGTAGCCAAAGCCTGTGATGGCGCGACGGTAATTTATTTGTACGGCGACCTGGGGGCGGGTAAAACCACTTTCAGCCGGGGATTCCTGCAGGCGTTAGGTCACAAAGGAAATGTAAAAAGCCCCACCTATACGCTGGTTGAACCCTATTCGCTCGATAATTTGATGGTATATCACTTCGATCTGTACCGACTTGCGGACCCAGAGGAGCTGGAATTTATGGGGATCCGCGATTATTTTGCCAATGACGCCATCTGTCTGGTGGAATGGCCGCAACAAGGTAAAGGTGTACTGCCAGACCCGGACGTCGAAATACACATTGAATATCAAGCGCAAGGTCGAGAAGCGCGCATAAGCGCAGTCTCCTCATCGGGTGATTTATTGCTGGCGCGTTTAGCCGATTAACCTTAAGGGTGGCGGGATGATTTATCGCATCAGAAACTGGCTGATGGCAACACTGGTCCTGCTGTGCGCGCAGGCAGGGGCCGCCAGCCTCTCCGATCTTCAGGTGTCCAATGGCGATCAGCAAGCGCGGATTACGCTGAGCTTTATTGGCGATCCTGAATACGCAGTTTCGCAGGACGGGAAACGAACCGTCGCGTTGGATATTAAACAAACCGGTGTGATTCAGGGGTTACCGCTGCTGTTTAGCGGCAATAATCTGGTGAAATCTATCCGTTCCGGCACGCCAAAAGATGCGCAGTCTCTGCGCCTGGTGGTGGATTTAACCGAGAACGGCAAAGCCGAAGCCGTAAAACGCCAGAACGGCGGCAATTATACCGTCGTGTTTACCATCAAAGCTGATGCGCCTCCGCCGCCTCCACCACCTCCAGTGGTTGCGAAGCGTGTTGAAGCGCCGGTTATCGCCCCGCGCCCTGCCGAGCCTGCGCGTAATCCGTTTAAAGCGGAAAACGATCGCACCACGATGGTAACCAACAGTAATACCTCCACACGGCCTGCGGCGCGCGCCAGTACAAGTAACGGCGAAAAAGTAGTTATCGCCATTGATGCCGGACACGGCGGGCAGGATCCTGGCGCTATTGGTCCCGGTGGCACACGTGAGAAAAACGTCACGATTGCCGTGGCGCGCAAACTGCGCAGTTTGCTCAATGATGACCCGATGTTTAAAGGCGTACTCACCCGTGATGGCGATTACTTTATCTCGGTGATGGGGCGTTCAGACGTTGCGCGTAAACAAAACGCCAACTTCCTGGTCTCTATACATGCAGATGCCGCACCAAACCGGGATGCCACAGGTGCTTCCGTCTGGGTACTGTCAAACCGTCGGGCAAACAGTGAAATGGCCGGCTGGCTGGAACAGCACGAAAAGCAATCGGAACTGTTGGGTGGGGCGGGCGATGTGCTGGCAAACAGCCAGTCCGATCCTTATCTCAGCCAGGCCGTGTTGGATCTGCAGTTCGGTCATTCGCAACGCGTTGGGTATGATGTAGCGACCAGCATGATCGGCCAGTTAGAACGTATTGGCTCGATGCATAAGCGTCGTCCGGAACACGCCAGCCTTGGGGTATTACGTTCGCCTGATATCCCGTCAGTGCTGGTTGAAACTGGCTTTATCAGTAACAACAGCGAAGAGCGTCTGTTGGCGAGTGATGACTACCAGCAGCAGCTGGCCGAGGCAATTTACAAAGGATTGCGTAACTATTTCCAGGCGCACCCGATGCAAACCGGGCCTCAAGGTACACCGGCGCAAACCGCGAGTGCGGTATCGCCTGGCAACACGTTAACAAATTAAGGATTAGCCATGCCGATTCAGGTTCTACCGCCACAGTTGGCGAACCAGATTGCCGCAGGCGAGGTGGTAGAACGGCCTGCGTCAGTGGTGAAGGAGCTGGTGGAAAACAGTATTGATGCTGGTGCGACGCGCATTGATATTGATATTGAGCGCGGCGGCGCGAAGCTTATCCGTATTCGTGACAACGGCTGCGGGATTAAAAAAGACGAGCTGGCGCTGGCGCTGGCGCGTCATGCCACCAGTAAAATTTCCTCGCTTGACGATCTCGAAGCCATCGTGAGCCTCGGGTTTCGCGGCGAAGCGCTGGCCAGTATCAGCTCCGTTTCTCGTTTAACCCTGACGTCGCGTACGCAAGAACAACCTGAAGCCTGGCAAGCTTATGCCGAAGGGCGCGACATGGATGTGACGGTTAAACCCGCTGCGCATCCGGTGGGAACCACGCTGGAGGTGTTAGATCTGTTCTACAACACTCCGGCGCGGCGCAAGTTTATGCGCACCGAGAAAACTGAATTTAATCATATCGACGAAATAATCCGCCGCATTGCGCTGGCACGTTTTGATGTGACGATTAATTTGTCGCACAACGGCAAAGTGGTGCGTCAGTACCGGGCAGTGGCCGCGGATGGGCAGCAGGAGCGCCGACTGGGCGCGATTTGCGGCACGCCATTTCTGGAACATGCGCTGGCGATTGAATGGCAGCATGGCGATTTAACGCTGCGCGGCTGGGTGGCCGATCCTAACCACACAACGGCGGCGCTGGCGGAAATCCAGTACTGCTATGTGAATGGCCGGATGATGCGCGACCGGTTGATCAACCATGCTATTCGTCAGGCCTGTGAAGATAAGCTGGGAGCCGATCAGCAGCCCGCTTTTGTGTTGTATCTGGAAATCGACCCGCATCAGGTGGATGTTAACGTACATCCCGCCAAACATGAGGTCCGTTTTCATCAATCACGCCTGGTGCATGATTTTATTTACCAGGGCGTGTTGAGCGTCCTGCAACAGCAGCTTGAAACGCCGCTGCCGTTGGCTGATGACGACGAGCCCGCCCCAAGGCACATCCCAGAAAACCGCGTCGCGGCCGGGCGTAACCATTTTGCCGAACCGGCCCCGGCGCGTGAACCTGCGACACCGCGTTACTCAGCATCTGCTGGCGCTGGCAGCAGTGGTGGCCGTCAGACGGGGGCCAGTTGGCCTCATGCCCAGCCTGGATATCAAAAGCAGCAGGGTGAGATTTATCAGCAACTGTTACAAACACCGGTTCCGCCGCGTAAAACGCCGGTTTCTGAAACGCCATCAGCACCTCTGACCGGCAACAGTCAGGGCTTTGGGCGGGTGCTAACCATTGTCGGTACGGACTGCGCATTACTCGAATGCGATGGTCATATTCGGTTGCTGGCATTGCCGGTGGCGGAACGTTGGCTACGTCAGGCGCAGTTAACGCCGGACCAGGGCGTCGTTTGCGCTCAGCCGTTACTGATCCCTTTACGTCTAAAAGTGACCGCTGATGAAAAAGCGGCGCTGCAAAAAGGGCAGAGCCAACTGGCTGAGTTGGGTATTGAATTTCAACTGGATGCACAGCATGTGACCATCCGGGCGGTGCCTTTACCCTTACGCCAACAAAATTTACAAATCTTGATTCCTGAACTGATAGGCTACCTGGCGCAGCAGTCCGAATTCGAACCGGGCAATATTGCACAGTGGATTGCACGTAATCTGATTAGCGAGCATCCGCAGTGGAGCATGGCTCAGGCGATTACGCTGTTAGCGGATGTTGAGCGGCTTTGCCCACAACTCGTGAAGGCGCCGCCGGGTGGTTTGTTACAACCTGTTGATTTACATTCGGTAATGAATGCCCTGAAACATGAGTGATACCCGTAAGGCGAGCCTGCCAAAGGCGATTTTTTTGATGGGGCCGACGGCCTCCGGTAAAACGGCACTGGCAATTGAATTGCGTAAAGTTTTGCCTGTAGAGTTGATAAGCGTTGATTCCGCCCTTATTTACAAGGGGATGGATATCGGTACAGCCAAGCCTGATGCAGATGAATTACAGGCCGCGCCGCACCGGTTGCTGGATATCCGCGATCCGTCCCAGGCGTACTCTGCTGCGGATTTTCGCCGCGATGCGTTAGCCGAGATGGCCGATATCACCGCCGCGGGGCGTATTCCGCTGCTGGTGGGCGGCACAATGTTATATTTCAAAGCCTTGCTTGAAGGGCTGTCGCCGTTACCGTCGGCAGATCCGGAAGTCAGGGCCAGAATTGAGCAGCAGGCGGCAGAGCATGGGTGGGACGCGTTACACCGACAGCTTCAGGAAATAGATCCAGTGGCTGCGGCGCGTATTCATCCAAATGATCCGCAAAGACTTTCCCGGGCACTGGAAGTTTTTTTCATTTCGGGTAAAACTTTAACGGAGCTGACGCAAACGTCAGGAGATGCTTTGCCGTATCAGGTGCATCAGTTTGCTATCGCCCCGGCGAGCCGTGAACTGCTCCATCAGCGAATTGAGCAGCGTTTTCATCAGATGTTGGCTTCAGGTTTTGAAGCAGAAGTCCGGGCGCTATTTGCCCGTGGAGATTTGCATACGGATTTGCCTTCCATTCGTTGTGTAGGGTATCGCCAGATGTGGTCATACATTGAAGGCGAAATTTCATACGATGAAATGGTTTATAGAGGTGTTTGCGCCACGAGGCAGTTGGCGAAGCGACAGGTAACCTGGTTGCGTGGTTGGGAAGGGGTGCACTGGCTTGACAGTGAAAAGCCTGACCAGGCGCGAAACGAAGTATTACAGGTTGTTGGTGCTATCGCGAACTGAATGTGTACAATTGAAACGTATCGTGCGCAATTTTTCAGAATCGAAAGGTTCAAAGTACAAATAAGCATATAAGGAAAAGAGAGAATGGCTAAGGGGCAATCTTTACAAGATCCGTTCCTGAACGCACTGCGTCGGGAACGTGTTCCAGTTTCTATTTATTTGGTGAATGGTATTAAGCTGCAAGGTCAAATCGAGTCTTTTGATCAGTTCGTGATCCTGTTGAAAAACACGGTCAGCCAGATGGTTTATAAGCACGCGATTTCTACTGTTGTCCCGTCTCGCCCGGTTTCTCATCACAGCAATAATGCCACCGGCGGCACAGGCAGCAACTACCATCACGGTAGCAACGCGCAAGGTTCATCTGCGCAACAGGACAGCGAAGAAACCGAATAAGGTTGTTAGCTGTTTTACACACGGGGAGCCAGCGATCCTGCGTTCCCCGTTGATATATATTAAGGGGTTGACGCTTGTTTGACCGTTATGATGCCGGTGAGCAGGCGGTACTGGTACACATCTATTTTTCGCAAGACAAAGATATGGAAGACCTCCAGGAGTTTGAATCTCTGGTTTCTTCCGCCGGTGTCGAAGCAATGCAGGTGATTACCGGGAGCCGTAAAGCACCGCACCCGAAGTATTTTGTTGGTGAAGGTAAGGCAATCGAAATTGCGGAAGCCGTAAAAGCGACTGGCGCTGCGGTGGTGATTTTTGATCATGCTCTAAGCCCCGCCCAGGAACGTAACCTGGAACAGTTGTGCCAGTGTCTTGTTATCGACAGGACAGGTCTTATTTTAGATATTTTTGCCCAGCGTGCGCGCACCCATGAGGGGAAGTTGCAGGTTGAGCTGGCGCAGTTGCGCCATATGGCTACTCGTCTGGTCCGTGGCTGGACCCACCTTGAAAGGCAAAAGGGCGGGATTGGTTTGCGCGGTCCGGGTGAAACCCAGCTCGAAACCGACCGTCGTTTGCTGCGTAATCGCATTTTGCAAATACAGTCGCGCCTGGAAAAAGTTGAAAAGCAACGTGAGCAGGGGCGACAGTCGCGCAAGAAAGCGGATGTCCCAACCGTATCACTGGTGGGATATACCAACGCCGGAAAATCCACCCTGTTCAACCAGATCACCGAAGCCCGGGTTTACGCAGCGGATCAACTGTTTGCGACCCTGGACCCAACGCTGCGCCGTATAGACGTAGCGGACGTCGGTGAAACCGTGCTGGCGGATACCGTAGGGTTTATCCGTCATTTGCCGCACGACCTGGTGGCGGCGTTTAAAGCCACCCTGCAGGAAACGCGTCAGGCGACATTGCTGCTGCATGTTATTGATGCTGCAGATTTTCGTGTGCAGGAAAACATCGAGGCCGTCGACACGGTGCTCGAAGAGATCGATGCGCATGAGATCCCGACTCTGCTGGTGATGAATAAAATCGATATGCTGGATGATTTTGAACCACGTATCGACAGAGATGAAGAGAATAAACCCATTCGCGTTTGGGTTTCAGCGCAAACGGGAATAGGTATACCACAGCTTTTTCAGGCTTTGACTGAGCGACTTTCCGGTGAGGTGGCGCAGCATACGTTGCGTTTGCCGCCGCAGGAAGGGCGTCTGAGAAGCCGGTTTTACCAACTTCAGGCAATAGAAAGAGAGTGGATGGAGGAGGACGGCAGCGTAGGTCTGCAGGTTCGTATGCCGATCGTAGACTGGCGTCGCCTCTGTAAACAAGAACCGGCACTGGAAGACTATATTGTCTGACCTGACGGATATGGCCTGAAGATTTTTTCGCCTCTATACCTTGTGGGTTTTGTGCAGCATGAAGGTGGCAAGTCCTGAAATCTTCAGGAGCATAGTCAACTATGTGACTGAGATTAAGGGGCGTAGCCAACGCATCGGCAGCGCAAAATACGCAGGTATAGCATCGCATAACAAATATGGAGCACAAAAATGGCGTGGAATCAGCCCGGTAATAACGGACAAGACCGCGACCCGTGGGGAAGCAGCAAACCTGGCGGCAACCCTGAGGGAAATGGAAACAAAGGTGGTCGCGATCAGGGACCTCCCGATCTGGATGATATCTTCCGCAAACTGAGTAAAAAGCTCGGTGGTCTGGGTGGCGGTAAAGGTGCTGGTTCTGGCGGCGGTAGCTCATCGCAAGGCCCGCGTCCGCAATTGGGTGGTCGAGTCTTTACTATCGCAGCGGCAGCTATCGTCATTATCTGGGCGGCCAGCGGTTTCTACACCATTAAAGAAGCGGAACGCGGCGTGGTGACACGCTTCGGTAAATTCAGCCATTTGGTTGAGCCGGGTCTGAACTGGAAACCGACCTTTGTCGACGAAGTGACCCCGGTCAACGTGGAAGCCGTGCGTGAACTTGCCGCATCCGGCGTGATGCTGACCTCTGACGAAAACGTCGTACGCGTTGAAATGAACGTGCAGTACCGCGTGACCGATCCGCAGCGTTACCTGTTTAGCGTAACCAGCGCGGATGACAGTCTGCGTCAGGCAACCGACAGCGCCCTGCGTGGGGTTATCGGTAAATACACCATGGATCGTATCCTGACCGAAGGGCGTACCGTTATTCGTAGCGATACCCAGCGTGAACTGGAAGAAACGATCCGTCCGTACAACATGGGTATCACCCTGCTGGACGTCAACTTCCAGGCAGCACGTCCGCCGGAAGAAGTAAAAGCCGCGTTTGACGATGCCATTGCAGCACGTGAAAACGAGCAGCAGTACATCCGTGAAGCAGAAGCGTACACCAACGAAGTTCAGCCACGTGCTAACGGTCAGGCGCAGCGTATTCTGGAAGAAGCGCGTGCTTACAAAACGCGAACCATCCTGGAAGCACAGGGTGAAGTGGCTCGTTTCGCAAAAATTCTGCCGGAATATAAAGCCGCACCGCAAATTACTCGCGAGCGTCTGTATATCGAAACCATGGAAAAAGTGCTGAGCAATACCCGCAAAGTCCTGGTTAACGATAAGGGCAGCAATCTGATGGTTCTGCCGCTGGATCAAATGCTGAAAGGCGGTAGTGCGCCAGCAGCAAAGAGTGACAGCAGTTCAAACCTGCTGCGTCTGCCGCCAGCAACGACGTCCGGCGCTGGAGCAAGCAATACCTCGTCCACCAGTCAGGGCGATATTATGGACCAACGCCGCGCGAACGCGCAGCGTAACGACTACCAGCGTCAGGGGGAATAACGATGCGTAAGTCAGTTATTGCGATTATCATCATCGTTCTGGTAGTTCTGTTCATGTCTGTCTTTGTGGTCAAAGAAGGCGAGCGCGGGATTACTCTGCGCTTTGGTAAAGTTCTGCGTGACGATGAAAACAAGCCGCTGGTTGTTGCACCAGGCCTGCACTTCAAGATTCCGTTTATTGAATCTGTGAAGATGCTGGATGCGCGTATTCAGACCATGGACAACCAGGCCGATCGCTTTGTTACCAAAGAGAAGAAAGACCTGATCGTTGACTCCTACATTAAGTGGCGCATCAGTGACTTTAGCCGTTACTACCTGGCAACGGGCGGTGGCGATGTTTCTCAGGCAGAAGTCCTGCTGAAACGTAAGTTCTCTGACCGTCTGCGTTCTGAAATTGGTCGTCTGGACGTGAAAGACATCGTTACCGATTCCCGCGGTCGTCTGACGCTGGAAGTTCGTGATGCGCTGAACTCCGGTTCTGCTGGCACGGAAGATGAAGTCGCGACACCGGCGGCAGATAGCGCGATTGCCGAAGCGGCTGAGCGTGTTCAGGCTGAAACAAACGGTAAAGTACCTGTCATCAACCCGAACAGTATGGCGGCATTGGGCATCGAAGTGGTTGACGTGCGTATCAAGCAAATCAACCTGCCTGCTGAAGTGTCTGAGGCTATCTACAACCGTATGCGCGCTGAGCGTGAAGCGGTAGCGCGTCGCCATCGTTCACAAGGTCAGGAAGAAGCGGAAAAACTGCGTGCCACGGCGGATTATGAAGTGACTAAAACGCTGGCAGAATCTGAGCGTCAGGGCCGCATCATGCGCGGTGAAGGCGATGCAGAAGCCGCTAAACTGTTTGCCGATGCGTTCAGCCAGGATCCTGACTTCTACGCCTTCATCCGTAGCCTGCGTGCTTACGAGAAGAGCTTTGAAGGCAACCAGGACGTGATGATCATGAGCCCGGACAGCGATTTCTTCCGCTATATGAAGACACCGAGCACTACGACACGCTAATAAAGTTCCAGCGGTTTTAAACCAGCAAAACCACCGGCATCCCCAGGGATGCGGTGGTTTTCTTTTTATAAAGGACGATGGATGAATTCAACAATTTTGCTGGCGCTCGCGCTGGTTTTGGTGCTGGAAGGCCTGGGCCCTATGCTTTATCCACGCGCGTGGAAGAAAATGATTTCCGCAATGGCGCAACTTCCCGAAAATACTTTGCGTCGTTTTGGTGGAGGTCTTGTGGTTGCGGGCGTTGTGGTCTACTACATGTTGAGGAAAACGATTGGCTGATCAATAAGTAGCCTATTTTGCGGATTTTCGCATGCAAAAAGTGCTGTATATCTGAAAAAGCGGTGGTAGAATCCATTTTTAAGCAAACGGTGATTTTGAAAAATGGGTAACAACGTCGTCGTACTGGGCACCCAATGGGGTGACGAAGGTAAAGGGAAGATCGTCGATCTTCTGACTGAACGGGCTAAATATGTTGTGCGCTACCAGGGTGGTCACAACGCAGGCCATACTCTCGTAATCAACGGTGAAAAAACCGTCCTCCATCTTATTCCATCAGGTATTCTTCGCGAGAATGTCATCAGCATCATCGGTAACGGTGTTGTACTGTCTCCGTCCGCGCTGATGAAAGAAATGAAAGGACTGGAAGATCGTGGCATCCCGGTTCGCGAGCGCCTGCTGTTGTCTGAAGCTTGTCCGCTGATCCTTGATTATCACGTTGCGTTGGATAATGCTCGTGAGAAAGCGCGTGGCGAGAAAGCGATCGGTACTACCGGTCGTGGCATCGGTCCGGCTTATGAAGACAAAGTAGCTCGTCGCGGTCTGCGCGTTGGCGATCTGTTTGATAAAGCAACCTTCGCTGAAAAACTGAAAGAAGTGATGGAATATCACAACTTCCAACTGGTGAATTTCTATAAAGTTGAAGCAGTTGACTACCAGAAAGTGCTGGATGATGTGATGGCGATTGCCGACATCCTGACCTCTATGGTTGTTGATGTTTCCGATCTGCTGGACCAGGCGCGTAAGCGTGGCGATTTCGTCATGTTCGAAGGCGCACAGGGTACCCTGCTGGATATCGACCACGGTACCTATCCGTACGTAACGTCTTCCAACACCACCGCAGGTGGCGTGGCGACCGGCTCCGGCCTGGGTCCACGTTATGTGGATTACGTTCTGGGTATCATCAAAGCTTACTCAACACGTGTAGGCGCGGGTCCGTTCCCGACTGAGCTGTTTGATGACGTTGGCGAGTTCCTGTGCAAACAAGGTAACGAGTATGGCGCGACCACCGGTCGTCGTCGTCGCACCGGTTGGCTGGACTCCGTTGCGGTACGCCGTGCAGTACAGATTAACTCCCTGTCTGGCTTCTGCCTGACCAAACTGGACGTACTGGACGGTTTGAAAGAGGTGAAAATCTGTGTCGCTTATCGTATGCCGGATGGCCGTGAAGTAACGACTACCCCGCTGGCTGCAGACGACTGGAAAGGTATCGAGCCGATCTACGAAACCATGCCGGGCTGGTCTGAATCCACCTTCGGTGTGAAGGAACGTAGCGGTCTGCCGCAGGCAGCACTGAACTACATCAAGCGTATTGAAGAACTGACCGGTGTGCCGATTGATATTATCTCAACTGGCCCAGACCGTACTGAGACCATGATCCTGCGCGACCCGTTCGACGCATAATTATGGTTATAGCGTGGCGTCGAATGGCGCTGCGCTTGCACTATCTTAGGCCGGATGAGGCGCTTTGCATCATAATCCGGCTTAAAATCACGTAAGTTCCTCGCTTTTTTCCTTCCTGAACTGAAATAAATTAGCGACCTGGCTGGTGGCTGGTTTATCATCAATGTAATTAATACCACCAGGTTTATCCGTTTTATCCCTTTTCCTGAGGTTGATGTGCAGTTAACAAGTTTCACCGATTACGGATTACGTGCGCTAATCTACATGGCGTCACTTCCCGAAGGACGTATGACCAGTATTTCTGAGGTGACAGAAGTCTACGGCGTGTCCCGTAATCATATGGTCAAAATAATCAATCAACTTAGCCGTGCGGGCTTCGTTACTGCTATTCGAGGAAAAAATGGCGGTATCCGCCTGGGTAAACCAGCTAAGGATATTGGTATTGGTGATGTGGTTCGCGAGCTGGAACCACTATCGTTGGTCAATTGTAGCAGCGAGTTTTGCCACATTACCCCAGCCTGTCGACTTAAACAGGCGCTTTCTAAGGCAGTGCAAAGTTTTCTCACGGAACTGGACAACTACACACTTGCTGATTTGGTTGAAGAGAATCAACCGCTTTATAAATTATTGCTGGTGGAGTGACGAAAATCTTCATCAGAGCTGACAATGGAGGAACCTCGATGTCACAAGATCCTTTCCAGGAACGCGAAGCAGAAAAATACGCGAATCCTATCCCGAGCCGGGAATTTATCCTCGAACATTTAACTAAACGTGAAAAACCGGCCAACCGCGATGAGCTGGCCGCTGAACTCAACATTGAAGGTGAAGAGCAGCAAGAAGCGCTGCGTCGCCGCCTGCGCGCCATGGAACGTGACGGGCAACTGGTCTTCACTCGTCGTCAGTGCTATGCGCTGCCGGAGCGTCTTGACCTGCTGAAAGGTACCGTTATTGGCCACCGTGATGGCTACGGCTTTCTGCGCGTTGAAGGCCGCAAAGATGATCTGTACCTGTCCAGCGAGCAGATGAAAACCTGCATTCATGGCGATCAGGTGTTGGCACAGCCGCTGGGCGCGGACCGTAAAGGTCGTCGCGAAGCGCGTATTGTGCGCGTACTGGTGCCGAAAACCAGCCAGATTGTCGGTCGCTACTTCACCGACGCTGGCGTTGGGTTTGTCGTCCCTGACGACAGCCGCCTGAGCTTTGATATCCTGATCCCGCCGGAAGAGGTGATGGGTGCTCGTATGGGTTTTGTGGTCGTGGTTGAGCTGACCCAGCGTCCGACGCGTCGCACTAAAGCGGTGGGTAAAATTGTTGAAGTCCTGGGCGACAACATGGGAACCAGCATGGCCGTTGATATGGCGCTGCGTACTCATGAAATCCCGTATATCTGGCCTCAGGCCGTCGAAAAACAGGTCGCCGGACTGAAAGAAGAAGTGCCGGAAGAAGCGAAAGCCGGACGTGTCGATCTGCGCTCCCTGCCGCTGGTCACTATCGATGGCGAAGATGCGCGTGACTTCGACGATGCGGTTTACTGCGAGAAGAAACGCGGCGGCGGCTGGCGTTTATGGGTGGCGATTGCTGACGTAAGCTATTACGTTCGCCCGCCGACTCCGCTGGACCAGGAAGCGCGCAGCCGTGGCACATCCGTCTACTTCCCATCGCAGGTTGTTCCGATGCTACCGGAAGTGCTGTCTAACGGATTGTGTTCGCTCAACCCGCAGGTGGACAGGCTGTGTATGGTCTGTGAAATGACCATTTCGTCGAAAGGCCGCTTAACAGGCTTTAAATTCTACGAAGCGGTTATGAGCTCCCATGCGCGTCTGACCTACACCAAGGTCTGGCACATGCTGCAGGGCGATCAGGAACTGCGTGAGCAGTACGCGCCGTTGGTTAAACACATTGAAGAGCTGCATAACCTCTACAAAGTGCTGGATAAAGCGCGTGAAGAGCGTGGCGGTATCTCGTTTGAAAGTGAAGAAGCGAAGTTTATCTTCAATGCTGAACGCCGTATTGAGCGTATTGAGCAGACGCAGCGTAATGACGCGCACAAACTGATTGAAGAGTGCATGATCATGGCGAACATCTCAGCGGCGCGATTCGTTGAGAAAGCCAAAGAGCCGGCACTGTTCCGTATTCACGATAAGCCGACGACCGAAGCGATTAATTCGTTCCGTTCGGTGTTGGCGGAGCTGGGGCTGGAGCTGCCCGGCGGTAATAAACCCGAGCCGCGTGATTACGCTGAACTGCTGGAGTCGATTGCTGACCGTCCTGACGCAGAAATGCTGCAAACTATGCTGCTGCGTTCAATGAAGCAGGCGATTTACGATCCGGAAAACCGCGGTCACTTTGGCCTTGCGTTGCAATCTTATGCACACTTCACCTCGCCGATCCGTCGTTACCCGGATCTCTCCTTGCACCGGGCGATTAAGTATCTGCTGGCGCAGGAGCAGGGCCATAAAGGCAACACCACGGAAACGGGTGGCTACCATTATTCGATGGAAGAGATGCTGCAGCTGGGTCAACACTGTTCGATGGCCGAGCGCCGTGCTGACGAAGCCACACGCGACGTCTCTGACTGGCTGAAGTGCGACTTCATGCTGGATCAGGTAGGTAATGTCTTCAAAGGCGTGATCGCCAGCGTGACCGGGTTTGGTTTCTTCGTCCGTCTTGATGAGCTGTTTATCGACGGTCTGGTGCATGTCTCCTCCCTGGATAACGACTACTATCGTTTTGACCAGGTTGGGCAGCGTCTGACGGGAGAATCCAGCGGTCAAATGTATCGCCTGGGCGATCGCGTGGAAGTTCGCGTGGAAGCGGTCAACATGGACGAGCGTAAAATCGACTTCAGTTTGATCTCCAGCGAACGTGCACCGCGCAATGAAGGTAAAACCGCGCGTGAAAAAGCGAAAAAAGGCGATGCGGGTAAAAATACCGGTAAGCGTCGTCAGATGGGCAAAAAAGTGAATTTCGAGCCGGATAGCGCTTTCCGCGGCGAGAAGAAAGGCAGAGCCAAACCTCAGGCGGATAAAAAAACGGCTGAGAAGAAAGGCGATAAAAAAGCGAAAAAACCATCGGCAAAAACGCTTAAAATCGCTGCCGCCACCAAAGCTAAACGCGCGACGAAAAAGAAAGTCGCGCAATAACAGCCATAAACAGTAAGTCGGGCAACCTCGCGTTGCCCGCGTTACGCATAAACTATTAACGAGTACATTCATGAGTGAAATGATTTACGGCATCCATGCGGTGCAGGCTCTGCTGGAACGTGCGCCTGAGCGCTTCCAGGACGTCTTTATTCTCAAAGGTCGTGAAGATAAACGCCTGCTGCCGCTGATCCACGCACTGGAAGCACAGGGTGTTGTCATTCAGCTGGCTAACCGCCAGTTCCTGGATGAGAAAAGCGAGGGTGCGGTACATCAGGGAATTATTGCTCGCGTGAAACCGGGTCGTCAGTATCAGGAAAACGATCTGCCGGATCTGATTGCTACGCTCGATCAGCCGTTCTTTTTGATCCTCGATGGTGTTACCGATCCGCATAACCTGGGGGCATGCCTGCGTAGCGCCGATGCTGCTGGCGTCCATGCTGTTATCGTACCGAAGGATCGTTCTGCGCAGTTGAATGCAACGGCGAAAAAAGTGGCCTGCGGCGCGGCAGAAAGCGTACCGCTGATCCGTGTGACCAACCTGGCGCGCACTATGCGTATGCTGCAGGAAGAGAATATCTGGATCGTCGGAACCGCAGGTGAAGCTGACCATACTCTCTACCAGAGCAAAATGACCGGACGTCTGGCGCTGGTGATGGGCGCAGAGGGTGAGGGTATGCGTCGTTTGACCCGCGAACACTGTGACGAACTGATCAGCATCCCGATGGCTGGGAGCGTTTCGTCGCTGAACGTTTCAGTTGCGACTGGCATCTGCCTGTTTGAGGCTGTACGCCAGCGCGGCTAAACTTATTTTTCGGAAAAAGCCATCCAGATTTGGATGGCTTTTTTTTATCTTAAACAAGTATGATAAATGGTGGAAAATGATATTCATTTTATTTATTTTTAACTAACTAATATATGGGAAATATATGGCATGGACTCCGCAGTTGCTTGCTAAAGCACTACAAACTCTTCCTGAATTAAATATAAATACTGAATATAACGAACAATCATTAATGGTCAAAATGAATGATTTTGGTGATTTGTCGCTCAGTGTTCTATTCACATCCCGCCAAATTATTATAGAAACCGTTATTTGTTCTGTTAGTAGTATTCATGATCAGGATGAATTTAATATTTTCTTATTACGTAATCAAAAAATCCTTCCTTTGTCTTCTGTGGGAATTTCTCGCGTTCAGCATGAAGAATATTATGTCGCATTTGGCGCCCTCTCGCTTAATTCATCGTTGGATGATGTGGTTCTGGAGATGACTACGCTTGCGGATAACGCGCTGGATCTCGCTGAAGTAACTGAAGAATACACTTACGAATAACAAGGAACGCTATTTATGGGAATTTTGAAAAGCCTGTTTACTCTCGGCAAGTCTGTGCTTTCGCAAGCGGAAGAGTCAATCGAAGAAGCGCAGGGGGTGCGGATGCTGGAACAGCATATTCGCGATGCGAAAGGTGAACTGGATAAAGCCGGAAAATCACGGGTTGACTTGCTGGCGCGCGTGAAGTTGAGCAACGATAAATTAAACGATCTGCGCGAGCGCAAGGCCAGTCTGGAAAACCGGGCACTTGAGGCGCTGAGTAAAAATGCTAATCCGTCTCTGATTAACGAAGTTGCGGAAGAGATTGCCCGTCTGGAGAATGTCATAACTGCCGAGGAGCAAGTGCTTACTAACCTTGAGAGCTCTCGTGATGGCGTTGAAAAAGCGGTTAATGCCACCGCGCAGCGGATTGCGCAGTTTGAACAGCAGCTTGAGGTGGTAAAGGCAACGGAAGCGATGCAGCGTGCCCAACAGGCCGTAACCACATCGACTGTCGGCGCGTCTTCCAGTGTCTCTACGGCGGCGGAGTCGCTCAAGCGTTTGCAAACACGCCAGACAGAGCGTCAGGCCCGCCTGGATGCGGCCGCACAGCTTGAGAAAGTTGCAGATGGGAGTGACCTTGACGAAAAACTGGCAGAGGCAGGCATTGGCGCAACTAATAAAAGCTCTGCTCAGGATGTTCTGGCGCGACTGCAACGGCAGCAAGGCAAGTAATGCTGTTCACTTGGGTCATCAAAATATGCCAACGGAATCTCTCAAGACTGACCTGGCCTGCTTTGATTGGGCTATTTGTAGGGCAGTACCTGTTTTGTTACCTGGTGCTGAGATTACTGGGCGAAGAGATGCTGGTTGGTCGCCTGAGCGATTTTATCTATTACTGCTCGGTCGTGGGTTCTACGCTGGGGTTTGGCGACCTTAGTCCGCAAACAGCAGAAGGGCGAGTTTTTACAGCTCTATGGCAGATCCCAGTCAGCGTTGGGTTATTCGGCGCATTAATGGGTAAGGTTATTGGCATGGTACAAGGAATGTTAGCGAAAGGAATGATGGGGATGGGGGATTATCGTCATTTGCGCAATCATATACTGGTGGTTGGCTGGCGCGGCCACCAGACGGAAAAAATGATATCGCTGCTGTTGTATGACACCCGGCGTGCTTTCGAGCGGGTGCTCCTGTGTGAATCGGATGATATTCAACATCCTTTGCAGGGGAATCACTGGGTTGATTTCATTCGTATTCGTAATTTTAATGACGCAAATGAGCATGCTCGTATGGGGTTATGCACGTGCCAGAGCGCTATCATCTTTGCCCGTACGGATGAACTTACGTTTACCATCGCACTTTCGCTGGCTGATTCGATCCCTGATCAGTGCCATGTTGTTGCTTATATGGAAGATGAGCGTTACGCAGGATTGCTTGAGGTGCATTGTCCGCGCATTGAAATTGTACGCAATCTCTCTGCTGAACAAATTTCTCGATCCATTCAGGATCCTGGTTCTTCCCAGTCGGTTGCATCCATTATGAATCCTATGCTGGGCGACACGGGTTTTGCCGTACCGATTCCGGAAGAGGTGACTTCAATTCGTTATGGCAATTTAATGCGTTATATGAAGCTCCGCCATGATGCAACCGTGTTGGGCATTAGCACCTGTAAAAATGGTCGTGGTATGGAATTGAACCCGGTCATCTCGACGGAGGTAAAAGGAGGAATGTGGCTACATCTGATTGGTAATAGCCGCATTCTGGCGAAGGAGATTGCCTGGCTGGAGATCGAGGATAAATGATGACAAGTTTTTTCCAACGTTTATTTGGTAAGGCCGCTGCTGTTGCGCCAGTTCGTGGGCCGTTGGGGTTACATCTGAATGCAGGGTTCACGATCGATACATTGGCGTTTCGCCTGTTAGAAGAAGCTTTATTGATTGAATTGCCGGGTGAAGAGTACACCGTTGCAGCCGTCAGCCACATTGATTTAGGTGGTGGAAGTCAGATTTTCCGCTACTACACGTCTGGAGAGGAGTTTTTGCAAATCAATACCTCCGGTGGAGCAGATATCGATGATATCGACGATATCAAACTCTTTGTTTATGAAGAAAGTTACGGGATTTCGCAAAAAAAACACTGGCAGTCTGCCATTAGCCCGTCAGTGATAGGTACGCCAACACTTAGCTGGCAGGAAGAACGTTGGCAGCGCTTTTTTAACGATGAAGAACCGGGGAATATTGAACCGGTTTATATGCTGGAAAAGGTGGAAAACCAGCAGCACGCCACATGGGAAGTGCACAATTTTACCATGGGCTACCAGCGACAGGTGGAAGATAATACCTGGGAATACCTGCTGTTAAACGGTGAAGAGTCATTTAATGAGCAGGGAGAACCTGAGTGGGTATTCTCCCGGGCGTTGGGCATCGATATTTCTTTAACATCAATCAATATTATTGGTTAATTTCAGGGACGGTTACAATGCATATACTGGATTCATTATTGGCTTTTTTCGCCTATTTTTTTATTGGTGTAGCCATGGTGATAATTTTCCTTTTTATTTATTCGAAAATAACGCCGCACAATGAATGGCAACTTATCAAAAATAATAATACGGCAGCGTCGCTGGCATTTAGTGGAACCTTGCTTGGTTACGTTATTCCGCTATCCAGTGCGGCAATTAATGCTGTTAGCATTCCAGATTATTTTGCCTGGGGTGGTATTGCACTGGTAGTTCAACTCGTTATTTACGGCGGTGTGCGCTTATATATGCCGACGCTGAGTGAAAAAATCATTAATCACAATAGCGCCGCGGGATTATTTATGGGAACCGCTGCGCTGGCGGGAGGCATTTTTAACGCCGCCTGCATGACATGGTAATGGACGATCATGGCAAGAAAACGTAAATCAGGAAGCAAAAACAAGGTGGTGGGGCATTCTGCTATTACGCGGATTAACCGCCCGATTAATCCCTTTGAAAAAAAACGTAGCCGTTACAGCGGCAAATATCTGACGCTGGCTATTATGGGCGGCGCGGCCTTTTTTATTCTTAAAGGATGTGCAGACGACGCCGATACCGATAATGATGGCGACGGTAAATTTTACTCAACGGTGAGTGAATGCATTGATGATGGCAATAGCGCCACCGTTTGTACCGATGGCTGGAACAACGCGAAAGCTGAATTCTATGCCAGCTTGCCAAAGCAAATGAGTAAGGAGAGTTGTCAGGCACAGTTTGGTGACTGTTATCTCGATAGCACGGCTCAGAGCTGGGTACCTGTGGTCACCGGGTTTTTACTCACCAGGATGATTCGCAAAGATCGCGATGAACAGTATGTTTACAGCAGCGGCGGTTCTTCATATGCTTCGCGACCGGTCTGGCGTACGACTTCGGGAGAGTATGGCTGGCGTTCCGGCAGCGGAAAAAATGATACCGCTACCACCCATACTTATACGACGAAGAAAGTATCGACGGTTTCTCGTGGCGGCTATGGAAGATCATCCAGCGCACGTGGGCACTGGGGAGGTTAACGATGCTGCGACATGATGTCCCTATACGCCGGGATCTGAACCGGATCGCTTACGATCACGGTTTTGATTTTCATATCATCGACAATGAGATTTATTGGGATGAGAGCCGGGCATACCGCTTTACGCTTCGGCAAGTGGAAGAGCAGATCGAAAAGCCCACTGCGGAACTGCACCAGATGTGTCTGGACGTTGTCGAACGAGCAGTTAACGACGAACAGATTATGCAGCAACTGGCGATCCCGCCGCTGTACTGGGACGTTATTGCCGAAAGCTGGCGCAATCGTGATCCCTCTCTGTACGGCCGCATGGATTTTGTTTGGTGCGGAAATAACTCCCCGGTCAAGCTGCTGGAATACAATGCTGATACGCCAACGTCGCTCTATGAGTCGGCGTATTTTCAGTGGCTATGGCTGGAAGATGCGCGTCGTAACGGCGTTATCCCACGCGATGCCGACCAGTATAATGCCATTCAGGAACGGCTTATATCCCGTTTTGCTGAACTTTATAGCCAGGAACCCTTCTACTTCTGCTGCTGTGAAGATACCGATGAAGATCGCACTACCGTGCTGTATTTACAGGATTGCGCGCAGCAGGCAGGGCAAGAATCGCGGTTTATGTATATTGAAGAACTGGGGCTTGGCGTCGGCGGTGTGCTCACGGACCTGGATGACAATGTGATTCGTCGCGCTTTTAAGCTCTATCCCCTGGAATGGATGATGCGAGATGAAAATGGTCCCTTGCTTTGCCATCGTCGCGAGCAGTGGGTTGAACCGTTGTGGAAAAGTGTGCTCAGTAATAAAGGGTTGATGCCATTGCTGTGGCGTTTTTTCCCCAATCATCCCAACCTACTGCCAGCTTGGTTCGACGGAGAAGTACCGCAAATAGCGCAGGGTGAAAGCTATGTGCGTAAACCCATATTCTCCCGTGAAGGGGGAAACGTCACCATTTTTGATGGTCAGCAACATATCGTCGAACACGCTGAGGGCGACTACGCCGAAGAGCCGATGATCTATCAGGCATTTCAGGCGCTACCGCGTTTTGGTGATAGCTATACGCTGATTGGCAGTTGGATCGTGGATGATGAAGCGTGTGGCATGGGGATCCGCGAAGATAATACGTTGATCACGAAAGATACTTCTCGCTTTGTTCCTCACTATATTGCGGGCTAACCGTGCTTTTGTGATCTCCCTCCGTCGCGAATAATGTGGTTCTGACCATACTTAAGGTGACGGCCATTGACGGAGGGAGACACAATGCACTGGCAAACGCATACCGTTTTTAACCAACCTGTACCGCTCAATAACAGCAACTTATATCTGTCCGATGGCGCGCTGTGTGAAGCGGTTATCCGTGAAGGCGCTGGCTGGGACAGCGATCTTCTCGCCAGTATTGGTCAGCAGCTAGGGACAGCCGAGTCGCTCGAGCTTGGCCGTCTGGCCAATGCTTTTCCACCCGAGTTGTTGCGCTACGACTCGCAGGGTCAGCGGCTGGATGATGTGCGTTTTCATCCTGCATGGCATTTGCTGATGCAGGGATTATGCGCCAATCGTGTACATAATCTGGCCTGGGAAGAAGACGCGAGGCAGGGAACATTTGTTGCCCGGGCGGCCCGTTTCATGCTGCATGCGCAGGTGGAAGCGGGCACGTTGTGTCCGGTTACCATGACTTTTGCCGCCACGCCGTTGTTACTTCAGATGTTACCTACCCCCTTTCACGACTGGTTTACGCCGCTGCTAAGCGACCGTTATGACTCGCATTTACTGCCCGGAGGGCAAAAGCGTGGGTTATTGATCGGCATGGGAATGACCGAGAAGCAGGGGGGGTCAGATGTGCTAAGCAATACCACTCAGGCAGAACGTCTTACAGACGGCTCGTATCGGCTGGTGGGACATAAGTGGTTTTTCTCCGTGCCGCAAAGCGATGCCCATTTGGTACTGGCCCAGGCAAAGGGAGGCTTATCCTGCTTTTTTGTACCGCGATTTTTACCCGACGGGCAGCGTAATGCTATCCGTCTGGAGCGGCTGAAAGATAAGTTAGGCAATCGCTCCAACGCCAGCTGCGAGGTTGAATTCCACGATGCGATTGGCTGGCTATTGGGTGAAGAAGGGGAAGGTATACGTCATATCCTGAAAATGGGCGGGATGACGCGTTTTGACTGTGCGCTCGGCAGTCATGGCATGATGCGACGTGCTTTTTCCGTCGCGATTTACCATGCGCACCAGCGACAGGTTTTTGGCAAACCATTGATCGAACAACCGATGATGCGCCAGGTATTAGGTCGGATGGCGCTCCAACTGGAAGGTCAGACGGCGTTACTGTTCCGACTGGCACGGGCCTGGGACCGTCGCGCTGATGCCAAAGAATCTCTGTGGGCCAGGTTGTTCACGCCAGCAGCGAAATTCTCTGTTTGCAAGGCCGGTATGCCGTTTGTTGCAGAGGCGATGGAAGTGCTCGGCGGGATTGGCTACTGCGAGGAGAGTGAATTGCCGCGCCTGTATCGTGAGATGCCGGTAAACAGTATCTGGGAGGGCTCTGGCAACATTATGTGCCTCGATGTATTGCGGGTGCTGACAAAACAACCCGGCATATACGATATGCTCAGCGAAGCCTTTGCTGAGGTAAAAGGGCAAGACCGACATTACGATCGAAGGGTACGTCAACTACAGCAGCGTTTACGTAAACCCAGTGAGGAGTTGGGACGGGAGATTACACAGCAGCTTTTCCTGCTCGGTTGCGGGGCGCAGATGTTGCGCTATGCCTCTCCGCCAGTGGCGCAGGCCTGGTGTCAAATGATGCTCGATACGCGTGGTGGACTACGATTGTCCGAGCAGGTGCTGAACGACTTGCTCCTGCGGGCAACGGGGGGATTACGGTAATAATATGCCTGATGGCGACGCTGGCGCGCCTTATCATGCCTACATTCAATGTAGGCCGGATAAGTTTACGCCATCCGGCAATCTGTTAAGCATAGAGTATGGCCTGTACGCGCCAGTTGTCGGGCTGCTGGTCTTCGTACATCTGAATGATCCGATACCATGAGGCACCCTGTTCATCCGCTTTTAACGCGACTACTCGTTCTACATCCTGCGGATTCCCTGCAATGTTACTGACAGATATCAGGCCAATTTCGTTCAGGCCTGTAACGCAGTCAGCACTGGCGAACTCGGCAGACTGCGCCGTAGTACCTACCAGTCCGGCAGAAAGCAGCAGTGAGGATAAGGCAAGTGATTGTTTCATCGTCAGCTCCATTATTCGTACCCCTACACACGGCAGGGCATTCCATCGCGATCATAAACCTCAAGCTTCCTGCTGTTGGTTTATTGTGCACAGGTAAACGCATAGCGGCGCAAAGCAATGTAAAGCTGACTAAATTCCAACCCAATGTTATTTACGATACAAAATAGCCTGTGAATACCATTGGCCTGTCACGATGGTTTCATCCACTAATAAAACCACGTAGTAATCAGCTTTAGCCGCGACGGCTTTGTCACGGATCTCTGCCAGCGCATCATCCGGAGAGCCTCTTACCAGCGCGCTGACCGTTCCTATTCGCTGTAACCCATTACTCTGGTCACGGCGGATCTCCTGCGGGTGGTCGGCAACGGGCGGTGCGGGTTGCGGCGTTCCCTGTAGCACGCTACAGGCGCTTAAAAGCATCACCAGCAATAAAGAGGCAAACCGACGCATAACTCTATCTCGTTTCCTGATAGCCATAGTGTAGTGCCTTATCAATTTCCCTTTAGGGGAATGTTCCCGAAGTGTTATCTCTCACGCGATTTTCGAATGAAAATGTTGCGAAAGCGTAACCCAGTTCTCAACATTATGAATCATTGCCGAACACATTCGCTTGCGTTAAGTATTGCTGCATGGCATACCAGAAAAAAAGAGGCGACAAATGATCGAAATTGAAACACGACAGTTGGCTGGTATCCCTGTCCTGCACGCCGTGCCGGCTGGCAAACGCGAGTGTTCACTCCCTTGCATTATTTTCTATCACGGGTTTACATCTTCAAGTCTGGTCTATAGCTATTTTGCCGTTGCTCTGGCTCAGGCCGGATTCCGGGTTGTCATGCCAGATGCGCCCGACCATGGTGCCCGCTTCAACGGTGATGCTCAGGAGCGAATGTTCCGCTTCTGGCATATATTGCAGCAAAACATGCAGGAGTTTACGACGTTACGTGCGGCGCTGGTGGCGGAAAATTGGCTATCAGATGAAAGACTTGCTGTTGCGGGGGCGTCGATGGGAGGCATGACGGCGTTGGGCATTATGGCCCGCCATCCCGAGGTTAAATGTGTAGCCAGCCTGATGGGTTCGGGCTATTTTACCCGTCTTGCACAAACGCTTTTTCCCCCTTTACGGGTCCAGACGCCAGAGCAGCAGGCAGAGTTCGATGCCATTATCGCACCGCTCGCCGAATGGGACGTTACGCATCAGCTACAACGCCTGGCCGACAGACCGTTGCTGTTGTGGCATGGACAGGAGGACGATGTGGTGCCCGCGGTTGAAACCTTCCGCTTACAGCAGGCGCTGATTCAGGCAGGGCTGGATAACAATTTAACCTGCCTGTGGGAAGCGGGCGTACGCCACCGCATCACGCCAGAGGCGCTGGCAGCGACGGTAACGTTTTTTCGCCAGCACCTTTAAACGCGCACGATGCTTACGCCCTGAGCTTCAAGTTGTTGCAGAATCTCAGGGTTAGCATTTTTGCCGGTAATGAGCATATCGATTTGATCGGCGCGACTGAACAGCATCCCCGCGCGTTCACCGACCTTACTGCTATCGACCAGCACCACCAGTTTACCCACTACGTTAAGCATCTTCTGCTCAGCCATCGCGGTTAGCATATCGGTTTTATACAGTCCGTCCGCGGTCAACCCTTTACCGCTGGTAAACATCCAGTGTCCGGCATACAGGCTATTTTCGCTGCCTTGCGGACTAAGCGTGATGGACTGGCTTTTGTTGTATTGCCCTCCCATGATGATCACGCTGTCATGCTCCTGGTCGATCAGATAGTTCGCCAGCGGCAGATAATTGGTGATGATCTGCACCGGCTTGCCGCACATTTCACGACCAAGCAGGAAGGCGGTTGATCCACAGTTGATCACCACGCTTTCACCCGCATTTACAAGTTGGGATGCGGCCTTGGCAATGCGAACTTTTTCATCGTGGTTCTGCGCCTGATGCAGATTCATAGGTGTCCAGCGCGGACGTTGCTGGGTGATGGCTTCTGCGCCATTGCGGACTTTCTTGAGTTTGCCGCTTTCGTCGAGTTTATTGATGTCCCGGCGTGCTGTGGCTGGTGAAATCCCCAGACGCTCAATCACGTTCTCAACGGTAACAAAGCCCAACTGCGCCAGCATATCCAGCAATATTTGATGTCTTTGTGCTTCAGTCATGAGCTATTCCGATACAAATTGATTTGAAAAGATGATATTTGAAATAGCCTGGAAATACTAAAGTAAATGGGAAAAAATGCCGGAATAGACCGGCATTTTGTAGGGGTCACAAGAAGGATTTAAACGGCAGATCCGGTTCAATCGTGAAGCAGTCATCAAAGCCGCGCGGATAGTGATATTCAAAGTTATCTTTGTCCAGCGGCCAGGTGAACTTACCGCCCACCTGCCAGATAAACGGCTTAAAGCCATACTTCAGTCGATCTTTTTTCATCTCCCACAGTACGCGGATCTCCTGAGGGTCGGCCTGGAAGTTTGACCAGATGTCATGATGGAAAGGGATCACCACTTTCGTATTCAACGCTTCCGCCATGCGCAGCATGTCGGAGCTGGTCATTTTGTCCGTAATCCCGCGCGGATTCTCACCATAGGAGCCGAGCGCAACGTCGATCTGGTGCTCGTTGCCATGCTTTGCGTAGTAGTTAGAGTAGTGCGAGTCTCCGCTGTGGTACAGCGTACCGCCCGGTGTTTTGAACAGGTAGTTTACCGCACGTGCATCCATACCATCCGGCAGCACACCTGCCGCTTTTTGATCGGCAGGCAGCGTGATTAATGCCGTACGATCAAACGCGTCAAGCGCATGAATTTCAATATCTTTCACTTTCACCACATCGCCTGGTTTTACCACGATGCAGCGCTCTTTTGGCACACCCCAACCCATCCACAGATCCACACAGGTTTGCGGCCCGATAAATGGCACGTCATCGGCGCAGTTTTGCATGACGGCGGCCGCGACATTCACGTCGATGTGATCGTTATGATCGTGTGTCGCCAGCACTGCATCGATCTGTCGAATTGCAAACGGATCAAGAACAAACGGCGTGGTGCGCAGGTTTGGCTGCAGTTTCTTCACCCCAGCCATGCGTTGCATCTGGTGGCCGGTTTTCATTAGCGGGTTACCGTGACTCTGTTTACCCGTTCCGCACCAGAAATCGACGCAAATGTTCGTCCCGCCTTCCGACTTCAGCCAGATGCCGGTACAGCCAAGCCACCACATAGCGAATGTGCCCGGGGCGACCTGCTCCTGTTCGATCTCTTCATTCAGCCAACTTCCCCACTCCGGGAATGTGCTCAGGATCCATGATTCACGCGTGATGCTTTTTACTTTACTCATCGCATTTACCTTCATATTTATTCAGATTAAGTCAATTTATGATTTGTTTTGATTGATATTGACATCATTTTTTCAAGAAGGCAATGCGTTGATTTTTGGTGTTCAGCGGGGAAATGTGAGCAAATCACAGCGTGACAGGATGGTTTACTTGAGTGTTTGTTTTGTATTTTATTGTTTTAATAGAGTTTATTTTGGAAGTGATTAATTAGAAGTAAAGCCACTCTGCAAGTGTGTGAATTATTTGCGTACTGCATCACATTTAATCAAATTCAATCTTGTTGTGATTACTTTTGAAAATTAGAGTGAGGGCACAACATCCTGGGCATCTGTAATGAATGTTCAGCAACTTCGTCTACTGGAGATCGTTATGGAGATCCTCTACAACATCTTTACCGTCTTTTTTAATCAGGTTATGACCAACGCGCCCTTGCTGTTGGGTATTGTGACCTGTCTTGGTTACATCCTGCTGCGTAAAAGCGTCAGCGTTATTATCAAAGGCACGATCAAAACGATTATCGGTTTTATGTTGCTGCAAGCGGGATCGGGCATTCTGACCAGCACGTTTAAACCGGTGGTGGCGAAGATGTCCGAAGTTTACGGTATCAATGGTGCGATTTCCGATACCTATGCCTCCATGATGGCAACCATCGAACGTATGGGCGATGCCTATAGTTGGGTGGGTTATGCTGTGCTGTTGGCGCTGGCGCTGAATATTTGTTACGTACTGCTACGGCGTATTACCGGCATTCGCACCATCATGTTGACCGGCCACATAATGTTCCAGCAGGCGGGCCTGATTGCCGTCTCTCTCTACATCTTCGGTTACCCGATGTGGACCACCATCATCTGCACCGCGGTGCTGGTGTCGCTCTACTGGGGCATTACCTCCAATATGATGTACAAGCCGACGCAGGAAGTGACCGACGGCTGCGGTTTCTCCATCGGTCACCAGCAACAGTTCGCTTCATGGATTGCCTACAAAGTCGCGCCTTATCTGGGTAAGAAAGAGGAGAGTGTTGAAGATCTGAAGCTGCCGGGCTGGCTGAATATCTTCCATGACAACATCGTTTCTACCGCGATTGTTATGACCCTCTTCTTCGGCGCGATCCTGCTCTCTTTCGGCATTGATGTGGTTCAGGCGATGGCGGGTAAAACCCACTGGACGGTCTATATTCTGCAGACCGGTTTTTCGTTTGCCGTCGCTATTTTCATCATCACTCAGGGCGTACGTATGTTCGTTGCTGAGCTTTCAGAAGCGTTCAACGGTATCTCTCAACGTCTGATCCCGGGTGCAGTGCTGGCTATCGACTGCGCGGCGATTTATAGCTTTGCGCCCAACGCGGTGGTCTGGGGCTTTATGTGGGGCACCATCGGCCAACTGATTGCGGTGGGCATCCTGGTGGGTTGCGGCTCTTCTATTCTGATTATCCCTGGCTTTATTCCGATGTTCTTCTCGAACGCGACTATCGGCGTGTTTGCTAACCACTTTGGCGGCTGGCGCGCGGCACTCAAGATTTGCCTGGTGATGGGGATGATCGAAATCTTCGGCTGCGTCTGGGCGGTGAAGCTCACCGGGATGAGCGCCTGGATGGGCATGGCGGACTGGTCAATTCTGGCGCCGCCGATGATGCAGGGCTTTGCCTCCATCGGCATCGTGTTTATGGCCGTCATTATTCTGATTGCACTGGCTTATATGTTTTTCGCAGGACGCACCTTGCGCGCTGAGGAAGACGCAGAAAAACAACTGGCAGAACACTCTGCTTAATAAGGAGTTCCGATTATGACCGTACGTATTTTGGCTGTATGTGGCAATGGGCAGGGGAGTTCCATGATCATGAAGATGAAGGTGGATCAGTTTTTAACCCAGTCAAATATTGACCATACGGTAAACAGTTGCGCAGTAGGTGAATACAAAAGTGAACTGAGCGGCGCGGATATCATCATCGCTTCTACCCATATTGCCGGTGAGATTACCGTATCGGGCAATAAATATGTTGTTGGCGTACGCAACATGCTGTCTCCCGCCGATTTTGGACCAAAACTGCTGGAAGTGATCAACGCGCATTTCCCTCAGGACGTGAAGTAAGGAGGCGGCCTATGAAATTACGTGATTCGCTGGCAGACAATAACGCCATCCTTTTACAGGCCGAGGCCAGCTCCTGGCAGGAAGCGGTAAAGCTGAGCGTGGATCTGCTGGTTAAGGCTGATGTGGTTGAACCACGCTACTACCAGGCCATCCTCGACGGAGTCGAACAGTTCGGCCCGTATTTCGTGATTGCGCCCGGCCTGGCAATGCCGCACGGCCGTCCGGAGGAAGGGGTCAAGAAAACCGGTTTTGCGCTGGTGACGCTGAAAACACCGCTGGTGTTTAACCACGAAGATAACGACCCGGTCGACATCCTGATCACCATGGCGGCAGTAGACGCCAACACACATCAGGAAGTCGGCATCATGCAGATCGTGAATCTCTTTGACGATGAAGCCAATTTCGACCGTTTACGCGCCTGCCGCACCGCGCAGGAAGTGCTGGATTTAATTGATAACGCCACTGCGGTGGCTGTTTAAAAGGATACCAAAATGTCATTACCTATGTTGCAGGTTGCGCTGGATAACCAATCAATGTCTTCCGCCTATGAAACGACGCGTCTGATTGCCGAAGAGGTCGATATCATTGAGGTGGGCACGATTCTTTGCGTGGCAGAGGGGGTGCGCGCCGTACGCGATCTGAAGGCGCTTTATCCGCATAAAATTGTGCTGGCGGATGCCAAAATCGCCGACGCGGGTAAAATCCTCTCGCGCATGTGTTTCGAAGCCAATGCTGACTGGGTTACCGTCATCTGCTGCGCGGATATCAACACCACCAGGGGGGCGCTGGAGGTGGCGAAAGAATTTAATGGCGACGTGCAGATTGAACTGACTGGTTACTGGACCTGGGAGCAGGCGCAGGAGTGGCGTGACGCGGGCATTGGGCAAGTGGTATATCACCGCAGCCGTGACGCGCAGGCGGCGGGTGTGGCATGGGGAGAGGCAGATATTAGCGCCATCAAACGCCTTTCTGATATGGGCTTTAAGGTCACCATCACCGGCGGCCTGGCGCTGGAGGATCTGCCGCTGTTCCGGGGGATCCCTATCCACGTCTTTATTGCCGGACGCAGCATTCGCGATGCTGCCTCTCCGGTAGACGCTGCGCGTCAGTTCAAACGTTCCATCGCCCAACTGTGGGGATAAGGAGCGACTATGTTGTCGAAACAGGTCCCGCTCGGTATCTATGAAAAAGCGCTCCCCGGCGGGGAGTGCTGGCTGGAACGCTTGCAGCTGGCGAAGGAACTGGGCTTTGATTTTGTTGAAATATCTGTTGATGAGACCGACGATCGCCTGGCGCGTCTTGACTGGCGCCGCGAGCAGCGACTGGCGCTGGTGGCCGCTATCGCTGAGACAGGGATACGCGTACCGTCCATGTGCCTGAGCGCTCATCGTCGTTTCCCGCTTGGCAGTGAAGATGATGCGGTGCGCGAACAGGGGCTGGAGATCATGCGTAAAGCCATTCAGTTTGCGCAGGATATCGGTATTCGCGTTATTCAACTGGCGGGTTACGACGTCTATTACCAGCAGGCCAATAACGAAACGCGTCGTCGGTTTCGCGATGGGCTGAAAGAGAGTGTGGAGATGGCGAGCCGCGCGCAGGTGACGCTGGCGATGGAAATCATGGATTATCCGCTGATGAATTCGATCAGCAAGGCACTGGGTTATGCCCACTATCTCAACAATCCGTGGTTCCAGCTGTATCCCGATATTGGCAATTTGTCGGCGTGGGATAACGACGTGCAGATGGAGCTGCAGGCTGGGATGGGTCATATCGTTGCCGTACACGTGAAGGATACCAAACCTGGTGTATTCAAAAATGTGCCGTTTGGTGAAGGGGTTGTTGAGTTCGAACGTTGTTTTGCGACGCTCAAACAGAGTGGGTACTGCGGACCATACCTGATTGAGATGTGGAGTGAAACGTCGGACGACCCGGCACGTGAAGTCGCGAAGGCGCGCGACTGGGTGAAGGCGCGAATGGCCAGCGCAGGTCTGGTGGAGGCGGTGTAATGCAAAAACTTAAACAGCAGGTTTTTGAGGCCAATATGGATTTGCCGCGCTACGGGCTGGTGACGTTCACCTGGGGGAACGTCAGCGCCATTGACCGCGAGCGCGGGCTGGTGGTGATTAAGCCTAGCGGCGTCGACTACCAAACGATGCAGGTAGATGACATGGTGGTTGTGGATCTGGCCGGCAACGTAGTGGAAGGGCGCTATCGTCCTTCTTCTGATACCGCCACCCATCTGGAGCTGTATCGCCGCTATTCTTCTCTCGGCGGCGTGGTGCACACCCACTCAACCCACGCGACGGCATGGGCGCAGGCGGGTCTGGCAATTCCCTCTCTTGGCACGACGCATGCGGATTACTTCTTTGGCGATATTCCCTGCACCAGGGCGTTAACTGAAGCTGAAGTTCAGGGCGAGTATGAGCTAAATACCGGTAAGGTGATTGTCGAAACGCTGGGGGAGGTGGAACCTTTGCATACGCCTGGCATAGTGGTGTACCAGCATGGCCCGTTTGCCTGGGGCAAGGATGCTCACGATGCGGTACATAACGCCGTGGTGATGGAGGAAGTGGCAAAAATGGCATGGATTGCGCGTGGTATTAATCCGGCTCTTAGCCCCATCGACAGCTATCTGATGAATAAGCATTTCATGCGTAAGCACGGTCCAAACGCCTATTACGGACAGAAGTAACGACTAAGTCCTGGAGCCCAATCATTCAGGGGATGTTATTGATCTGGCTGTAGGACTTTTTTGCAAAAAAAGCCCCCTGTGAAGGGGGCAAATTAAACTGCGGCAATGTTCTCGTTGGTTATTTCTGGTGCTAGCGGTAAATATCTGCACTGGCGTGCATATTTCCGTTACTACCGGGTTCCCTGGTGAGGATCACGTGGTAGTAGGTTGCGCCTTGCGCATCGGTCTCTTCATTCAGGGCCTGAGTGGCTTCACTTTCAGTGGCGAAGTTATGATTTATGTAAATGACGCCTAAGCTCTGCACATCATCCATATTCCTGGCCTGATGATTGTCAATTTTGATGGCTGCCGTTGCATTTGCACTAAGCAAAAGCATAGCCAGAAGGGTCAAAACACGGGCTCGCATATGTACCTCCTCGACTGCGGTCTCTGGTTGCCTCTCTCCTGTGAGTGATTAGCTTCTGATGTAATTTTAACCGCTACCGGCGCAGTCGATAGCGACCATTTCTGATGCAGTTGTTCAAAAAATTACCGCATGACCATCTTTTCTTTTATTAACAGGCCGCTGGTGTGTACCGCTGCGGTCAAAAATACCTGTCTTTCGCGCATAAGCACTTACCAAATAGTCAATTTAATCGGGTGAGTACGCCGTTTATAGTGAGCTGGATAATTAATATAACTTTATGATAATAAGGCAAAAACTTATGGATACTTCATTCATGGATTTCAGCTACTTTGTGATTATGTTTATGGTCGCGCTGGTGGCAGGCTTTATTAACGTGGTGTCGGGCGGCGGTGGTTTTCTCTCGATTGGCGCACTGTTAATTTCTGGTTTACCCCCGGCGAATGCGCTGGCAACCAATAAAATTCAGGCGCTGGGCAGCTCGCTGACCTCCGGGATTTATTTTTTACGCCGGGGGCATATCAACGTGCAGGAGCACAAGTATGTGTTTTTATCTGCCTTTATCGGTTCTGCGATGGGAACGACGCTTATCCAGTTCATTGAACCGGAACTGCTGAAGAAACTGCTCCCGATCCTGATTATCGCGGTCGCCATCTACTTTATTTTTGCGCCAAATCTCAGCGAACCGAAAAGAAAGCAGCAGGTATCCCTGTTTCTCTTCTCGTTGATCGGCGGGGGATGCATTGGTTTTTATGACGGCTTTCTCGGTGCCGGGGCTGGCTCCTTTTATACCCTCAGCTATATCCTGCTGTGGGGATACAGCATCGATAAGGCGCAAATTCACTCGAATTTTATTAACCTGGCGTCCAACATCGCCTCGATATTGTTCTTCATTTTTGGCGGTAAAATGATCTGGTCGCTGGGGCTGGTGATGTTTGCCGGGCAGTCCCTCGGCGCACGTCTTGGCGCGACGGTCGTACTAACGCGCGGCAAGAAAGTTATCCGACCCATGATTGTCATTGTCTCCATTTGCATCAGCGTCAAAATGCTGCTGGATATGTATTAATGGCGACATGATAAATAATCGTACAATTACCTTGAGTTTAGTGGCAGGCGCCAGTATTATGACGCGTCAATTTTTCAGCCGACCTTTAACACGTTCCTTGCCTCCCCGGGCCTCGGCTGACCCAGACAGGAGGCTGAATAATCCGTAAGGAGCAATTCGATGCGTCATTACGAAATCGTTTTTATGGTCCATCCTGACCAGAGCGAACAGGTTCCGGGTATGATCGAACGCTACACTGCTGCCATCACTGGTGCAGAAGGCACGATCCACCGTCTGGAAGACTGGGGCCGCCGTCAGCTGGCTTACCCGATCAACAAACTGCACAAAGCTCACTACGTTCTGCTGAACGTTGAAGCGCCGCAGGAAGTGATCGATGAGCTGGAAACTACCTTCCGCTTCAACGATGCCGTTATCCGCAGCATGGTTATGCGTACTAAACACGCTGTTACCGAAGCATCTCCGATGGTTAAAGCGAAAGACGAGCGTCGTGAACGTCGCGATGATTTCGCTAACGAAACCGCAGATGATGCTGAAGCTGGGGATTCTGAAGAGTAATTTCTGATGACCAACCGTCTGGCGTTGTCCGGCACCGTGTGCAGGGCTCCCCTTCGAAAGGTCAGTCCATCAGGAATTCCTCATTGCCAGTTCGTGCTTGAGCATCGTTCTGTGCAGGAGGAAGCCGGGTTTCACCGGCAGGCGTGGTGCCAAATGCCCGTTATTATTAGCGGATACGAAAACCAGGCCATTACTCACAGTATAACGGTCGGTAGCGCAGTGACCGTTCAGGGGTTCATCTCTTGCCACAAGGCAAAGAACGGCCTGAGCAAAATGGTTCTGCATGCCGAGCAGATTGAATTGATAGATTCTGGAGACTAGCCATATGGCACGTTATTTCCGTCGTCGCAAGTTCTGCCGTTTCACCGCGGAAGGCGTTCAAGAGATCGACTATAAAGATATCGCTACGCTGAAAAACTACATCACCGAAAGCGGTAAGATTGTCCCAAGCCGTATCACCGGTACCCGTGCAAAATACCAGCGTCAGCTGGCTCGCGCTATCAAACGCGCTCGCTACCTGTCCCTGCTGCCGTACACTGATCGTCATCAGTAATCGGTCACGGTCCATTAATACGACTTTGAGAGGATAAGGTAATGCAAGTTATTCTGCTTGATAAAGTAGCAAACCTGGGTAGCCTGGGTGATCAGGTTAACGTTAAAGCGGGCTATGCTCGTAACTTCCTGGTACCACAGGGTAAAGCTGTTCCTGCTACCAAGAAAAACGTTGAATTTTTCGAAGCGCGTCGCGCTGAGCTGGAAGCTAAACTGGCTGACGTTCTGTCCGCTGCTGAAGCTCGTGCTGAGAAAATCAACGCACTGGAAACCGTAACCATCGCGTCTAAAGCTGGCGACGAAGGTAAACTGTTCGGTTCCATCGGTACTCGCGACATCGCTGACGCTGTAACTGCAGCTGGCGTTGAAGTAGCTAAGAGCGAAGTTCGTCTGCCGAACGGCGTTCTGCGTACCACTGGTGAGCACGAAGTGAGCTTCCAGGTTCACAGCGAAGTGTTTGCTAAGCTGACTGTAAACGTAGTTGCAGAATAAGTTTTTATTCTGATTACTGCGTAAAAGCGCCGGCCTTGTGTCGGCGTTTTGCTTTTCTGTTCCCTCCGCTTTTCGCTCTGGCTATTCTTTATCCTTTTCGGGATAATCATAAAAATAAAACATTATTTCAAAGTGGTGATGGAATGGAACCAACGCACCAACCTCTGTTTGCGCGTAAAAATGTTGTCTACCTGAGCGCAGCGTTCTGCTGCCTGCTGTGGGGGAGCGCCTATCCGGCGATCAAAAGCGGATATGAGATCTTCCAGATTGCCACGGATGACATTCCTTCAAAAATTGTCTTTGCCGGCTATCGCTTCCTGTTTGCTGGATTATTGCTGCTATTGCTGGCGGTGGCGCAGCGTAAACCGATTGGCCGGTTAAGCCCGCGTCAGTACGGTCAGCTCACGCTGTTGGGACTGACGCAAACCTCGCTGCAATACATCTTCTTCTATATTGGCCTGGCGTTCACGACGGGGGTGAAGGGGTCGATCATGAACGCGACCGGCACCTTCTTCAGCGTGCTGCTGGCCCATTTTATCTATCAGAACGACAAGCTGAGCTACAACAAAGTGCTGGGCTGTATCCTGGGCTTTACCGGCGTAATGGTGGTGAACTTTAGCAGCGGACTGGATTTTAACTTCAGCCTGTTAGGGGACGGTTCAGTGGTGATGGCGGCCTTTATTCTTTCTGCCGCCACGTTATACGGTAAACGCATTTCTCAGACGGTAGACCCGACGGTAATGACAGGATATCAGTTGGGTGTCGGCGGTCTGGCGCTGGTTATCGGCGGCTACGCTTTTGGTGGCACGCTGACCGTACACGGCGCGTCTTCAGTGGCGATTCTGGGCTACCTGACGTTACTCTCTTCGGTCGCTTTTGCGTTGTGGAGTATTCTGCTCAAGCATAACCGCGTGGGGATGATTGCGCCGTTTAACTTCCTGATCCCGGTTTCGGGGGCGGTTCTGTCGGCGATATTCCTCGGCGAAAACATTCTCGAATGGAAATATGCGCTGGCGCTGGTGCTGGTCTGTTCCGGGATCTGGTGGGTGAACAAGGTGAAGCGCTGACGCTTCACCTTAATGTCTGATGCGCTGTGTTTATCAGGTACACAGGTGTGCCGGTTAACGGGCGCGAATAAAACTGCCGTTAGGTTGTCGAGTAAACAGTACCTGCTGACCATTACCGGTATCAATGGTTAATCCCGTTACCACGCCGTTGGCATTCTGCCTGATTTGTACCATCTGGCCGTCTTTCAGGTTGCTCAGCGGTTTTCCGGCACCTTCAACCTGCGCCATTGCGTATACATCGGTTGGCGGGAGGTTATGGTCACGGAATACCTGCGCCAGCGTTTTGCCCGAGTCTACGCGATAGGAGCGCCACTGCTGCTCAATTCCACTATCCTGTTGGAAAGGTTGCGTCTGCGGCTGAGATTGCTGAGCCTGCGGCTGCGCGTCTGGTTCTCCTTCCTGGATTGGCTCTGGGGCAAGCGGAGCGACCTGGCCCGGATCGTTTTGCGGGGCGACCAACTGTGCCTGCAGTTGAGCTTCGGTCGGCGGCTGCGACTGTGACTGTAAATCCAGCTGAGCAGTACGCGTAACCACAGGGGCATCGCTGGTGTCACTGGAGGGCAGCAGGAAGCCTATCACCAGCACGATAGCAGCAATTATAATGCCGCGTCGGTGCATAGGCGGTAGCGGATCCATAATGCGAAAATTGTCCGGTGCATGCCAGATTTTCGCCAGGGTTGGTTTTAATTCAAAGCGCCCGGGCATGGCTTTCCTCCTGCTCCGCGTCTCGTTCCTCGATCATAGAGTATAGATGGCTAATGCTATGATGTTCGTCATATTACCCGCTTTCGTGACGTCAACGCGGGGTATTCCTATTGTTTATGTTTCCTCGCGATTTGTCATCTGTTCCCGAGACAAAGTTTTACCGGATGCGGCATGGCTGATATGCTGCCCGCTACTTTACATCCGATGAAAGGAAATATGATGGCTAACCCGACTTTTGACACTATCGAAGCGCAAGCAAGCTACGGCATTGGTTTGCAGGTAGGACAACAGCTGAGCGAATCCGGACTGGAAGGACTGTTGCCTGAAGCGCTGGTAGCGGGTATCGCTGACGCGCTGGAAGGTAAGCACCCGGCAGTGCCGGTTGATGTTGTGCATCGCGCACTGCGTGAAATCCACGAACGCGCTGATGCAGTACGTCGCGAGCGTTTCCAGGCTATGGCGGCTGATGGCGTCAAATATCTGGAAGAAAACCGTGAGAAAGACGGTGTGAACAGCACTGAATCCGGTTTGCAGTTCCGTGTTCTGACTCAGGGCGAAGGTGCTATTCCAGCGCGTACTGACCGCGTTCGCGTGCACTACACCGGTAAACTGATCGACGGTACCGTGTTTGACAGCTCTGTCGCACGCGGCGAACCGGCTGAATTCCCGGTTAACGGCGTGATCCCTGGCTGGATTGAAGCGCTGACCCTGATGCCGGTAGGTTCCAAATGGGAACTGACTATTCCTCAGGAACTGGCTTACGGCGAGCGTGGCGCTGGCGCGTCCATTCCTCCGTTCAGCACGCTGGTGTTCGACGTTGAGCTGCTTGAGATCCTGTAAGCAGTGACTTCTGTTCCCTCCGAGGCCGGGGGGAACAAAAAAATAGCGTGAAAAGCTATAGTTACGTGGTTGTCGATATTTTATTTTGCAAATGCCTCGTTAGCGTGTATTTTTGTGAGCTGATTCGCGCTATCAGAGTGATATGACACTCACTTTAAACATTAAATTAACATTATATCTAAATCTTAGTATTCATCCCGCCAATTCTTACCTAATATCGATGAGTCCTGATAATCAGGAACGTCGTATCATAGACACACTAAAGGCCGTAGAGCCTGAACAACACAGACAGGTACAGGAAGAAAAAACATGGTAGATCAGGTAAAAGTCGACGCCGCTGATGAGGCTTCGTCTGAACAGTCGCTACGGCGCAATCTCACAAACCGTCATATTCAACTTATTGCCATTGGTGGTGCTATTGGTACCGGCCTGTTTATGGGCTCTGGTAAAACCATCAGCCTCGCCGGACCGTCGATCATCTTTGTGTATATGATCATCGGTTTTATGCTGTTTTTCGTGATGCGTGCAATGGGTGAATTGCTGCTCTCGAATCTGGAGTACAAATCTTTTAGTGATTTCGCCTCTGACCTGCTCGGGCCATGGGCCGGGTATTTTACCGGCTGGACTTACTGGTTCTGCTGGGTTGTTACCGGGATGGCAGACGTTGTCGCCATTACGGCGTATGCGCAATTCTGGTTCCCCGAACTTTCAGACTGGGTCGCCTCGCTGGCGGTGATCGTGCTGCTGCTGAGCCTCAACCTTGCCACTGTAAAAATGTTCGGTGAGATGGAGTTCTGGTTTGCGATGATCAAAATCGTCGCCATCATCGGCCTGATTGTCGTTGGTCTGGTGATGGTGTTGACGCACTTCCAGTCGCCAACCGGCGTTCAGGCATCGTTCACGCATCTGTGGAATGACGGTGGCTGGTTCCCGAAAGGTCTGAGCGGCTTCTTTGCTGGCTTCCAGATAGCCGTGTTCGCGTTTGTGGGTATTGAGCTGGTGGGAACGACCGCTGCAGAAACCAAGGACCCAGAGAAATCTCTGCCGCGCGCCATTAACTCGATTCCGATCCGTATCATCATGTTCTACGTTTTTGCGCTGATCGTGATTATGTCCGTAACACCGTGGAGCTCGGTAGTGCCAACCAAGAGCCCATTCGTTGAACTGTTTGTGCTGGTCGGTCTGCCTGCCGCGGCGAGCCTGATCAACTTTGTGGTGCTGACTTCAGCTGCCTCTTCCGCAAACAGTGGCGTGTTCTCTACCAGCCGTATGCTGTTCGGCCTGGCACAGGAAGGCGTAGCGCCTAAAGCGTTTGCCAAACTGTCTAAACGCGCAGTTCCGGCGAAAGGTTTAACCTTCTCCTGTATCTGTCTGCTGGGCGGCGTGGTGATGCTTTACGTGAACCCGAGCGTGATTGGCGCGTTCACCATGATCACCACCGTGTCGGCGATTTTGTTCATGTTCGTCTGGACCATCATTCTTTGCTCGTACCTGGTGTACCGCAAGCAGCGTCCGCACCTGCATGAAAAATCAATCTACAAGATGCCGCTAGGCAAGCTGATGTGCTGGGTATGTATGGCGTTCTTCGTCTTCGTACTGGTACTGCTGACGCTGGAAGATGATACCCGTCAGGCGCTGATCGTGACGCCGCTGTGGTTCATCGCGCTGGGTCTGGGTTGGTTGTTTATCGGTAAGAAACGTATGGCAGGTATGCGTTAATTTTAGTGCCCGGTAGCGCGATGCTTACCGGGCCTGAATTCCGTAGGCCGGATACGCGTTAGCGCTATCCGGCGATATCTTTACTCCCCGGCGAGAGCTCGCGGGAACAACACATTATTTTCCAGACTGATGTGTTCCATCAAGTCGTCGATCATCTCGTTAATGCCGTTATACATGGCTTTCCAGGTGGTGCAGGCTTCTGGCGGCGGCGTCACGTTATGGGTGATGTGTTTGATCACTTCGACCAGTTCACCGGCATCGTCATGTTCGCTTTCCATCACGCTGATTGGTCCCATCGCCTGGCTACCCATGCCCTGTTTGATCATCGGGAACAGGATCTGCTCTTCTTTCATCATGTGGCTGGACAGCTCTTCATGCAGCATGGTCAGGTTTTTCGCCAGACCGCGTGGTACGTTCGGTTTATCTGCGTGAACGCGTTCAACTTTCGTGGCCTGCAGGATCAGTTCCGGTAGCTGTTCGCGGTGTCTGTCGTGATAACGCACGATGATATGATCGATGATTTCAGCCAGTGCCACGGTACGCCAGTCTTTCTCCAGCGGCTGTTCAGCCAACTGCGCGAGCTGTGCCTCAATAACGTCTAAATCCAGCTCTTTACGCGCAGCAGCGCGTGCCAGCGTTTGCTTACCGCCGCAGCAGTAATCCATATCGTATTTACGAAACAGGGCCGAAGCGCGAGGAATAGAGAGCGCCAGTTCACCTAAAGGTTGATCGCGATAAGACATTGCCGTTACCTCATTCTCAATAATATAAGATGCATTTTAAATGCAACTTATGACGAAGGATATAACCCTTTCGGGGTGGGGGTTTTTGTGAGGAATGTCACGAAAATTTCTTGTTTCGTTAAGGTGCTGAATCTTATTAGAAAGGAGAGGGATGGCAAAAAAAGCCGCGCGACAGGATTAAATAAGCGCACGCCGCTGCCGATAGTTAGACCTCAGACAATACCTGCATAATAAAAGGCTACAGATGTTCAAACGAATCAAAGTGATAACCTTACTTATCACCGTGTTACTTGCCCTTGGCGCGATGCAGCTCATCTCCGCGGGCGTCTTTATTGGCGCGCTCAATAACGATAAGCAAAACTTTAACGTCTCTCAGCTTTCCAGCCAGAACGTGGCCGAGTTTACCGATGCGTGGATTAGCCTGAACCAGGCTCGCGTCACGCTCAACCGGGGCATGTTGCGTTTACAGGGAACGATGGCCAGCGAGATTAACGGCGGTCAGTTGAAGGAACTGGTGAACACGGCAAATCGCCTGTTGGCCGAATCGAAAGAGCATTACGATAAATACTACGCCCTGCCGGAAACGCCGGGGCTTGATGAACATCTGGCCGATCGACTGGAAGAGCAGTACGGCATCTATTCTGCGACGCTGGCTAAAATGAACGCGCTGCTGGCTGAAGGTAAGCTGGAAGAGATGTTCAAGCAGAATGCCGAACAAAAGCAAACGGCCATGCAGGAAGTCTATCGGGAATGGCGTAGCGCGCAAACGGCGCTGGCCACTGCCGGGGTGCAGGACAATGAGAGTGATTACCAGAAGATAATCTGGCTGCTGTCCGCCGTGATGCTGATTGTCGTCACCGTGATTATCGCCAGCTGGCTGGCGATGCAGCGAGTGCTGCTCAAGCCTCTCCACGAAGTGATGGGGCATATTCGCCACATTGCTGCGGGTGATTTGACGCACAGCATCAACGCCGATGGCAGCAATGAGATGGCGCTGCTGGCAGTCAACGTTCGCGACATGCAGCAGGCGCTGGCGAACACAGTCAGCGTGGTGCGTGACGGGGCTGACACCATCTATACCGGCGCAGGTGAAATTGCCGCCGGCAGTAACGATCTCTCTTCACGTACCGAGCAGCAGGCCGCCTCTCTGGAAGAGACTGCTGCCAGCATGGAACAACTCACCGCTACCGTGAAACAGAACGCGGATAACGCGCGTCAGGCGACCAGTCTGGCAAAAAATGCCTCACAGACGGCGCAGAAAGGCGGAACCGTGGTTGATGGCGTAGTGCGTACGATGGATGAAATTGCCACCAGTTCCAGCAAAATCGCGCAAATTACCAATGTTATCGACGGCATTGCCTTCCAGACCAATATTCTGGCTCTGAACGCGGCAGTAGAAGCGGCGCGTGCGGGCGAGCAGGGGCGTGGGTTTGCCGTGGTAGCTGGCGAGGTCCGTACACTGGCACAGCGTAGCGCTCAGGCGGCGAAAGAGATTAAGGCGCTGATTGATGACTCGGGGAATCGGGTGAATGCCGGTACGGCGCTGGTGCATGAAGCGGGTGAAACGATGGCGGAAATTGTGAGCGCCGTGACCCGTGTGACCGACATCATGGGCGAGATAGCCTCGGCCTCTGATGAACAGAGCCGGGGTATCGATCAGGTAGGTCAGGCGGTTGCCGAGATGGATCGCGTGACGCAGCAAAACGCCTCGCTGGTGGAGGAGTCCGCTTCCGCCGCCGCCGCGCTCGAAGAGCAGGCAGCACGACTGAATCAGACCGTAGCGGTGTTTAAAGTTTAACGTCTACTCCGGCCTACAAAATAATACCTTGTAGGTCGGATTAGCGCAGCGCCGTCCGGGCCATTATGATTGTGGAACCACGACGACGCTTGGTTTCTGTGGTTTGGCTCTGACGGCTATCACCACCCCAACAATCAGCAGCGCAATGCCGCTTACCGTCAGCAGCGGCGGGAATTCCTGGCGCAGGATAAAGGTGTACACCAGGCCAGCCAGCGTTTCGAAGACAATCAGCGGGCCGAGGATCACCGTCGGCAATTTTTGGCTGGCGACGTTCCAGCACAGTGCGCCAACCCACGAACACAATACCGCAATCGCTATCATCAGGCTGATAAACGCGCCCGGACGCGGGCCGAAGGGCAGGGCAAAGTCCGGCGTTTGCCCGTTCAGCCACAGGCAGGCTGCAATATAACCGAGCAGAGAAACAGGCAACGTTACCAGTGCCTGGGCCGTCGCCCACATCATCGGGTGCTTATCTGGATTCTCGCGCAGCCAGCGGGCATTACGCAGCGCATACCACGCCCAACACACTACCGAGATCAGCGCCAGCGCGATTCCAGAACCATAACGCCAGCCGCTAAAGTAGGGTAAGCCTTGATTCAGCTCCGAGATATTCACGCACAGCAGACCGATACCAATCAGCACCAGCGCAGGCGACAGACGCCACCATGATAATTTGCCGTCGCGCTGGCTGTAGAGCAGGTTAGCGAAGACCGGGATCACAACCGGCAATGTACCAATAATCATCGTTGAAACCGGCGCGCCAGTGCGCTGGATGGCGCTTGCCAGGCAAACGTAATAAATCAGATTACCCATCATCGTTAGCGCCAGCGCAGTGACCCAGTCTTTACGCGTCAACTGACGCAAGCGCACACGCCCCAGCCAGGCAATCGGCAACGCTATTAGCCCCAGCGCCAGATAGCGTCCCATCGACTGCAATACCGCCGGATATTCCGGTACGATCAGCGGCCCAACAAAAATTAATCCCCACATCAGCCCAGCCAGCAGGGCATACAACACGCCGCTAATCATTTTTGACATCCACATCGCTTAACAATAAGTCGAGTGTAGGCAGGAAAAATGCAGCCGTATTGTATGAGATTGCTGTTCAACGCCGGACGACTTGTTTCTGATAACGTACCGGCGTAATACCATAGCGATGGGTAAACGCGCGGGTGAGATGCGACTGGTCGGTGAGGCCGGTTGCGGCAGCGACCTCCGCGGCGGGCATTCCGTGAGTGAGAAAACCTTTGGCTCGCCACAGGCGGATCGCCATCAGCATCTGGTGCGGCGTGACGTGGAAATGAGATTTAAACTGGCGCTGAAAATGCCAGGGACTCAGCGCTGCAACCCGCGCCAGTTCGTCGAGCGTGACCGGGTGCATATAATTATCGTGCAAATACTCGCGTACCCGTTCAAAGCGATGCGCTCCCTCCGGTAATACCGGCGCATGGCGGGCCAGCGGCTGGAACGTGTCGATCAGATCGAGTAATAGCCCTTTTTGCGCCAGCGGATCCTCAGTGTTCCACAGGCCATGGATCAGCGAGCAGATCTGGCGCGAGCGTAGCGGATCGTGACGCGTTACGTCATGAAACCACCAGTGGCGGATCCCAGTGACTTCTTCCAGAAGCTCTGGCTCAAGATAGATCATCCGATAGCGCCAGCCGTCGGCGGTTTCCGCTTCGCCGGTATGTAGCTCATCGGGATTCATGGTGACGACGGAATGGGCGGGGGCCACGTACTGCGTGCCGCGATAGCGAAAACGTTCGGCTCCGGCTTCTATCGCGCCAATACCAAACGCTTCATGGGTGTGGGGTTCAAAGGCGTAACGCGAGATGTGCGCATGATACAGCTCAACGCCCGGCACCTGTGCCAGATGGCGAAAGCGAGCGCTGTCTTTCTCATCAATAAACTGCTCAGGTACACCTTGCACGTATTCTCTCCCCACGCATCATCATGTCATTATCAGAGAGGATGCGCGGGGATGCCACCACAATTAACTAATTTTTAACACTTACACGATGCCTTTGACGCTGTCTGCCAGCGACGTGGTTGGGCGACCAATCAGTTTGCTCAGCGTATGGCTGTCGTCGAAGAGGCCACCTTTAGAGGCACCGACGTCTGAGTCAGCCAGCATGTCCGCCAGTCCGGCAGGCAGACCAACACCTTTCAGCGCGGCGGCAAAATCAGCTTCGCTCAGGTTTTGATACACCACTTTTTTACCGCTCTGTTTTGCCAGTTCGGCCGCCAGCTGGCTCAGGGTCCAGCCTGCGTCGCCCGCCAGTTCATAGATTTTACCGGCATGACCGTCTTCACTGATGACGCGCGCGGCGGCAGCGGCATAGTCGGCACGGGTCGCCGAGGCGATTTTGCCTTCTCCCGCCGCCCCAATAAACACGCCGTGTTCCAGCGCGGCTGGTGCGCTGGCGAGATAGTTTTCGGTGTACCAACCGTTACGCAGCAGCGCGTACGCGATACCGGATTCAGCCAGCATCTTCTCGGTTGCGACATGCTCATCAGCCAGCCCCAGCGGGGAGCGATCGGCGTGCAGCAGGCTGGTGTAGGCGATAAATTTCACGTGGGCCGCTTTCGCCGCGTTAATCACGTTGCGATGCTGCGGGGCACGTTGTCCCACTTCGCTGGAGGAGATTAGCAGTAACTTGTCTATCCCCTGTAAGGCCGTGGTAAAGGCAGCTTCATCGCTGTAATCCGCCTGACGAACGGTAATGCCCTGCTGGCTAAGCGCCGTCGCTTTAGCAGGATTACGCACAATAGCCACAATCTGGCTGGCAGGAACGGTTTTCAGTAGCGTTTCAATAACGTGTTGGCCCAGTTGGCCAGTGGCACCAGTAATCGCGATCATAGGATAACTCCTTTGGTATTGGTCTTGTGTTTAATCACATTAACACCTAAACTTACTTTTAGTAAGTACGTACAAAAAGGTTAGTATGAAAATGACAGCTTTGACGCTCTCCCAGCAATTACGTGATGGCAACTTGTTTGCCGAGCAGTGTCCCTCCCGCGAGGTGTTAAAACACGTCACCAGCCGCTGGGGTGTATTGATTCTGGTGGCGCTGCGCGACGGTACGCACCGTTTCAGCGATTTGCGCCGTAAGATGGGCGGCGTCAGTGAAAAAATGCTGGCGCAATCCCTGCAGGCGTTAGAACAGGACGGGTTTATCAATCGGGTGTCATATCCGGTGGTACCGCCGCATGTGGAGTATAGCCTGACACCGTTGGGTGAGCAGGTGAGCGAAAAAGTCGCAGCGCTGGCGGACTGGATAGAGGTGAATTTGCCGCAGGTTTTGGCAAATCATACCGTTAAGAACGAAGACGTCCCGGCATCAACGTAAACGACCCGGTCGGGCTTGCCGGATGGCGCAGCGCCACCCGGCGTGGTCTTACTTACTCAAATCCAACTGATAAATGGCGAAGCCGATGTCATCGGTAGCGACTTTCTTCAGTGGATACTGGCCTTTCTCTTTGATAAACGCAGCGGCTTTATCAGACGGTGATGTTTCAAAGCGAATATCCAGTTGTGTCTCGCTGTGAATCGGCGCCAGACGCCAGTTGTTATCTGCCGCCGGATGAATTTCGCCTGCGCTCTTTGTCTGGAAACCTATCCATGCTGCCAGCACCGAGCGGTTTTCATCTGGTGATGCAAACGCGATGTGACTGTCGCCGGTCCCGGCAAACTTACCACCGTAGGCGCGGTAGTTGTTGGTCGCGACGAGGAAGGTTGCGTTCGGATCGATCGGTTTACCGTTAAAGGTCAGATTTTTAATACGCTCCGCTTGCGGGTTAATCGTCTGGCATTCACCGTCATAGCGAGCGGGTTGTGAAACATCAATCTGATAATTCACGCCGTCAATCACGTCGAAGTTATAGGTACGGAAGCCATCCCAGTTAATTAACGACTGTGGTTTGCTGCTGTGGATATCAATCTGATTAAACTGCCCGGCAGAACATTCCAGCCACTCTTTCACCTCTTTACCGCTGGCTTTCACCACGACCAGGGTATTGGGATAGAGATACAAATCAGCGGCGTTACGGAAGGTAAGCTGACCTTTTTCGACTTCGACAAAGCTGGCCGGATCGTTCTTGCGTCCACCGACTTTAAACGGTGCAGCGGCGGAAAGTACCGGTAGTTTCGCCAGGTCTGGATCGCCCTGGATAAAATGTTCCACATAGGCTTTCTGCGCATTATTCACCACCTGCACGGTCGGGTCGTCCTGAACCAGCGCCAGATAGCTGTACATGTTGTCGGCAGATTTACCGATTGGCTTGCTGACAAACTCACGCGTGGCATCGTGATCGGCTTTTAGGATCTCAACGATTTTTTGGTCTTCGCCAGCCAGTGATTTTTTGGCCGCGGCGTCATAAATCGGGCGCGCCTGCGCTTTCCCCTGCGTAACCTGCCATTTACCGCTATCGTTATTCAGCACTAAATCTACTACGCCCAGGTGATCGCCCCACATGCCCGGCATCACCGCAGGAACGCCATTGAGCGTACCTGTTGTGATATCTGCGCCTTTGATGTTGGCAAAGTCTTTCCCCGGGAAAACGGCGTGAGCGTGACCAAACATAATGGCATCCACGCCCGGAACTTCACTGAGGTAGTAAACGGAGTTTTCCGCCATCGCCTGGTATGGGTCGGCAGAAAGCCCGGAGTGAGCAACCACCACCACGACATCGGCACCTTTGGCTCGCATTTCCGGCACGTATTTACGTGCGGTTTCCGTAATGTCATTCACCGTCACTTTGCCGCTGAGGTTGGCTTTATCCCAGGTCATGATCTGCGGCGGCACAAAACCGATATAGCCAATTTTCAGCGTCTGCGTGTTTCCTTCCTGATCGACAACCTCAGTCTCTTTGATCAGATAAGGAGTAAACAGCGGCTTTTTGGTCTTAACGTCGATGATATTGGCGTTAACGTAAGGGAATTTCGCCCCGGCTAGCGCGTTGTGCAGATACTCAAGACCGTAGTTGAATTCATGGTTGCCAAGGTTACCCACGGCGTAATCCAGCGTATTCAGTGCCTTATATACCGGATGCGTTTCGCCCGCTTTCAGCCCCTTGGCCGCCATATAATCCCCGAGCGGGCTGCCCTGAATCAGATCACCGTTATCAACCAGCACGCTGTTTTTGACTTCACCACGTGCTGCGTTGATCAGGCTTGCCGTACGAACCAGGCCAAATTTTTCAGTCGGCGTATCTTTGTAATAATCGAAATCCATCATATTGCTATGTAAATCAGTGGTTTCCATTATGCGCAGATCGACGGTCGCGGCATTGACGCTGGCTGCAATCAGCGTGGCCAGAAACGTTGCACTAAACTTAATCATCAGGGGCATCCTTTTAAGATCTAAGCCACAAAAGAAAATGTATATAAATCTTCTTGCTTACAGAACTGTGAATCATGACATGAATATAGCGTTTAAAACCGCAGACGCTATCACAGTTGGCGGATCCTTTGGCGATCGGGTATAAGTAAAACAACGAGTTAACACCACGACAGAAACGAGGTGGAGAATGTTAGAACATGTATGCCAGCTTGCACGGAATGCGGGCGATGCCATTATGCAGGTCTACGATGGAATCAAACCGATGGAGATTACCAGCAAGCAGGACGATTCTCCGGTCACGGCGGCGGATATCGCCGCGCATACGGTGATCCTCGAAGGATTACTGGCGCTGACGCCGGATATTCCGGTCCTGTCTGAAGAAGCGCCTCCTGGCTGGGATGTTCGCCAGCACTGGCAGCGCTACTGGCTGGTAGACCCGCTGGACGGTACCAAAGAGTTCATTAAGCGTAACGGTGAATTCACCGTCAATATTGCGCTTATCGAGCAAGGAAAGCCGGTACTGGGCGTGGTTTACGCGCCGGTGATGAAAGTGATGTACAGCGCGGCAGAAGGTAAAGCGTGGAAAGAAGAGTGCGGCGTGCGCAAACAAATCCATGTTCGTGACGCGCGTCCGCCGTTGGTGGTGATTAGCCGCTCGCATGCTGACAATGAGTTAAAAGAGTATCTGCAACAGTTAGGTGAGCACCAGACCACGTCGATTGGCTCATCGCTGAAGTTCTGCCTGGTGGCGGAAGGGCAGGCGCAGCTGTACCCACGTTTTGGGCCAACTAACGTATGGGACACTGCCGCTGGCCACGCCGTTGCCGCCGCAGCCGGGGCGCACGTTCACGACTGGCAGGGGAAATCTCTGGATTACACCCCACGTGAATCATTCCTCAACCCCGGCTTCCGCGTCGCTATTTACTGAGTAATTTGTGCAGCAGGGCAATAACCTGCTGCACCTCTTCCTGCGTCAACGCACCATCTTTTGCCCACTGAACGCGTCCGTCCTTATCAAGTACGGCGATAGCGGAGCTCTCTTCATCCAGTTGCCAGGCTTTACGCGCAATGCCATTGCTGTCGACAATAAATTGTGACCACGGGTAGAGCTTCTTATTGCTCTCCAGACTGCTGCGCACAAACATACCGGAGCCAGGAATAGCGTCATCGGTGTTGACGATCGTGGTGGTCTGGTATTTGTCGTGCGGCAGGTTGGCCGCTTTGATTGCCTCGATCAGCGTAGCATTTTTCTCTTTGGCGGAGGTGCGTCCGGCAATGTGTTGCACAATTCGCACTTTCCCTGGCAGCTGCGCGCTATTCCAGCTTTTGTAGCTAAACTTATCGTTATCGAGAATCAGTTCGCCACGATCGGCGATCCCCACCGGCGGTACGCGCTGGTTAGTCTCAAACGAATGCGCACAGGCAATCATCGGCAGCAGCAGGCACGACAGCGCCAGCAGTTTTTGTAAGGTCATAGGTTTTCCTTCTTTCTTTATTTTGCAGGTGATCCGACCACTTGGGTCTGGAATTTAATCATATGTGCGATTGATGCTTTTTCCCGCAAGCGCGATGCCAGTTTGCGGACGGGCGCACAAATCCTGCGAAAAATGAAGGCTTATACTGAAGACAGCGAAGCGTTGAAAAGATAATTCTGAATATTTGTAACCTGAAGGTAAATAAACTTATACACGCTGGAAACATGAGCGAGATAGTCTATAGTCATAGGGCATTAAAATTTGCGCCTGAGGATTGTCGGACCGATTGTGGTACCGCAAAGGCGTAATGCTCAGCAGGAGACAACAATGAAAATTTTCCAACGATACAACCCGCTGCAGGTGGCGAAGTACGTGAAGATCCTGTTTCGTGGACGGTTATATATCAAGGATGTAGGCGCTTTTGAATTTGATAAGGGTAAGATTCTTATCCCAAAAGTGAAGGACAAACTGCATTTTTCCGTGATGTCCGAAGTTAACCGTCAGGTCTTGCGTCTGCAAACTGAGATGGCTTGATCAAAGTGCTATGCGGTAGTTTAAAAAACGGCTCCTGAATGGGAGCCGTTGATGTTTCTGCAGGACGTTAAGACGCCTTTGCCTCTTCTTTTGCATCCGGCAGTTTCGGTACCAGTACGGTAGGTTTACTGTCCAGACGCGTCACCAGCAGCTGATCAATCTTGTAGTTATCGATATCCACCACTTCAAATTTGTAGCCTGAATACTTCACCGAGTCGGTGCGTTTCGGGATTTTACGCAGCATGAACATCATAAAGCCGCCGATGGTTTCATAGTTGCCGGACTGCGGGAACTCATCGATATCCAGGACGCGCATAACGTCATCAATCGGCGTACCGCCATCGACTAACCATGAGTTTTCATCGCGCGCCACGATCTGCTCTTCCAGACCCTGACCGACTAAATCGCCCATCAGCGTAGTCATAACGTCGTTGAGCGTGATAATCCCCACCACCAGCGCGTACTCGTTCATGATGACGGCAAAGTCTTCGCCTGCGGTTTTGAAGCTTTCCAGCGCTTCAGAGAGCGTCAGCGTATCCGGCACAATCAGCGTATTGCGGATCTGTACGCCACTGTTCAGCGCCATGCTTTGGTTCGCCAGTACGCGGTTGAGGAGATCCTTTGAATCGACATAGCCAATGATGTGGTCGATATCTTCGTTACACACCAGGAATTTGGAGTGTGGGTGTTCCGCCACCTTGTTCTTCAGGCTTTGCTCATCTTCGTGGAGATCGAACCAGATAATATTCTCGCGCGAGGTCATGGAAGACGGTACGGTACGGGATTCCAGTTCGAACACATTTTCAATCAGCTCATGTTCCTGCTTACGCAGAACCCCTGCCAACGCACCCGCTTCGACCACGGCGTAAATATCGTCCGAGGTGATGTCGTCTTTACGCACCATCGGGATCTTAAACAGACGGAAGATGTTATTTGCCAGACCGTTAAAGAACCACACCAGCGGGCGGAAGACGAGCAGGCAGAAGCGCATCGGGTTGATGATACGCAAAGCCACAGCTTCTGGCGCAATCATACCGATGCGTTTCGGAGTTAAATCCGCGAACAGGATGAACAGGCCAGTAACCAGCGAGAACGACAGAATAAAGCTTAACTGTTCGGACAGCTCTGGAGTGAAGTACTTCGAGAAAAGGCTGTAAAACGCCGGGGAGAATGCCGCATCACCGACAATACCACCGAGAATAGCGACCGCGTTAAGGCCAATTTGCACGACGGTAAAAAACATGCCGGGGTTTTCCTGCATCTTCAAAACACGTTGTGCGTTTACGTTGCCTTCATCGGCAAGCAGTTTAAGTTTTATTTTGCGTGATGCAGCAAGCGAGATCTCGGATATCGAGAAAAACGCACTCACGGCGATCAGGCAGAGAATGACTAAAATACTGTTTAACATATCTTATCCGACCGTTAAGGCCAGATCCTCGGAAGGGAGAAGTTGATAAATCCATGTGAAAACCGGCTCGTGGCGTTGAGCCGGTAAATTCAGAAGCTAGTATAGCGTAAGGTACTGTAAAGTCGCCAGAGGAGCTTTTTTGGCCTTATTCTGCGGGGTTAAGCCTACGTACCATCTGCATCTCACTTTCGCTATAAGGCGAACCATCCGGCTTCAGCACATCATGAAACCATAGCGGCGCCGTCGCTTCGTCAAGCGGGATATCCGGCCACGGCAACCAGGTTTGCGTTTTCCCTTGTACCAACCCCCAGTGAAAGCTGGAAACACGCTGGGCGCTAAACAGCGGTAGCTGCTCTTCTATTCGGCTATCAACATGGCGTGCCAGCCACTCGGTACAAAAGAGCGGCCTGCCAAATTCGGCCAACTGCGACAGAAGAGACAACTGGCCTGGGGTATCGACGTAGGCATGGTAGCTAATCACATCGGAAAGCCGCAGCGCGGCGATATCAACAGGATGCGTAAACGCATTCCCGCACGCAGTGCGATCGTCAATATGCCAGGCCGCTACGGTCAACGGTTGAGACGGTGACTCCTGCCGTGCCCAGCCAAACAGATGGGTCATCAAGGTTAAGGCGTAAATTTCCAGCCTGTCGTCATAGTGGGCAAATTCGCCAGTGTGACAAAAAATCCCGCCGTTGCCTGGCTCATTATATAAATCCCAGACGCTGATACGTGAGTCATGGCGAAAGTAACGGATGATATCTCTGACGTAGGCTTCAATTTGCGGCCAACAGCGTCGGTCCAGCACGCAGGCGCGGCCTGGGCTACCCGCTGCCTGGCTATTGTGAACGCCGGGAACTGGGGCCTTTTGCTGGCCGATAACGGGCTCATCACCGGAAAAAGCGCAGTCGTCGAGCAGCGTCAGCATCACTTTTATGCCGTGGCTACGGGCAATGTTCAGGAAGAGATCAATGCGCTCGAGCAGCCCATCGCGGTCATGCTGCCAGACGGTAAACGGTAAATTTGTTCGTAGCTGGTTATAGCCATACTGGCTGGCCCAGCCGAGTTCCTGATCGATAGTGCTGCTATCGAAACTCTCTACCTGCCACATTTCGAGCCAGTTAACCGCGGTGCGCGGCAAGTAGTTAAAACCGCAGCCCCAGGGTTGATCTTGATACCAGCTTTGCGCTCGTGTTTTGCTCCATGGGTTATACATGATGCGCTCCTTATTCGGCATCTGAGAGACTGACGCGTCCTGCCGTACGCTGCGTGGCGCTGCCACCCCAAACTTCATCGTATTCGTAGCCGGTAAGCTGTTTTATCACCACCCGGGTTTCTTCATCGCAGTCGCGATAGTTGCCACCCAGCATGCGGCGGGCGATCTCTTTGAGCAGAACTTTGTGGGTTTCGCGGGTAAGTTTAAATTTGTAGGTGGCGTAGAAACTCACCGCCAGCAGCGCCGCAGTAGCAAAGATCATCAATCCGATAATGGCGTGTAATGCGCTTTCCGGCTGCGCGCCGCTGCCTTTTACAAAGCCTGCCTCTTCCAGCACCATGCCGATAAGCAAAATAGCGATTGCCACCGTACTTTTACGGGTGAGTACCATAACACCCGCAAAAATCCCTTCGCGGCGCTGTTGGGTCACCATCTCATCGATATCAGGAATAAAGCTGTAGATATTCCACGGGATATAGTAAAGACCGGAACGAGCCATACCAAGCAGAATAAATATCGCAGAGAACAGAATATTGGACACCTGGGTTTCGGTGTAATAAATAACAAATAAAAATACCAATACGCTAAATATACAGGTGTAAGCGAGGCGTAGTGCTGCTGATGGGGTTATATTGAGTTTGTTCAGTAATAGCATAAACCCATAGGTGCCAAAAACTGAAGCGAAGGCGGCAATACTTAACCAGCCAGAAACGGAGGCTACATCCTGACTCAAGCAATAAACTACGTAATAGGTAAATACTGACCCGAATACATCCATAGCGGTAAATGAGAAAATATAAATAATAATATGCAGGCGAAATGCCCGGATCCTGAAAGAAGAAAACAGATCGAGTATCAAATATTTAAGGTGATTCAGTATCCCGCTATTGCGCTGCAGGTTAGCTTGAAATGTCTCTTCCTGAACGTCTTTGGCCTCCCACGTGCAGCGCCAGGTTATGAACACGGCGAGGCAGAACACGACGGAAAATATCAGCCCGGTTAGTGTATAGGTAAATGGGTTATCTTTGCCCGTAAACTGCATCAGGATACCGGGTACCGATACGGCAAGGAATCCGCCCAGCTGCGAGCAGATCATGCGCATACCGGAGAGGCGGCTGCGTTCTTCGTAGCGGTTAGTCATTTCTGCGGCCAGGGTTTCCCACGGCACCAGGACCATCGCTGACAGCAGCTCAATCGACAGATAGGTTCCCAGGTAGTACCAGTAACCCATGTCGGTCAGCCATAGCAGGGCATAGAGAAACATCAAAGGACAACTGAGTAATAAAAAGAAGCGGCGACGGCCAAATCTTCGACCTAGCCAGGTGTTGCCAAAGTTATCGGTGATATAACCCATAATTGGGCTAAGTACAGCATCAATCACGCGGGCAATGGCAAATATTGATCCTGCTTCCAGCACGCTTAAACCGCAGTAGGTTGTGTAAAAAAATAAAAGCCATGTTCCGATAATGGCGAAAGCACCGCCGCCAAATAAATCAGTAATGCCATAGCCGATCGCTACACCATAACTGACTCTGCGTTCAGTTGGTTTGACCATAATATTTTCCAGTATGTAGGGTATGCGTAATCCGGTATTATCCGGCTGTTGTTATTTAATTCTTCAGCGCTGAGTTAATTTTAATTATTAATGGTTATCCATTGTCGTGTTTTAGATGAATGATAAATAGCATCGACTATCGCCAGTGATTTTCGGGCTTCATTAATATTGATATATTCTGTCTGACCTCCATGAGTAATAGCATGATAAAACTGACGAATAGCCTGTTGGTGGCCCAGGCCCCAGTAACTTTTGACGTGACCGTCCGGCGAACCATCGCAATCCAGCTTCAGGCGTCGGTCCGCTGTAACGCGCCACAGGGTGTTATCGGTGAGCTGGAGCATGCCTTGCTCGCAATGGATCTCCAGCAGCAGCGGTGAATCGAGGGTGTTACAGTTGCTGGCGTAAAACAGACCGCGGGCGCCGTTGGCAAAGTGCAGGGTCGCCATCGCGCTGTCTTCGGCTTCAGTGACGTCCGCCAGTTCACTGCTATCCACTACGCCTTTCAAACGCGTCACGCCGCCTGCGAACCACTGCATCAGATCGAGGGTATGAATAGCCTGGTTGATTAGTAAACTGCCGCCTTCGCTGGCAAAACGCCCACGCCACGGACTTTCGCTGTAATAAGCCCGGGAGCGCGACCAGGTCAAAACCGCTTTAATGCTTAGCATTCTGCCGAGCGTATTTTTCGCCAGTTCGTCGCGGATACGTAAACTGGTTGGATTAAGGCGGTTTTGATAGCACACGCCCAGTAAGCCTTGGGCAGACGCCGCCGCGTAAGCTATGTCTGCTACCTCTGTGCAATTCAACCCTACCGGTTTTTCGCAAAACACATGTTTCCCGGCGGCAAGCGCGGCCGTAATCATGTTTTTGTGCTCGAAGTGAGGCGTACAGATATGGACGACGTCAATGTCATTATCCAGCAGCATTTCCCGGTAATTCTGGTAATAGCGGCAGTTATACGCGATGGCCTGTTGCAAACCGTTGGCGCTATCAATATCGACCAGCGCGCGCAGCGTGACCCTCGGCAAAAGCCGGAGGGCGTTTACGTGGATGCTGTGGATAGCCCCCGCGCCGATGATGGCGGCATTTAGCGTTGTCATGTCACCTCCGGTTATGTGCGGGCATTCGCCAGCATTTGTGCCTTCACGCACAGTTCTGCGGCTTTAAAGGCGTGGGCCTGAGTCATGGCGTTTTCCGTGCGATTCAGACAATCGAGAATGAATTCGCCGAAGAAAGGAAAACCAACTTTGCCCGCGACTGGGTAGCGGAATTCCCCTTCTTTATTCACCAGATACACCACGTCCTGTTCACCTCGGGTGATATCCACATACTTGCGGATCTCAATGTAACCTTCGGTACCCAGCAAGGTCAGGCGTCCATCCCCCCAGCTACTGAGCCCCTGCGGCGTGAACCAGTCGCAGCGGAAGTAGCCGGTCGCCCCGTTGTCGCCCGCCAGCATAGCATCGCCAAAGTCTTCGAACTGCGGATACTGCGGATGATTGACGTTACGCACATGGCTGGCGACGATATGCGCCTCGCTATTGCCGGTATAAAAGAGAAATTGTTCGATTTGATGGCTGCCGATGTCGCACAGAATGCCGCCAAAATAGCGTTTGTCGTAAAACCAGTTCGGGCGACCGTTGCCTTCGCGGTGCGGACCGGTGCCCAGAGTTTGCATCACGCGCCCAATAGCCCCTTGATGGATTAGCTGGCCGGCAAACACGGCGCTTTCAACGTGCAGACGCTCGCTGTAATAGACCGCGTATTTACGTCCGGTCTTCGCCACCATTGCTTTGGCGTCTTCCAGCTGTGCGAGGGTGGTTAACGGAGCCTTGTCGGTGAAGTAGTCTTTACCAGCCGCCATTACCTTCAGCCCCAGCGGGCAGCGTTCAGAGGGAATTGCCGCCCCGGCAACCTGCCGGACCTCGCGATCGTTCAGGATAGTCTCGAGCGAATCGGCAACCTGCGCTTGCGGATAATGCTGCAGAAATTGATCTATTTTGAGCGGGTCGGGATCGTAAACCCATTTCAGCGTGGCGCCTGCTTCAATCAACCCGTTGCACATGCCGTAGATATGACCGTGATCGAGTGAGGACGCGGCAATGACAAACTCGCCAGGCTCAACGACCGGCTGAGGCTTCCCGGTAGGGGCGTAGTGCATTCCATCTTGCTTGTTCATTTTTTAACTCCTGAATCTAAGTCTTTACCCAGGGGGATAGCGCCCACCTCCGTGAAATTGCTCACGGAGGCGGATTTCTCATAAAAATGTGGGGCGATTTCAATCAGCCCGCTGGTGCGATAAAACGCATCGGTGTGGTGGATGGGCAGTGTTACCACCGTGCGGGTGATGGCGGATTTATAGATAGCGGTAATCAGCTCCAGCGAGCGCTTGCCTTGTTCGCCATCGACCAGGGGACATGTCCGTTTGTCGATGGCGTTAAGCAGGTTATCGATTTGTCCGGTATGTAGCGTCCATTGCAGTGCTGGCGTAGCGCGAAAAAGTGTCTCCAGATGCTGTTCCAGTTCGCCGTTATTGTTTGGTTGCGGGAAGCCGTTATCCGCCGACTGGCTGGCATGAACCTGCCACGGCGCAGAAATACGCGCCTTTTCGCCTTGAATGACAATCTTTTGGTCTTCGCCGTGATGCACCACGGAGGCGGTCACCTGTGTCAGTGCCCCGTTGGGGTATTTGAAGATAGCCGCGCTAAGGTCTTCGACTTCCGCATTGTCATGAGCAACGTTAGTCATCATCGCCACCACTTCGGCCGGGAAACCCAGCATCCATTGAATGGCGTCAATGTGGTGCACTGCGTGATTCAGCGTGCAGCCGCCGCCTTCTTTCTGCCACGTGCCGCGCCACCATAAGTCGTAATAGCAGTGTCCGCGCCACCAGAATGAATCCACCTGCGCATGGCAAATCTTGCCCGCCAGCCCGGAATCAACAACGGTTTTCAGACGCCAGAAGGCATCGGTAAAGCGGTTTTGCGCGATGACCGATAAGGTTTTCCCGCTGGCCTTTTGCGCGGCGATCATCGCATCGCACTCTTCGAGTGAGGCGGCCATCGGTTTTTCGCACAGCACATGTTTTCCGGCCTGCAGCGCATCAATGCTGATAGCTGCGTGCACGTACGGCGGAGTGCAGACATCGACCACATCTACTTCGATGCCCGCGTCCAGCATCGCCTGATGACTGCGGTAGACCCGCGCTTCGCCCAGGCCATAGCGTGATTTCTTCTCTTCGGCCTTCTCCGGGTAGATATCAACCAGGGCGACAATCCGGCAACGATCGGCGAACTGTAAATACCCCTGAATGTGGTTGTGGGAGATATTCCCGGTTCCAACAATGGCAATATTCAGCATGATTTTCTCCTGCGCGTTACCAGCTACCGGAAGCGTCCAGCGTGCGGCTGGCCGTGGTTTTTTCCACTGAAGAGGCGATACGTTGTTGGAGCAACTGGAAGTAACGCTGTTCATCGATCGGTAGCTCGACCCAGTCATCGGTCCAGGTAGAGAGGTGCATCGCATTGGAAAGCGTCAGGCCGTGAATGCCTTCCAGACCGGGGGCAATCAGCGGCTCGCCGTGCAGAATCGCGGCGGTGAAATTGCGGGTAATGACATAGTGCTCGCTGCATTCTGGTTCGGTAGGGATAGTCACCTCCCAGCATTCCGGCTCACCAAAACCGTTTTGCCAGCGGGCGTTAAAGTCGGTTTCGGATTCCCGTAGTTTCCAGAAGCGCAGGCGGCCTTCTTCCACTACCACTTTTCCCCGGCTGCCGACAATTTCCAGGCGATTTGTGCCGGGCGTTTCGGCGACGGTGGTGATGAACACGCCGGTCGCGCCGTTGGCGTATTCCGCGTAGGCCGTGACGTCATCTTCAACTTCAATCTGGCGGTGTTTGCCAAACTGGCAAAAGGCACGCAAGCGTACCGGCATGCCGACCAGCCATTGCCATAAATCGAGTTGGTGCGGATCCTGATTAAGCAGCACGCCGCCGCCTTCACCTTTCCAGGTCGCGCGCCAGCCGCCGGAGTTGTAATAGCTCTGCGAACGATACCAGTTGGTAATGATCCAGTTAGAGCGACGCAGCTCGCCGAGTTCGCCACTGTCGATCAGATCTTTAACTTTCTGATACAGCGGATTGGGGCGCTGGTTGTACATCAAGCCGAACACCACATCGCATTCGCGCGCACAGGCGTTCATCTCTTGTACCTGCGCGGTGTAGACCCCAGCAGGCTTCTCGCACAGCGTATGGATGCCAAGACGCATGGCCATCATCGATAAACCTGGATGGTCATAGTGCGGTGTGGCGACGATAACGGCGTCGATCAGCCCACTTTCCAGCATCTCACGCGCATCGCTGAACAGTGTCACCTCTTCACCGACCAGCCGTTGGATCGCCGCATGCTGATCAGGATTGTTATCGCATACTGCGGCGAGCGCTGCTTCTTGTACCGTTCCGGCCAGCAGGTAGCGCGCGTGGACGGTACCAATGTTGCCAACCCCAATAATGCCAAAGCGTATTTTTTTCATGTCGTGCCTTTTTCATGAGAAAGAAGGGATATGCGGAACATATGAAACGCCTGGAATATCGACAATGTGATTTTGTGAGAACGGTTGCAGGATGAAAAAGAAGTTCATCCAGTCATTGAAAAAGTGTTTTAGAGTCAATGAACTACGTTTGCAAAAAATTGCAAATATTGATTGCGAGTGAGGTCACAGAATGTCTGGCAAGCTAAAAATGGACGAAATTGCTGCCCTGACAGGGTACTCGGTGAGTACGGTGTCGAGAGTACTTAGCGGAAAGTCATATACCAGCGATAACGCGCGCGATGCGATTGTCAGCTGCGCGCGCAGGCTGGGCGTTCTGGACTCGCTGTCCAGTGGACGGCTATTGATCAACGGTATCGCCATTTTCGCCCCGTTGCGTACCTTTACCGCCCGTGGCGATGCATTTTACCTCGAAGTGACGCGCGGAATTGCTGAGGCGATAGCGCCGCATGATGTCTATCTGAGTTACTGCGGACTGGATGAGCAACGCGCGGACATAAAGGTCTTTCAGGAAAAGGCCAACAGTAAAAATATCAATGCCATTATTCTCATCGGCATTGATGACCCGACCGTGCATAAACTGGCGCTACTGCTGGATAAACCCTGCGTGTTGATTAACTCGCAGGACAAAGAAGGGTTACTGGATGCGGTATCCCCCGATCACCGGGCAATTGGCAACCGTGCTGTGCAATATCTTTTTGATCAGGGGCATCGGCGTATTCTCCATGTCACCAGCCTGCGCCGGGAAACCTTGTACTGGCGTCTGGAGGGCATTAAGGAGGTCTACCGACAATATCAGATACCGTTTGATACCGGGCGTGATCTGCTGGTGACGGAAGGGTTTTCTGAGGATGAATCAGAACGTGCGATGGACCACTGGCTACGTGAGACGCCGCGTGAAGCGTGGCCAGAGGTCATTTTCTGCGCTGGGGCATCAATGTCGACGGGCATCCAGCGGGTGCTGGAAAACGGTGGCGTGGAGATACCCGGTGAGATGTCGCTGATGACGACGGATGTTCAGGAGCTGGATGCGCATATCGTCGCCGCGGTAACCAGTATCACTATCCCCTGTCGGGCACTGGGCGTGGAGGCGGTGCATTTGCTACAGAACCGTCTTAATCGCCCCTCTGCGCCCGTGTTTAACCTGTTGTTGAAGGGAAAGGTGACGGATCGGGGAACCGTTACCCACGCAACGCGCCATGCCGCGCGGGTGACGGTAGCGCGTTAATCGCGGATCAACGTTCTGGCGGCAGGCAAACGCCAATCCCGCCAATGCCACAGTACCCATAAGGATTTTTATGCAGATACTGCTGGTGGTCGTCCTCGGCATAGTAGAACGGGGTTGCGGTAGTGATTTCCGTTGTAATAGTGCGCTCGTCGCCAGCGGCGGTCATTGCTGCCTGAAAACGCTCAAGGCTTGCCCGTGCCGCGACGGTTTGCTCCGGCGTTAACGGGTAAATGGCGGAGCGATACTGCGTCCCCTGGTCGTTCCCCTGACGCATGCCCTGCGCCGGGTCGTGATTTTCCCAGAACACCTGCAGCAGTTGCTCGTAGCTGATAACATGCGGATCATAGACGACGCGTACCGCTTCGGCGTGTCCGGTATCGCCGGAACACACTTCCCGATAGGTTGGGTTAGGGGTGTAGCCGCCGGTATATCCGGCCGCTGTGCTGTATACCCCGGGTAATGACCAGAATAAACGTTCAACGCCCCAGAAACATCCCATGGCGAAAAAGGCTATCTCCATACCGTCGGGCACGTTGGTCATCGAATGTTGGTTAACCGCATGCAGCGTTGCCACTGGCATCGGGGTGTTGCGTCCAGGTAGGGCATCTGCTTGAGTAACAAGATGCTTTCTATCAAATAAACTCATGGCCGTTCTCCCGAAATCAGTCATTTGGGTTAAGGTTGTAACGAGACGCGTCTTTGCCCACAATAAACGGCGTGAATACGTCTAGAGTTAAACATAAGAAATATTTGGGTTGTCGTCTGTTTTTCAACTCTTATTGTTGATTTTTTGTTAAGCCGAGGAACGGCATAGTATTTTTTTCCAGGGGTGGGAAAAAAGGATATTCAGGAGAAAATGTGCCACATATCCGTCAGTTATGTTGGGTGGGATTACTGTGCTTAAGTGGCTCCGCCGCCGCAGCGAATGTTCGCTTACAGGTCGAGGGATTATCAGGACCGCTGGAGAAAAACGTCCGTGCGCAGCTATCCACGATTCAAAGTGATGAAGTCACTCCAGACCGACGCTTTCGTGCGCGCGTTGATGATGCCATCCGCGAAGGGCTAAAAGCGCTGGGCTACTTTGAGCCCACCATTGATTTTGAGCTGCGTCCGCCGCCGGCGAAAGGACGCCAGGTGTTGATTGCCAAAGTGACCCCTGGTGAGCCGGTGCTGATTGGCGGCACCGAAGTGATTCTGCGCGGTGGCGCACGTACGGATAAAGATTACCTGGATCTGCTGAAAACGCGACCGGCAATCGGCACCGTGCTGAATCAGGGGGACTATGATAACTTCAAAAAGTCACTCACCAGCGTGGCGCTGCGCAAAGGCTATTTCGACAGTGAATTTAATAAAAGTCAGCTTGGAATAGCGCTCGAACGCCGCCAGGCATTCTGGGATATCGATTACAACAGCGGTGAACGCTATCGCTTTGGGCATGTCACTTTTGAAGGCTCGCAAATTCGCGATGAGTACCTGCAAAATTTGGTGCCCTTTAAAGAGGGTGAAGAGTACGAGTCGAAAGATCTGGGCGAACTGAACCGTCGTCTGTCGGCGACCGGATGGTTTAATTCCGTGGTCGTCGCACCGAAATTTGATAAAGCCCGTGAAACCAAAGTGCTGCCGCTGAAAGGCGTGGTGTCGCCGCGAACTGAAAATACCATCGAAACCGGGGTCGGTTACTCAACTGACGTCGGTCCACGGGTGAAGACCTCGTGGAAAAAGCCGTGGATGAACTCCTATGGCCACAGCCTGACCACCAGCGCCAGCATCTCTGCGCCAGAGCAGGTTCTTGATTTCAGTTATAAAATGCCGCTATTAAAGAACCCGCTGGAGCAGTATTACCTGGTGCAGGGGGGCTTTAAGCGTACCGATTTAAACGATACCGAGCAGGACTCCACTACGCTTGCGGTTTCCCGCTACTGGGATCTTTCCAGCGGCTGGCAGCGCGCGATTAACCTGCGCTGGAGCCTCGATCACTTTACCCAGGGTAACGTCACTAACACCACCATGCTGCTCTATCCGGGCGTGATGATCAGCCGGACGCGCTCGCGCGGCGGTCTGATGCCAGTCTGGGGCGACTCCCAACGTTATTCCATCGATTACTCCAACACGGCCTGGGGTTCAGACGTTGATTTCTCCGTCTTCCAGGCGCAAAACGTCTGGATCCGCACGCTGTACGATCGTCATCGCTTTGTGATGCGCGGCAACCTCGGCTGGATCGAAACCGGGGACTTCGACAAAGTACCGCCGGATCTGCGTTTCTTCGCCGGGGGCGATCGCAGCATTCGCGGCTACAAATACAAATCTATTTCGCCTGAAGGCAGCGACGGCAAGCTGAAAGGGGCCTCTAAACTGGCGACCGGCTCGCTGGAATATCAGTACAACGTGACCGGAAAATGGTGGGGCGCGATGTTTGTCGATAGCGGCGAAGCGGTCAGCGATATCCGCAGAAGCGATTTCAAAACCGGTGCCGGGGTCGGTGTACGCTGGCAATCGCCAGTGGGACCCATCAAGCTCGACTTTGCTGTCCCTGTGGGCGACAAAGATGAACATGGTTTACAGTTTTACATCGGTCTGGGGCCTGAATTATGAGTTTATGGAAGAAGATAAGCCTCGGCGTGCTGATTTTTATCCTGCTGTTGTTAGGCACGGTGGCGTTCCTCGTCGGCACCACTTCGGGCCTGCATCTGATCTTCAAAGCGGCGAATCGTTGGGTTCCGGGGCTGGAGATTGGTCAGGTCACCGGCGGCTGGCGGGATTTATCGCTCAAAAATATTCGTTATGACCAACCTGGCGTGGCGGTGAATGCTGGCGAAGTGCATCTGGCCGTGGGGCTTAACTGCCTGTGGGACAGCAGCCTGTGCGTCAACGATCTGTCGCTGAAAAATATCAACGTGGCGATCGACAGCAAAAAGATGCCGCCATCAGCGCCGGTTGAAGAGGAAGAGAGCGGTCCGCTTAACCTTTCCACACCTTACCCAATCACGCTTTCGCGCGTGGCGCTGAACAACATCAATATCAAAATCGATGACACCACGGTTTCGGTGCTGGAATTTACCTCCGGCCTGAACTGGCAGGAAAAAACGCTAACCCTAAAGCCAACGTCATTACAGGGGCTGCTGATTGCCCTGCCTAAAGTGGCGGAAGTGGCGCAGGAAGAGGTTGTCGAACCAAAGATTCAAAATCCGCAACCGGATGAAAAACCGCTCGGCGAAACGCTAAAAGATCTGTTCTCAAAGCCGGTGCTGCCGGAAATGACCGATGTCCATCTGCCGCTCAATCTCAACATTGAAGCGTTTCGCGGCGAGCAGCTGCGCGTGACCGGGGATACGGATTTAACGGTACATAACATGCTGCTGAAAGTGAGCAGCATTGACGGCAACATGAAACTCGATGCACTGGATATCGACTCGAATCAGGGGACGGTAAAAGCCAGCGGCACGGCGCAACTGACCGACACGTGGCCGGTCGATATTACTTTAAACAGCACGCTCAACGTCGACCCGTTAAAAGGCGAAAAGGTGAAGCTGAAGGTCGGCGGCGCGCTGCGTGAACAGCTGGAAGTCGGCGTAAATCTGTCTGGTCCGGTGGATATGGACCTGCGGGCGCAGGCGCGTCTGGCGGAAGCCGGATTGCCGCTCAACCTTGAGGTGGTGAGTAAGCAGGTTTACTGGCCGTTTACTGGCGACAAGCAGTTCCAGGCTGATGACATCAAGCTCAAACTGACCGGTAAGATGACCGACTATACGCTGTCGATGCGTACCGCTGTGAAAGGTCAGGATATTCCTCCGGCTACCATCACGCTGGACGCCAAAGGCAACGAACAGCAGATCAATCTCGACAAACTCAGCGTTGCGGCGCTGGAAGGGAAAACTGAGCTGAAAGCGCTGGTGGACTGGCAGCAGGCGATCAGCTGGCGCGGGGAGCTAACGCTGGATGGCATTAACACGGCGAAAGCGATCCCGGAGTGGCCATCAAAACTGAATGGCCTGGTGAAAACTCGCGGCAGTCTGTACGGCGGAAGCTGGCAGATGGAGGTGCCCGAGCTGAAGCTGACCGGCAACGTGAAGCAGAACAAGGTAAATGTGCACGGTTCGCTGAAGGGTAACAGCTACCTGCAGTGGACGATCCCGGGCCTGCATCTGGAACTGGGACGCAACAGCGCCGATGTTAAAGGGGAACTGGGGGTCAAAGACCTCAATCTCGACGCGACGATTGATGCCCCGAGCCTGGATAACGCGCTGCCGGGACTGGGCGGTACGGCGAAAGGGCTGGTAAAAGTTCGCGGTACGGTTGAAGCGCCACAGCTGCTGGCGGATATCACCGCCCGGGGTCTGCGCTGGCAGGAGCTGTCCGTCGCTCAGGTGCGCGTCGAAGGCGACGTGAAATCGGCAGAGCAAATCGCTGGTAATCTCAACGTTCGCGTAGAGCGGATTGTACAGCCTGACGTGAATATTGGCCTGGTGACGCTCAATGCCAAAGGTAGCGAAAAGCAGCATGAGCTGCAGCTGCGCATTCAGGGGGAACCGGTCTCCGGGCAGCTCTCCCTGGCAGGTAGCTTTGATCGCAAAGAGCAGCGCTGGAAAGGTGCGTTAAGCGATACCCGCTTCCAGACGCCGGTCGGTCCGTGGTCCCTTAACCGCCCTGTCGCGCTGGATTATCGCAATCAGGAACAGAAAATCAGCATTGGGCCACACTGCTGGAACAACCCGAATGCGGAACTGTGCGTACCGCAAACCATTGATGCCGGTGCACAAGGACGCGCGGTGGTGAACCTTAACCGCTTCGACCTGGCGATGCTAAAACCGTTTATGCCGGATACAACCCAGGCCAGCGGCGTTTTCACTGGCAAAGCTGATGTTAGCTGGGACACCACCAAAGAGGGGCTGCCGCAGGGGCAGGTTACGCTGAGCGGACGTAACGTGAAGGTCACGCAAAGCGTGAACGATGCGCCGCTCCCTGTGGCGTTTGAAACGCTGAATCTGACCGCCGACCTGCACAATAACCGTGCCGAGCTGGGCTGGCTGATTCGCCTGACCAACAACGGGCAGTTTGACGGCCAGGTGCAGGTGACGGATCCGCAAGGACGCCGCAGTCTCGGCGGCAACGTCAACATCCGCAACTTCAATCTGGCGATGGTGAACCCCATTTTCTCGCGCGGTGAAAAAGCGGCAGGGGTGATCAACGCCAACCTACGTCTGGGCGGCGATGTGCAAAGCCCGCAACTGCTCGGACAGCTGCAGCTGAGCGGTCTGGATATCGACGGTAACTTTATGCCGTTTGACATGCAGCCAAGCCAGTTAGCCGTTAACTTCACTGGAACACGCTCAACGCTGGCGGGCGTGGTGCGTACGCAGCAGGGCGAAATTAACCTGAGCGGCGATGCCGACTGGAGTCAGATAGACAACTGGCGGGCGCGCGTTGCGGCTAAAGGCAGCAGGGTTCGTATTACCGTGCCGCCGATGGTCCGCCTGGACGTATCGCCGGACGTGGTCTTTGAAGCCACGCCGAGCCTGTTTACCCTTGATGGCAACGTGGATGTGCCGTGGGCGCGTATCGTGGTACACGATCTGCCGGAGAGCGCGGTAGGGGTTTCCAGCGATATGGTCATGCTTAACAACAATCTGCAACCGGAGAAACCGCAGACAGCAGGTATTCCGATCAACAGCAACCTGAACATTCACGTCGGTAACAACGTGCGTATTGACGCCTTTGGTCTGAAAGCGCGTCTGACGGGCGATCTGAAAGTGGTGCAGGATAAGCAGGGGCTGGGGCTGAACGGACAAATTAATATTCCGAGCGGGCGTTTCCATGCCTATGGTCAGGATCTGATTGTGCGTAAGGGTGAGCTGTTGTTCTCCGGCCCGCCGGATCAGCCGTTACTCAACATCGAAGCAATTCGTAACCCGGAAGCCACCGAAGACGACGTGATCGCCGGGGTTCGTGTCACGGGCTCCGCCGATGAACCGAAGGCGGAAATCTTCTCCGACCCGGCGATGTCGCAGCAAATGGCGCTTTCCTACCTGCTACGCGGACAAGGACTGGATAGCGAACAGAGCGACAGCGCGGCAATGACTTCAATGCTTATTGGTCTGGGGGTTGCACAAAGTGGTCAGGTTGTGGGTAAAATCGGGGAGACATTTGGCGTAAGCAATCTGGCACTGGACACACAAGGGGTGGGTGATTCATCTCAGGTGGTTGTCAGCGGATACGTACTGCCAGGTCTGCAGGTGAAATATGGTGTGGGTATATTTGACTCCTTAGCGACACTCACGCTACGTTATCGTCTGATGCCTAAGCTATATCTGGAAGCAGTGTCTGGCGTAGATCAGGCACTTGATTTGCTCTATCAGTTCGAGTTTTAGCAATGCGAATATTTGTCTACGGCAGTTTACGAACCAAACAAGGCAACAGCCACTGGATGACCAATGCCCTGTTGCTGGGAAATTTCAGTATCGACAACTACCAGTTGTATAGCCTGGGCCACTATCCAGGCGCCGTTCCAGGAGAGGGAACAGTACACGGGGAAGTTTATCGTATTGATAACGCCACGCTGGCAGAGCTTGACGCTCTGCGTACCCGCGGCGGTGAATACGCACGCCAGTTAATTCAAACGCCGTACGGAAGTGCATGGATGTACGTGTACCAACGTCCGGTTGATGGCTTAACGCTGATTGAAAGCGGTAACTGGTTAGACCGAGACCAGTACTGATATGAACACGCCACCCTCGGGTGGCGTTGTTTTATTCTGGATTTAAAACTCCACGCGCGCGCCGAGGTTATAGCGGCGTCCTTCCACCTGTGCGGATTCGTTCCACGCGGTTGTCAGTTTCGGATCCTCATCCAGCACGTTGTAGACCCCAGCCATCAGTTGCGTGTGCTTATTGAGCTGATAACGTACGCCTACGTCCACCATCGTGTAGTCATCGTATTTATAGTTATTGCCGCTGTTGCGGTTACTGCTGCGATAATTCACCGTACTCCATACGTCCAGGCTTTGCGTTGCCGCCCAGTTCAGCGACAGATTCGCCATATGGCGCGGATAATCGTTGAGCGCGTAGCCTTTGTTAACGCCGCTTTTTTGTTCGCTGTGGTTCCAGGTGTAGTTAGCGTTGGCTTTTACATCGGCGGTAATCTGCCAGTCGGCATTCAGTTCTATACCGTATACATCCGCCTCGCTGACGTTGAAGTATTTACTGACGGAATCCGCGTTGTAGCCGTTGACGGAGCACTGGTTCGTCGACGTGGTTTCACAAATAGTTTGTTCAGCAATTTTGTCTTTGAACTGCGTATAGAAGACGGTGCTGTCGAGCGATAGCGCATCTCCCGTCCAGTAGAGGCCCAGTTCAGAGTTAACGCTTTGTTCAGGTTTCAGGTCGTCGTTACCAACGGTGAGGAAGGGATAAGGTACGGTTGAGCCGTAAGGGGTTACGAAGTTGCTGGACGTCGCGCGCAGCTCCGGTTTTTTATAGCCTGCGGAAACGCCGCCTTTCAGCGCCCAGTCATTGCTAAAGGCCCAGTTACCGTACATTTTCGGCGTAATATGTGTGCCAAAATTGTCATCCTGGTCCATCCTCGCTGACGTGGTCAGGATGAAATCGCCAATGCTCCAGCCGTCTTCAGCAAACAATGCCCAACCGTTACGGCTGATTTTGGTCACCGGGTCAGATCCGGGCAGCGTTTTGTTGGCCACATCAAAGCGGTCATTCAGCTCTTCGCGCGTGAAATTCGCCCCAACGGTCAGTTTATGGGTGTCGAGCGTGAAAGTGGTTTGCGAATTGGCGACGTAGTTCTCCATCTGCACATACTGCGGGGACTGTCCGTCATAAACGTACTTCGAACGGCCTTTTTCATAGTTTATGTAGTTGGTCGTCGCGATGGTGTCGTCTGCATACCAGCCGGTATGCGTCAGGGTGGCGGCGTTACGATCGAACAGCCATGACCACGGCGCACCGCGTTTCTGGGTACGGTTTTTTTCCTGCTCACCGGTGACCACGTTGAGATCGAACAGGTTATTCTCGCTGGCGGCCAGGCCCAATGTCATATCAACGGATTTACGATTGTGTTTGCCAAAATAGTTATTGCGATCGTCATCGCGACGGTCAAGCCAGTCGGCCGCCACGCTAAGGCCGAGAACATCGGGCACAATCGGCCCCATGGTAAACAAATTCATCTGGCTGGTATTACCTAAATACTGGTGCTCCTGCAGCCAGGTATTGGCAGCAATTGCCGTGGTCCACTCTTTTGCGCCGTACGGTTTTTTGGTAATGACGTTAACCACACCGCCGATGGCGTCTGAACCGTACAGCGAGGACATCGGCCCACGGATAACTTCGATACGCTCAATGGCCTCCATTGGCGGTAAGAAGTTGGCTTCAGTACCAATATCATGTCCGTAAGGGCGAGATTCACCGGTATTTTGTTTGACGCTGTTGACCATAAAAGCGGTATAGGATGGGTCCATGCCGCGGATCATAATGCTGCCGGCGTTCATGCCGCTGCTGTTGGTGACCGAGACGCCGGGCAGGTTTTTAATTGCTTCACCGATGCTACGGTCCGGCTGAATATCCAGCGTGTTACGATCGATAACTGAAATAGTGGCCGGCGCTTCGCGTTTTTGCTGCGAGAATCCGGATGCGGTGATCACCATTTCATCTTCGCTAGTGCGTGAGGTCTCGGTGAGTTCTTCTGCCTGAGTGGGGAAAATAACACCGCCTGAGAATGCAACGATCCCTGTCAGCGTAATAAGTTGACGCGTTTTCATAATATAGACACCTGAAAAGTAAAAAATAAAAACATCACCTTGCAGCTCAAAAAAGCTGCAAGGTGCAGATAGTTTTTTAATTATTAATATTTAGAGAGATCGATTTTCAGCACGTAGTCGGGCTTCACACCTGTCATTTTTTCCGACTGTTTGACGCTGACGTACAGGGTGTTAGCATCAGCCGAGAGCGCCAGACTGTTAGGTAATGCCTTGGTTTCAATGCTTTGTTTTACCTGATAGGTCTTGCTGTTCACAATGCTGATGCGTTTAGCATTACGGTGGGTGATATAAACTTCCTGGCGTTTTTCGTTATATATCACTGTCAGCGAGTTAATAACCTTAATTGGTGCAATAACCTTACCGGTATTAAGATCAACAACCAGTACGTCCGCTAAATCCGGATCGGTCAGGAATGCGCGGTTATTTTTTGCATCCAGGGCAATATTCAAGAAAAAATGTTTTTTATCTGGCTCAATGGTAAAGCGATTAATAATTTGATGGTTGGTGGTGTCCAGCGTAATAAGCTCGTTTCGGCCATTCACAACATACAGGCGGTTCTTATTTGCATCCACGGCCATGCCGGTCGGGTACTGGCCCATGTTCTCGAGGGTGGCGATTTTCTCGCGCTTTTGTGTGTCCACCACCCAGACTATGCCCTTTTCAGCCACGCCGGAAACGTACAGACGGTGGTGCTGTTTATCGAGCACCATTTCACGCGTATGAACAATATCTTTCGGGTTTTTGGCTTCGCTCAGTTGCAGTATCGCCAGCTCTTTACCGCTGCGGGTATCGACTAGCGTTACTGAACCTTCCAGCGTGTTGCCGACATACAGCACCTGGTTTTCTTCATCCAGCGCGGTGGCAAAGGCACGACGACTGGTGTCGATGACTTCAGTCGTCGTGAGTTTCTCCAGATCGAGTTTGTAGATAAGCCCGCTGGTTTTATCTTTATCAAACGACGGCGACGAGGCGACAAAAAGCGCATTCTGCTGGCTATCTACCGCCAGTTCATACACGCCATTACCGACATCGCGGGTCAGAAAATCTTTCTCAGGTAGCGTCTGCGCCACGCTGGACAGGCTGGTAAATAACAGCGCTGTGGCGAGTGCCACGCAGGAATAGCGTTTCAGGGACTTCACATTGTGGAGGTTCATTGACTTTTATTCACATTTATTTACATGATGAGAATGATAATGAGATCTAATATCATTCGCAATTAAGATTAATGAAATGTGACTACCCATTCTGGTAGGTCAAAAAGAAAACAGCGAAGGGGAGAGGTGGTAGAACGTAGAAATTTAAAAACCCTTACTAACCAGAGACTGGCGTTCAGGGTTTTAAGCTAACGCGAACTTACTTCTTCGCGCGCTCGAAAGAAGCAACGATTTCAGCTTTAGCGGCTTCAGCGTTGTCCCAACCGTCAACTTTTACCCATTTGCCCGCTTCGAGATCTTTGTAGTGTTCGAAGAAGTGGGTGATCTGCGCTTTCAGCAGTTCCGGCAGGTCGGTCACATCTTTGATGTGATCGTATTCTTTGCTCAGCTTAGTGTGCGGAACCGCAACCAGTTTCGCATCTTCACCGGATTCGTCAGTCATTTTCAGCACGCCAACCGGACGGCAGCGGATCACTGAACCTGGCTCCAGCGGGTACGGAGTCGGGACAAGAACGTCTACCGGGTCACCGTCCAGAGACAGGGTGTGGTTGATGTAACCGTAGTTGCACGGATAGAACATCGCGGTGGACATGAAGCGGTCAACGAACAGGGCGCCGCTCTCTTTGTCAACTTCGTATTTGATCGGATCTGCGTTGGCAGGGATCTCGATAACAACGTAGATATCTTCCGGCAAGTCTTTACCGGCAGGGACGTTGAGTAAGCTCATGTCTGTTTCCTTTAAATAAGCTATGGCAAACAAGTGGCGGGTATTATAGCCAACTCGCGCTGAATGTCTCCGCTTGTTTTCGCTTTCTCTGCGCTCATTTTCTTCTTTTTACCCCTCTCCCGTGACAGAAAAATCCATATCTTCAGCCGCATTTTTCATAGCGAGATGAAAGCGATTACAAAGTTGTGATTAACGTTTTATTTACTTTTTTGAAGTGTGATGTAACGCAATTCGTTACATGCTCAATTGTCTATAGTTTTTTCGCGAAGGTTTATTAACCAACAATAATCACCCTACGAGGACGCACTTATGTGGAAGCGCTTACTTTTAGTCACAGCAGTTTCGGCAGCCATGTCGTCTATGGCAATGGCAGCCCCTTTAACCGTAGGATTTTCGCAAGTTGGCTCTGAATCCGGCTGGCGCGCCGCAGAAACCAACGTTGCGAAAAGCGAGGCTGAAAAGCGTGGTATTACGCTGAAAATCGCTGACGGCCAGCAAAAGCAGGAAAACCAGATTAAAGCAGTTCGCTCATTTGTTGCGCAGGGCGTTGACGCCATCTTTATTGCGCCGGTCGTGGCAACGGGTTGGGAACCGGTTTTAAAAGAAGCTAAAGATGCCGACATTCCGGTCTTTTTGCTCGATCGTTCCATCGATGTAAAAGACAAATCTCTCTATATGACCACGGTCACCGCCGACAACGTGCTGGAAGGTAAATTGATCGGCGACTGGTTGATTAAACAAGTGAACGGCAAGCCGTGTAACGTCGTTGAGCTGCAAGGGACCGTCGGGGCCAGCGTGGCCATCGATCGTAAAAAAGGGTTTGCTGAAGCCATCGCCAACGCGCCAAACATTAAGATTATCCGCTCACAGTCCGGCGACTTCACCCGCAGTAAAGGGAAAGAAGTGATGGAGAGCTTTATCAAAGCGGAAAACAATGGCAAGAACATCTGCATGGTTTACGCCCATAACGATGACATGGTGATCGGGGCAATCCAGGCGATTAAAGAAGCAGGCCTGAAACCCGGCAAAGATATTCTGACCGGTTCCATCGACGGCGTTCCGGATATCTACAAAGCAATGATTGACGGTGAAGCCAACGCCAGCGTCGAGCTGACGCCGAATATGGCAGGTCCGGCATTCGACGCGCTGGAGAAATTCAAAAAAGACGGCACGATGCCTGAGAAGCTGACCATTACCAAGTCGATCCTCTATCTGCCGGATACGGCGAAAGAAGAGTTAGAGAAGAAGAAAAACATGGGCTACTAGTTTTGCTGCCGGTCTTCCGTAGGCCTGATGGCGTTGCGCTTATCAGGCCGACGAAAAGGCCGTGATTTCGTACCGGAGGAATGCCATGACCACCGACCCCCATCAGGAAATCCTCCGCACCGAAGGATTAAGCAAATTCTTTCCCGGCGTCAAAGCGCTGGATAACGTGGATTTCAGCTTGCGTCGCGGTGAGATTATGGCGCTGCTGGGAGAAAACGGAGCCGGTAAATCGACGCTGATCAAAGCGCTGACCGGCGTTTACCATGCAGATCGCGGCACGATCTGGCTCGAAGGCCAGCCTATCTCCCCCAAAAATACCGCCCATGCCCAGCAGTTGGGGATCGGTACCGTGTATCAGGAAGTGAATCTGCTGCCCAATATGTCGGTAGCGGATAACTTGTTTATTGGCCGTGAACCGCGGCGTTTTGGTCTGCTGCTGCGCAAGCAGATGGAAAAACGCGCGACGGAGTTGATGGCGTCATACGGTTTTTCCCTCGACGTGCGCGAGCCGCTGAACCGCTTTTCCGTGGCGATGCAGCAGATCGTCGCCATCTGTCGGGCGATCGATCTCTCCGCGAAAGTGCTGATCCTCGATGAGCCCACCGCCAGTCTTGATACCCAGGAGGTAGAAATGCTGTTCGGCCTGATGCGGCATCTGCGCGATCGGGGCGTCAGTCTGATCTTCGTTACCCACTTCCTCGATCAGGTCTATCAGGTCAGCGATCGCATCACCGTCCTGCGTAACGGCGGCTTCGTTGGCTGCCGTGAAACCCGCGAACTGCCACAGATCGAACTGGTCAAAATGATGCTGGGTCGCGAACTGGATACCCATGCGCTACAGCGTGCGGGCCGTACGTTGCTGAGTGATAAACCAGTGGCGGCCTTTAGCGACTTTGGCAAGAAAGGCACCATCGCGCCGTTTGATCTTCAGGTGCGTCCTGGTGAGATCGTCGGTCTCGCTGGACTGCTGGGATCCGGGCGAACGGAAACGGCGGAGGTGATCTTCGGTATTAAACCCGCCGACAGCGGCAGTGCGCTGATCAAAGGCAAAGCGCAGACCTTGCGATCGCCGCATCAGGCTTCGTGTCTGGGGATCGGCTTCTGTCCGGAGGATCGCAAAACGGATGGCATTATCGCCGCCGCCTCGGTGCGTGAAAACATCATTCTGGCATTACAGGCGCAGCGTGGCTGGCTGCGGCCTATTCCGCGGAAAGAACAAAATGAGATTGCCGAGCGTTTTATCCGCCAGCTCGGAATTCGCACCCCCAACGCTGAACAGCCGATCGAATTCCTCTCCGGCGGCAATCAGCAAAAAGTATTGCTCTCGCGCTGGTTACTGACCAAACCGCAGTTCCTGATCCTCGATGAACCCACGCGTGGGATCGACGTCGGCGCGCATGCCGAGATCATCCGCCTGATCGAAACGCTGTGCGCGGATGGTCTGGCGCTGCTGGTGATTTCATCCGAACTGGAAGAGTTAGTGGGCTATGCCGATCGGGTCATTATTATGCGCGATCGCAAACAGGTGGCCGAGATCCCGCTGGCTGAACTGTCCGTGCCGGCGATCATGAACGCCATTGCGGCCTAAGGAGACTATGGTGATGCCTCAATCTCTCCCTCAATCCACTCCGCCGCAACGGCGATTCCGCTGGCCAAAGGGCATGCCACAACTGGTGGCGCTACTGCTGGTGCTGCTGGTGGATAGCCTGGTCGCGCCGCACTTTTATCAGGTGATTTTGCAAGATGGTCGGCTGTTCGGTAGCCCGATTGATATTCTCAACCGTGCCGCCCCCGTGGCGCTGTTAGCGATTGGCATGACGCTGGTGATTGCCACCGGCGGCATCGACCTTTCCGTAGGCGCCGTCATGGCTATTGCCGGTGCCACCACCGCGGCGATGACGGTGGCCGGGCACAGTTTGCCGGTGGTGCTGCTTGCCGCCTTAGGCTCCGGCATTCTGGCAGGGTTATGGAACGGGATTCTGGTGGCAATCCTCAAAATCCAACCGTTCGTTGCCACGCTAATCCTGATGGTGGCCGGACGCGGAGTGGCGCAGCTTATCACCTCCGGGCAGATCGTCACCTTCAATTCGCCCGAACTGTCGTGGTTTGGCAGCGGCTCGCTCTTACTGTTCCCCACGCCAGTGATCATTGCACTGTTAACGCTGGTGGTGTTCTGGCTACTGACGCGTAAAACGGCGCTGGGGATGTTTATTGAAGCGGTAGGCATCAACATTCGTGCGGCAAAAAACGCCGGGGTGAACACGCGCATTATCGTGATGCTTACCTATGTGCTGAGCGGTCTGTGTGCGGCTATCGCTGGCATTATCGTCACGGCGGATATCCGCGGGGCAGATGCCAATAACGCCGGATTGTGGCTGGAACTGGATGCCATCCTGGCGGTAGTTATCGGCGGTGGCTCGCTGATGGGCGGGCGCTTTAATCTGCTGCTGTCGGTGGTCGGGGCATTGATTATTCAGGGCATGAACACCGGGATTTTACTGTCGGGCTTCCCGCCAGAACTAAATCAAGTGGTCAAAGCCGTGGTGGTGTTGTGTGTGCTGGTCGTGCAATCACAACGCTTTATCAGCCTGATAAAAGGAGTGCGTGGTCATGATAAAACGTAATTTACCGCTGATGATCACCCTCGGCGTGTTTGTGCTAGGTTACCTCTACTGCCTGACACAGTTTCCGGCTTTTGCTTCAACCAGAGTTATCTGCAATATCCTGACCGATAACGCTTTTCTGGGCATCATCGCCGTGGGCATGACCTTCGTGATTCTCTCTGGCGGGATCGACCTGTCCGTTGGCTCGGTGATTGCGTTTACCGGCGTATTTCTGGCGAAGGCCATTGGCTACTGGGGTATATCTCCGCTGTTGGCGTTTCCCCTGATTCTGCTGATGGGCTGCGCGTTTGGCGCGTTTATGGGGTTACTGATTGATGCGCTGAAGATCCCAGCATTCATTATTACCCTGGCGGGAATGTTCTTCCTGCGCGGCGTCAGCTATCTGGTGTCTGAAGAGTCGATCCCAATTAACCATCCGGTTTATGACATGCTCTCAAGCCTGGCATGGAAAATTCCCGGCGGCGGTCGCCTGAGTGCAATGGGATTGCTGATGCTGGCGGTAGTCGTCATTGGCATATTCCTGGCGCACCGTACGCGCTTTGGTAATCAGGTTTACGCGATTGGCGGCAACGCCACCTCTGCCAACCTGATGGGGATCTCAACCCGCAGCACGACCATCCGTATCTATATGCTGTCGACCGGGCTTGCGACGCTTGCTGGCATTGTCTTTTCAATTTACACCCAGGCGGGTTATGCGCTGGCGGGCGTCGGCGTTGAGCTGGATGCGATTGCCTCAGTCGTGATTGGCGGAACCCTGTTGAGCGGCGGGGTCGGTACGGTGTTAGGAACGTTGTTTGGTGTCGCCATTCAGGGGTTGATCCAGACCTACATTAATTTTGACGGCACATTAAGTTCCTGGTGGACGAAGATCGCGATTGGCATTTTATTGTTTATTTTTATTGCCTTACAGCGCGGTCTGACGGTACTTTGGGAAAATCGTCAAAGCTCGCCAGTAACCCGAGTGGGGACGGCGGCAACACCAAAGTAACATCCTGATTTTTCAATAAACATTTAAATACCTAAACTTTTTCCGGTTGTAGTCGATAGGTTCTGTACAGGTCTGTTTTAACCCTACAACCGGAAATATAACGATGCCAAAATCCCTTTCAATTCGATCAAGTTTGTTGGTGTTATTGTCTCTGCTAACGTTCCTTCTGTTGCTGACCGGCGGTATGGGGCTGTATGCCTCTACCCGTATCATTACTTCGTTGATTTACCACGGTATTATGAGCGCCTCGATGTTGGCTGCCCTCGCATTGCTGGCGGTGATTTGGTTCATGCTGCGAAATAAGTTTCTCAAGCCGCTGGATAATATGGTTGAGCAACTGGAACGCCTGGCGACGGGGGATTTGTCGCCGGTTACCTCGCTGTCGGCCAGCGCCGAATTCAACCGTCTGAACGCGGCAATGGATGAAATGCGCCATGCGCTGGGCGACTCGGTACAGCGTGTCCGTGATGCCAGTTTACAAATTGATATTGGTAGCCGTGAGCTGACGGCCGGGAACCAGCATCTGGCGCAACGTACTGAATCGACAGCCACTTCGCTGGAGCAGACCGCCGCCAGTATGGAAGAACTCACGGCGACCGTGAAACAGAATGCGCAAAACGCGGAACAGGCACACCAGTTGGCAAAATCGGTGTCGGATACCGCCGATCGCGGCAGTGAGATGGTGTGCTATGTGATTGAGAAAATGCGCGATATTTCCGGCAGTTCCAGCCGAATCGCCGACATCCTCAGCGTAATCGACGGTATTGCTTTCCAGACTAATATCCTTGCGCTCAATGCTTCTGTTGAAGCGGCACGTGCCGGTGAGCAAGGGCGGGGCTTTGCGGTCGTTGCGGGTGAAGTGCGTAATCTGGCCAGCCGCAGCGCCGAGGCGGCAAAAGAGATCCGCACGTTAATCAGCGATTCACACACCCATGTGGGAGAAGGCAGCGAGCTGGCGCAGCAGGCGGGCGAAACCATGGATGAGATTGCCAATGAAGTGATGCGCATGACCAAACTGATGCGTGAAATTGCCAGCGCGTCGCAGGAACAGAGTCGCGGCATTGAGCAGGTGAATATCGCGGTGATTCAGATGGATGAAACGGCGCAGCAAAATGCGGCGCTGGTACAGCAATCTTCAGCGGCTACCCGCTCGCTGGAAGAGCAGTCACATGCGCTGCTCGAAGCAATGGCGGCGTTTAAAGTACAAACGGCGTAGGGGATAAATTTGCCGGATGATGGCGTTAACACGTCTCATCCGGCAAAGCGTATTACGCGTCCGGGAATTCGCGGATAAAGCGTTCTACATCTTCAACCATATGGTCGTTACCTACGAAGAAGGAGCGACGCTGGTGCAGGCTTTCCGGGGTGATATCCAGAATGCGATCCTTACCATCGCTCGCTTTGCCGCCCGCCTGCTCGGCCAGGAAGGCCATCGGATTGCATTCGTACAGCAGACGCAGCTTCCCTTGCGGGTGGCTGGCTGTGCTTGGGTACAGGTAGATCCCGCCTTTGAGCAGATTACGATGGAAATCCGCAACCAGAGAGCCAATGTAGCGCGAGGTGTACGGGCGCTGAGTTGACTTATCTTCTTCCTGGCAGAATTTAATGTACTTCTTCACGCCGTTCGGGAATTTAATGTAGTTGCCTTCGTTAATGGAGTACGTGCTGCCTTTCGCCGGGAAGCGCATACGTTCCTGGCTGAGGCAGAATACGCCCAGAGAAGGATCGTAGGTGAAGGCGTGTACGCCACAGCCGGTGGTATACACCAGCATGGTGGAAGAACCATAAACAACGTAGCCCGCAGCAACCTGCTTGTTGCCTGGTTGCAGGAAATCCTCTTCCGTGACCGGCGTGCCGACTGGGGTTACGCGGCGATAAATAGAGAAAATCGTACCGACAGAGACGTTAACATCGATGTTGGATGAGCCATCCAGAGGATCCATCAGCACAACATATTTTGCGTGTTCACAGCCTTCAAAGACGACGATTTCATCTTCTTCTTCCGAGGCAATGCCCGCCACAATGTCGCGCGCCTTCAGTGCAGCTTTCAGTTTTTCGTTCGCGAACAGATCGAGTTTTTGCTGAACCTCTCCCTGCACGTTCTCAGCACCGCTGGCACCCAGGATATCGACCAGACCGGCCTTGTTGATATCGCGGTGGATGATCTTGGCGCCCAGCTTTATTGCCGACAACAAAGCAGTGAGTTCACCGGTAGCATGAGAAAACTCGTGCTGCTTTTCGACAATAAATTCACCTAACGTTTTCATAACACTTTCCCTGCAATTTATGTGGAGTAAAGCGACCGCAACAATATTAACAAATATTTCCATTGTCGCGCTTAGGTGAATCGCGCCAGCAAACTACGGAATATCCTGAAATGCGTTTCTCACTTGCCGGACATGTGCGTAAAATGGCCCCCAGATTAAAAAAGGATAGTGACGTATGCGCATTCATATTTTGGGAATTTGTGGCACTTTCATGGGCGGTCTGGCGATGCTGGCGCGCTCACTCGGTCATGAAGTAACCGGTTCGGACGCCAATGTGTATCCGCCGATGAGTACCTTACTTGAGAAGCAAGGCATTGATCTGATTCAGGGTTACGATGCCAGCCAGCTCGATCCGCTGCCGGACCTGGTGATCATTGGCAATGCCATGACCCGGGGTAATCCGTGTGTGGAAGCGGTGCTGGAAAAGAACATTCCGTACATGTCCGGCCCGCAGTGGCTGCATGACTTTGTGCTGCGCGATCGTTGGGTACTGGCGGTTGCGGGGACGCACGGCAAAACCACCACCGCCGGAATGGCGACCTGGATCCTCGAAGCCTGCGGCTATAAGCCTGGCTTTGTGATCGGCGGCGTACCGGGTAACTTTGAGGTTTCCGCGCGCCTGGGTGAGAGCGACTTCTTCGTGATTGAAGCGGATGAGTACGATTGCGCCTTCTTCGATAAGCGTTCTAAATTCGTACATTACTGCCCGCGTACGCTGATCCTCAACAACCTTGAGTTCGATCACGCGGATATCTTTGACGATCTGAAAGCGATCCAGAAACAGTTCCACCATCTGGTGCGTATCGTGCCGGGCCAGGGACGCATTATCTACCCGGAAAACGACATCAATCTGAAACAGACGATGGCGATGGGCTGCTGGAGTGAACAAGAGCTGGTTGGCGAACAAGGTCACTGGCAGGCGAAAAAGCTGACCACTGATGCATCCGAATGGGAAGTGTGGCTGGACGGTGAAAATGTTGGCGTGGTGAAGTGGGGCCTGGTAGGCGAGCACAACATGCACAACGGTCTGATGGCGATTGCTGCCGCGCGCCATGTTGGCGTCGTGCCTGCGGATGCAGCCAATGCGCTGGGCTCGTTTATCAACGCCCGTCGTCGTCTTGAGCTGCGCGGCGAAGCCAATGGCGTGACGGTGTATGACGATTTCGCCCATCACCCAACGGCCATTCTGGCAACGCTTGCGGCGCTGCGCGGTAAAGTAGGTGGCACGGCGCGCATCATCGCGGTGCTGGAACCACGCTCGAACACCATGAAAATGGGCCTGTGCAAAGATGACCTGGCGCCGTCGTTAGGGCGTGCGGACGAAGTGTTCCTGCTGCAACCCCCGCATATTCCGTGGCAGGTAGCAGAAGTCGCTGAAGCCTGCGTTCAGCCTGCGCACTGGAGCGGCGATGTGGATGCGCTGGCAGATATGGTGGTGAAAACTGCACAGCCTGGCGATCACATCCTGGTGATGAGTAACGGCGGGTTTGGTGGCATCCATCAAAAACTGCTGGATGGCCTGGCGAAGAAAGCCCAGGCAGAAGAAGAGTAAAAAAATGCCCGGTGGCGCTACGCTTACCGGGCCTACGAACCGTTGTGGGCCGGATAAGGTGTTTACACCGTTATCCGGCACTTTCTCAGGAGCACGATCTCCGTTGCCATCCGGCCTTCTGGTTACGCCATACTTCTCAACGGAATGGGAAGCCTCCATATGGAAATTTATAACTCAGATCGCAGAAATTAATTTCTAAATCATAAAATCTATTTCCGCTTTTCCCTTGCTAATATCCCCTCGAGAGCCAATGTGGCGCAAGTGCCACATAATAAAAGGTGCGCTCCATGCGAAAAAATTTAACCAATAATGAACTGCGAGTTTATAAATTCTGTCAGGAGAACCCTGCTGATGTTTATAAAATGAAAATTCATGAACTGGCAGATCGCGTTTATACTACCGCGCCATCTATTTCTAAGTTGGTAAAGAAATTAGGCTTTAATAATTTCCAGGAGTTTAAGGTCAACATTCGGGACGTATTCTCCAGATCGCAAAACTCGCAGCACCATAACGCGTTTGTTAGCGAATATATACAAGAAATGCAGGATGCTTTAACCAGAGTGTCTGAGAATAAAGTCAAAGTCTTTTGTGATTTTTTGTCCGACTGCAATACGATTATCACCTGGGGATACGGTACATCAGATAGCGTGGCGAACTATGTTAGCTATAATTTGATGGTGCTGGGCTTTAATATCCTCAATGAAACCGACTACACCAACTGTAATGTCCGCAGCCGCTTTCTGACCGCTAACGATTGTATGCTGATTGTTTCCAACAGCGGTGAGTCAGAAATGCTGGAAGAGATAATTTTTAATGCCAGAAAAAACGGCATCAAGGTGGCCGCGATTACCAGCCGGGAAAACTCTACGCTGGCGCTTAAGGCCGATGCAGTCTTGATCTACAAAAACGCCATTATTAAAGATACTGCTTTCGAAAATATAAGCTATCCGATACAGATAGCCATCGTAGATATTATGCTTTTCCATTTATCCAATGTCAGAAAAGTGTCGTTGAAATTTAATTCAAAAGTAGAAGACTAATGAAAAAACTAAAACTAGTGGTGATTGGCGCGGGTAGCAGCTATACGCCAGAACTGATTGAAGGGGTAATTAAAAACTACCACCAGCTTCCCATCTCTTACATCGCTTTTGTCGACGTTGAAATGGGTAAAGAGAAAATGAACATCATTTTCGATCTCACCAAAAGAATGCTTGCCAAAGCAAATTTACCAATTGATGTCATCCAAACTTTTGACCGCAAAACAGCGCTGCTGGGTGCCGACTTCGTGGTGACTCAACTGCGCGTCGGTGGTATCGATGCCCGAATCGTTGATGAAAAACTGCCGAAGTCATACGGTTTTATTGGCCAGGAAACCAACGGTGCGGGCGGGATGTTCAAAGCTCTGCGCACCATTCCGGTCATCATTGAAATAGCGAATGAAATGAAGGCGATTTGTCCAAACGCCTGGCTGATTAACTTCACCAATCCAGCTTCCATGGTGACAGAAGCGGTACTCAAATACAGCAACAACAATCGAGTCATCGGCCTGTGCAATGGTCCTGTCAATATGACCCATCAGGTGGCCGGGCTGCTGAATGCCAACGTAGAGGATTTATACGTCGAGTTCAAAGGCTCCAACCATATGAACTTTATTACCAAAATTTTGCATAACGGCGTCGACCGTACCCGCGAAGCCATCGAGATAATCAACGCCGCCGACGTTGATGCACTGAGCTTTAAAAACATCAGCAATGAGCAGTTTAATAAAGAGCTGCTGGCCGCCACCAATCTGATCCCCTCTTCCTATTTAAAATACTACCTCAAGACGACTGAAATGCTGGCCGAGCAGGAAGCAGCCGAGCAATCACGGGGTGAGATCGTCAAAAATATCGAAGCCGAACTGTTTAAAAAATACAGCGACGTTACGCTTCAGGATAAGCCTAAAGAGCTGGAAGCCCGCGGCGGTGCGCTTTATTCCACCGCCGCGCTGAACGTTATTCGCGCTATTTACCTCGACGATAAGAGCATTCAAACCGTCAACGTTCGTAACGGCGGTGCTATCACTAATTTACCGGAAGAGGCGGTAGTTGAAGTGAACTGTGTGCTTACCCGTAATGGCCCGATTCCGATATGTACTGGCGAGATCCCATCTCCTGCGAAAGGGATTGTTTCCATGATGAAAGACTATGAATCGCAGATCGTTAAAGCCGCCGCCACCGGCGATTATCAAGCGCTTATTTCAGCCTTTATTTTCAACCCATTATGCTCAAGCGATACTTCGGGTGTGGCGTTAGTCAAAGAGATGCTGCTGGCCAATAAAAAGTATCTTCCTTTATTCGCCAAAAAGATTGAATCACTTTAATAGCGAGAAGAAACGGATGAAATGTACAACGTTTGATACCAATGCCGCGCTGGCTGAACAGGTCGTTAGTGAGCTATCCGCGCTCAAACCACATTCTCGCGTGCTGATCCCCTCCGGTAGCACGCCTCACTGGATTTACGAAGCACTGGCAGCGACACCGTTTGCCGAACGCCTTACCTTCTTTGCGCTGGATGAGTGGGTCAACGTGCCCAGCGAATCAGATGGCAGTTGTCTGAACATGATTAATCAGGACTTTGTGCACAAATGTGCCTATCCGGTGCGGTTAGTCCATTTCAATCCGTTTGCCTCTACGGCACAAAATATTGCCCATTACCAAACCGCGCTCAACGGTGAAGAGTTTGACTATGTAATTCTGGGCGTGGGAATGAACGGGCATATCGGCTTAAACGAGCCGGGCGTGCCGTTTGATGAGGATTATCTACAAACTCAACTGGATGACGTAACAATTAACGTCGCCAGCCATAAATACTTCTCCGGAGATGTCACCCTCACCGAGGGTATTACCGTCGGGATGAATAAAATCATCAAGGCTGGAAAGGTGATTGTTATCATCAACCACGATGCGAAAAAAGATATTTATCAGGAGATTGTTAACGGCGATGCGCACCACACTCAGGTTCCTGCCATCTATATCAAGCAGTTCCCGCAGGTTAATTATTACGTGACAAAAAACCTTATAGGGTAAGCGGGCATGAGCATAACCTCTCTACTCGAACAAAAGATGTTGCCACTGGCCGAGAAAATCTCGTCAAACATCTACCTGACCGCACTAAAAAATGCGTTTATTGCCCTGATTCCCTTTTTGATTGTCGGTTCATTTTTCGTATTGTTAACCAACTTTCCTGTTAACGGCTATCACGAGTTTATGAGTTCGCTGTTAGGGGACGGCGTGCTGGATAAGCTCAATTACGGGATTAACGCCAGCTACGGATTAATGACGCTGCTGGTGATTATCACCTTCTCAAAGGAGTTAGTTGAAAAGCTTAATCTCAGCCAAAGTTCCGCTATTTTACCGGTGGCGATCTTCTTCTTAATGTCGCCTGGTCATATTACGACAGGATCGGGAGAAATCGTCGCCGATGCTTACGCGCTGCTCGACTTTAGCTCTGAATCGATGTTCTTAGGGATTATCGTTACTGTGGTCACCATCAAGGTGGTTCAGTTTCTGGAAAACAGGGCTTTCACCATCAAGATGCCTGCGAGTGTCCCGCCAGAGATTGCCAGGTCGTTTAAATCGCTGGTACCTATCTTCTTAGTGCTACTGTTCTGGATTATCGTCAAGGTACTGTTTGAGAACACGCCTTTTGGTACGCCGGGGAAATTTATCAGCGTCATGCTGCAACAGCCGTTGCTGTATCTGGGGAATTCCCTCTTATCGCAACTGATTGCTGAGATGATGATCAGTTTCTTCTGGTTCTTTGGGATCCATGGCGACTCTATCATGACATCCGTAATGGGGCCTATCTGGCAAACGCTCAGTGCGCAGAACCTGGCGCAAACTCAGGCCGGGCTGGTAGCGACCAACATCATTACTCAGCAGTTCAGGGATGTCTATTTGATTGCCGGCGGTACGGGTTTTACCGGGGCACTGTTGATTAGCATCTTTATGGTTGCCAAAAGTACGCGATTAAAGCAGCTCTCACGGCTGGCGGCACCGGCGGCAATTTTTAACATTAATGAGCCGGTTATTTTTGGTTTGCCAATCGTGCTTAATCCGCTGATGCTTATCCCGTTTATCATTACCCCAATGGTGCTGTGTACGGTTACTTATGTGGTTATCGCATTCGGCTGGGTTCCCCCCACCTCTGGTATCTCCATTCCATGGACAACGCCGATCTTTATTTCTGGTTTCCTCACCACCGGGATTTCAGGCATTGTTTTACAGGCCGTGAATCTGGTTATCGCCACCGCGATTTATACACCGTTCGTGAAGATTTTAGATAAGCAGTATCTGCATGAAGAGAGCCAGTCAGAGAACGCTATGGGCGAAATGCAGCCCCAGCAGTAAGAGCACAGAATCCAGGCCGGATGAAGTATTTACATCATCCGGCACTTTCTGCAGACGAAGAGATTAGATTTCGTTTTCCGCCAGTTCACGCAGATACTGGAAAATCTGACGTGCTGATTTCGGCGGCTTGTTGCCTTCTTGCTCTTTCTTCGCATTGCGAACCAGAGAACGAAGCTGCTGGCGATCGGCGTTTGGCCACAGGTTCAGCACTTCCGCTACCGCATCATCACCTTCGGCGATCAGGCGATCGCGCAGTTGCTCAAGCTTGTGAAACAGTACAACCTGTTGGTTGTGACGGTTTTTCAGCTTGTCCAGCGCCTGACGGATAGGATCAACATCGCGCTGGCGCAACATTTTGCCAATCAGCTGCAGCTGGCGGCGGCGACCTTCCATCTTAATACGCTGGGCCAACTCAATCGCGGCACGTAAATCCGCGTCGAGCGGGATCTTATCCAGCGCGTTTTTCCCCAGTTTTACCAGTTCCACACCCAGGTGTTTTAACTCCTCGGCGTCACGTTTTATTTCACTTTTACTGACCCAGATAATTTCATCGTCTTCGTCTTCGATGTCATCACCGGGAACGTCGTCGAGCCAGTCTTCGGGCTGCTTAGTCATGTCAGGCTCCTTAAAAAAAAGAGGCTAATGTTACCAGTTAAGATGCGCACTGAAAAACGGTTCTCTGTTAGACTTCAGAGAAACTCTCTCTACATTATGGCATTTGCGATGAAAGTAATCTCACAAGTTGAAGCGCAGCGTAAGATTCTGGAAGAAGCGGTCTCGACGGCACTGGAATTAGCGTCAGGTAAGTCGGATGGCGCGGAAGTCGCTGTGAGCAAGACCACGGGTATTAGCGTCAGCACCCGTTATGGTGAAGTGGAGAACGTAGAATTCAATAGCGATGGCGCGCTGGGGATTACGGTTTATCACCAAAATCGTAAGGGCAGCGCATCGTCCACCGATTTAAGCCCGCAGGCGATTGCACGTACCGTGCAGGCCGCGCTGGATATTGCACGTTACACCTCACCGGACCCGTGCGCGGGCGTGGCAGATAAAGAACTGCTGGCCTTTGATGCGCCCGATTTGGATCTGTTCCACCCGGCGGAAGTTTCCCCTGACGAAGCTATCGAACTGGCAGCCCGCGCTGAACAGGCGGCGCTGCAGGCCGATAAGCGTATCACCAATACCGAAGGCGGCAGTTTTAATAGCCACTACGGCATCAAAGTGTTTGGTAACAGTCACGGGATGCTGCAGGGCTACTGCTCTACGCGTCATTCTCTTTCCAGCTGCGTCATCGCGGAAGAAAATGGCGATATGGAGCGTGATTACGCCTACACCATTGGCCGGGCGATGGGCGATCTGCAAACGCCGGAATGGGTGGGGGCAGACTGTGCTCGCCGCACCTTATCTCGCCTCTCTCCGCGTAAACTTTCCACCATGAAAGCGCCGGTGATTTTTGCCAACGAAGTGGCGACTGGGCTGTTCGGACATCTGGTCGGCGCGATTGCCGGTGGTTCGGTATACCGTAAATCCACCTTCCTGCTCGACTCGCTGGGCAAACAAATTCTGCCGGAATGGCTGACTATTGAAGAACATCCGCACCTGCTGAAAGGGCTGGCGTCGTCGCCGTTCGACAGCGAAGGCGTACGGACCGAACGCCGTGACATTATTAAAGACGGCGTGCTGACCCAATGGCTGCTGACCAACTATTCCGCACGTAAGCTGGGACTGAAGAGCACCGGTCATGCGGGCGGGATCCACAACTGGCGAATTCCAGGACAGGGTCTAAGCTTCGAGCAGTTGCTCAAAGAGATGGGCACAGGTCTTGTGGTTACCGAGCTGATGGGGCAGGGCGTAAGCGGCATTACTGGCGATTACTCGCGCGGCGCGGCGGGTTTTTGGGTCGAAAACGGCGAAATTCAGTATCCGGTGAGTGAAATTACCATCGCCGGGAACTTAAAAGAGATGTGGCGCAATATTGTGACCGTAGGCAACGATATTGAAACGCGCAGTAATATTCAGTGTGGTTCGGTATTGTTACCGGAGATGAAAATCGCCGGGCAATGATACTCGTTAAGGCGTTAATTTTTTTAATAATAAAAAAGGAAGTGAGCAATGCGTAAACACCTGTTAGCGATCGTCGCGGCTTCAACGCTGATTCTTGGTTCTTCTGCGTTTGCAGCCGATCTCGAAGATGACATGGGGATCCTCAACGACAACCTGAAGATCGTCGAAAAAACGGACAATGCGACTGAACTGAAAGACGCGTTGACCAAAATGCGTGCAGCCGCGCTGGATGCTCAAAAGGGAACGCCGCCGAAGCTGGAGAGCAAATCCCCGGACAGTGCGGAGATGAAAGATTTCCGCCACGGCTTTGACACGCTGATCGGTCAGATTGACGGCGCGCTTAAACTGGCGAACGAAGGTAAAGTCAAAGAGGCGAAAGCCGTTGCGGAAGACCTGAAAAAAACGCGCAACGAAAACCACAAGAAGTTCCGCTAATCTACTCTATCCGGCCTGCATAACCGTAGGCCGGATAAGACGTTGCGCCCCTGCATCCCATAAGTAAACGCTATCCCCATCACATTTTTTCATTTTTATCGTCCATTCATTGTTCGCATTTCCTTCCATTTTGCTGCTCACTCTTGCGATCTCAATCACATTCTTCCAGTGATTAATCGTGGTCCCGGCCCTTTTTGCGGCACAGATCACTATCGCTGCGCCCCTTTCCACTTCGAAGTGGAAAACAACTCGCTACAAACTTTTAACCCCCGCCGCTAAGTTACCCTCAGAGCCACTAGTGGGGTAAGACGAGTGAATAACGGAGCTGTAATGAATGATATGGGGGAATCGGTGGAACTGGCCGACCGCATGCTGGCGCAGGTGTATGCCTTGCTGCGTGAACGCCACATTATTCCCAACGCTGTACAGGAACAGATGCTGACGTCGCATGTTCGCGCCATGGCGCACCGCTCGGTAACGGGTGAACCCTTACCAGAAGTCGATGCCAGCTTGTTTGATGAAATTTCTGCCGAATCAATGGCGCTTGCCCGTGACGTGGTCGCTGAGTTTGGCAATCTTCCTGAGGAAGAGGCCTGGCTGCTGTCGGTGCACTTCGAAGTCGCGAAAGACAACCTTTAAGGAGCAAAAGATGGAACAGATTACCGTAGTGATTGGCGATCGTCTGGGTAAAGGCCAGAAAGTGGCGGCAGGCGTTGAGAAAGCGGGCGGCCGTGCGGTTGTGGTGCCGGGCGTTGCGGCAGATATGAAGCTGGGTGACGTGATGAAAGCGGAAAACGCCACCTTTGGCATCTCGTTTTGCGGCAGTGGCGGCGCGGGTGCGATTACCGCGCAGACCAAATACGGCTACAAGGCGAAATACGGCATGCGCTCGGTTGATGAAGGGGTCACGGCCATCAACGAAGGTTGCAACGTGCTGGGGTTCGGTTTTATGGACAAAGAAGAACTCGGTGAGCGCCTGGTACAGGCGTGGCAAAAGAAACACGGCGCTTAAGCATGAAAGAACAATTCACCACCACGGTGAGAGTCACTGGCAAGGGCGAGGCCAAAGCGCGCGCCTTTGCCGATGCCCTGAACCACGTTCAGGCTGCGGTGATGAAAGCGTCGCCGCATATCTTACTGCGTATTGAGCCACAGGATGTGCAGGTTGTTCAAGCGCGTGAATCGGTGCGCAAAGAGGCATTTTTATTCCTCTTTTTGCGCCGGGAAAGACGCACCTTCAGCGTGGAGCTGGACGTGACCGTCAACGTGACTGCCATCAATCTCGACAAGGTGGATTTCGTTACGCAACGCTGATTCTTTATTAAAAGGCATAATTATGTTCCTGATAATATTAATAAAATCGCTCATCATCGGCGGCCTGGTTGGCGTCGGTGTCGGCGCTGGGGCTGCACGCATGTTTCATGCGCCTACCACTCAAGGGATGGGCGCGTTTCGTACTCTGGGAGAACTGAATTCCTGCGAAGGGGATCCGGCTTCTCACTTCTCGTTCGGCCTGGGCTTCTTCTTTAACGCCTGGGCTTCCTCCGTTGCGGCGGGGGCGTTCACTCAGGACGTCGACCATCGCATCATCCCCAACTGGGGCGCTGCTGCGCTGATGGTTAAAAACCGCAACGTCGGTGAAACGCTGCACGATCCCAAGCGCATGGCGATTGCCTGCGGCGTTATCGGGATGATCGTCGTGACCTTCCTGAACCTCACGGCGTCATCCGTACCGGAAGCGTTGCAGGTGACTGCCGTCAAGGTGCTGGTGCCTGCGGCTAACCTGCTGGTTAACACCGTAATGCCAGTAATCTTCTGGCTGGCGGCGATCGATGCCGGTAAAAAATCAGGCTTCTGGGCCACCGTCTTTGGCGGCGCGGCGCAGCTGATTATGGGCAACGCCGTTCCGGGTCTGGTCCTTGGCATTCTGATCGGTAAAGGCGTGGAAGAGAGCGGCTGGAACCACGTCACTAAAGTGATGATGGTGGCTATCGTCGCGCTGTTTGTCCTGAGCGGCTTCTTCCGCGGCTTCGACATGAAGATGATCGAATCCTTCCATCTGACCGTGCCTAACTGGCTCGAACTGATCCACAACTCGCTCAGCGGCAAATAACGGAGGCCATCATGGAACAGAATAAAGGTTTTTGGTTCGCTGACTGGTCGTTCCCGATCTTCGTTGGCCTGCTCTCCTCTGGCGTATTTGCCGGAACGCACATGTACTACCTGTACGGTATTGGCGCATTTAACGAAGTCGCTTTTGTGGCGATGCTGAAGGCGGGAATGGACACCGGCTCCTACGGGGCGGTGGCGGCATTTGGTGCAAGCTTCCTGTTTGCCCGCATCATTGAAGGTTCGCTGGTGGGGATTCTGGATATTGGCGGGGCGATTCAGACCGGGGTCGGGTTAGGTGTTCCGGCGCTGCTGTTGGGCGCAGGTATTATCTTCCCGGTTGCCAACTTCGCAGCGTCGCTGGTCACCGGTCTGGTGATTGGTCTGGCGATTGGCTACATCATTATTCTGGCGCGTAAGTTCACCATCAATCAGAGCGACTCGACCTACGGTGCGGATGTCATGATGGGGGCCGGTAACGCCTCCGGCCGCTTCCTCGGACCATTGATTATCCTCAGCGCGATGACGGCGTCTATCCCTATCGGCATCGGTTCACTGGCGGGCGCGCTGCTGTTTTACCTGTGGCAGAAACCGATCACCGGCGGGGCGATCCTTGGGGCGATGATCCTCGGGTCCATCTTCCCGATTGCCATTAGCTAACTGTTGATTTGTAGGCCGGATGAGGCGGTTGCGCCGCCATCCGGCAAAGGAGAGAGCGATGTTTGATTTACTCCTGCGCCGTGCGCGCCTCGTTGACGATACGGTGAGCGATATTGCGCTCAAAGACGGCAAAATTGCGGCGTTGGGCGACGTTGATGGCCCGGCGCTGAAAACCATCGAACTTGGCGGCGAGTACTACGTCAGCGCAGGTTGGATTGATTCCCACGTTCACTGCTATCCGAAATCCCCGATTTATCACGACCAGCCGGACAGCGTCGGTATAGCTACCGGCGTTACCACGGTGGTGGATGCGGGTAGTACCGGGGCGGATGATATCGATGATTTTTATACCCTGACCCGGGAAGCGACCACCGAAGTGTATGCGCTGCTGAATATCTCCCGCGTTGGGCTTATCGCCCAGAACGAGCTGGCTAATATGGCCAACATTGACGCCGATGCGGTGCGACAGGCGGTGAAGCGCCATCCTGATTTTATCGTCGGCCTGAAGGCGCGCATGAGCAGCAGCGTGGTCGGTGAAAACGGCATTACGCCGCTGGAGCGCGCCAAAGCGATGCAAGCGCAGAACGGTGACCTGCCGCTGATGGCGCACATCGGCAACAATCCGCCGGATCTGGATGAGATCGCCGAACGCCTGACCGCGGGCGACATCATTACCCACTGCTACAACGGTAAGCCGAACCGCATTCTGACGCCGCAAGGCGAGCTGCGGGCGTCAGTGACGCGGGCGATTTCACGCGGTGTGCGTCTGGACGTTGGGCATGGCACCGCCAGCCTGAGCTTTGCGGTGGCAAAACGCGCTATCGGTCTGGGCATTTTGCCGCACACCATCAGCTCCGATATTTATTGTCGCAACCGTATCAGCGGCCCGGTGTATTCCCTGGCGAATGTGATGTCGAAATTTCTCGCCATTGGGATGTCGCTCCCGCAGGTCATTGAGTGCGTTACTGCCAATGCCGCCGATGGTCTGCGCCTGAAACAGAAAGGGCGGCTGCAGGTTGGTCTGGATGCCGATTTAACCCTCTTTACGCTTAAGCGCCAGCCAACCGTGCTGGTAGATGCAGAAAACGACAGCCTGCAGGCTGAACAACTGCTGGTGCCGCTTGCCGCAATACGTGCGGGCAAGGGCTATATGACCGAACAAGGGAGCGCGGAACATGCCTTCGATTTTTGAGAAATACAATTTAAAACAGGTGATTAACACCTCAGGCCGCATGACGGCGCTCGGCGTTTCTACGCCACGACCAGAAGTGGTTGAGGCCGCAATGGCGGGGATGAATCAATATTTTGAGATGAAAGACCTGGTCAATAAGACCGGTGACTACATTGCGAAATTGCTGGAGGTGGAAGGGGCAACCGTCGTCTCCTGCGCTTCGGCCGGAATCGCCCTGTCAGTGGCTGGAGTGCTGGTTAAGGACAGCAACTGGCTGCTGGAGAACCTGCACGTCGCGCCGATCGAGAACAACGAAATCGTGCTGCCCAGAGGCCACAACGTCAACTTTGGCGCTCCGGTTGGCACCATGGTGGCGCTCGGCGGCGGCAAGCTCGTGGAAGCGGGTTATGCCAACGAATGTTCCGCCACTCAGCTGGCGGCGGCCATTACGCCACGCACGGCGGCCATTCTGTATATCAAATCTCACCACTGCGTCCAGAAAAGTATGCTCAGCGTGGAACAGGCTGCGGTGGTGGCGCGTACGCATAATCTGCCGCTAATCGTGGATGCGGCGGCGGAAGAGGATTTGCAGTGCTACTACCGGGTTGGTGCGGATCTGGTGATTTATAGCGGTGCGAAAGCGATTGAAGGGCCAACCAGCGGCCTGGTGATTGGCAAAACCCAATACGTTGAGTGGGTGAAGCGCCAGACCGCGGGGATTGGCCGGGCGATGAAGGTGGGTAAAGAGGGGATTCTTGGCCTGACCTGCGCCATCGAACTGTATCTGAACGCGCAGAAAGAGAGCGGCGCGGAGATGGTCGAGAAAATGACGCCGTTCATTAATGCGTTAAACCAGCTTCACGGCGTAAGCGCCCGCGTGGTGTGGGACAGCGCAGGGCGCGACATCGCGCGCACGGAAATTAAGTTTGACGAAGCGGCAACCGGCATCGCCACAGGTGAACTGGTCGACGCGCTCAAGCAGGGAGAGTACGCGATTTACTTCCGTGGTTACAAAGCTAACGAAGGCATTATCGAAGCCGATGTGCGCAGCGTGGATCGCGCGCAACTGGAGATTGTGGCCCGTCGAATTGGTGAAGTGATTTCGCAGGAGAAAAAAGCATGAAACTGACCCCTAACTTTTATCGCGACCGCGTCTGCCTGAACGTGCTGGCGGGCTCCAAAGAAAATGCCCGGGATATTTACGCGGCGGCGGAAGGACACGTGCTGGTCGGTGTGTTGTCAAAAAATTACCCGGATGTCGCAAGCGCGGTCGCGGATATGCGTGAATACGCAGCGCTTATCGACAATGCCCTCTCCGTGGGGCTGGGGGCGGGCGATCCAAACCAGTCGGCGATGGTCAGTGAAATCTCCCGTCAGGTGCAGCCACAGCATGTTAATCAGGTCTTTACCGGCGTGGCGACCAGTCGCGCGCTGCTGGGTCAGCAGGAGACGGTGGTCAACGGTCTGGTCTCGCCAACCGGCACTCCGGGCAGGGTGAAAATCTCCACCGGTCCGCTGAGCAGCCAGACGCCAGACGGCATTGTGCCGGTAGAAACCGCGATTGCGTTGCTCAAAGACATGGGGGGGAGCTCGATTAAATACTTCCCAATGGGTGGCCTGAAGTGCCGTGAGGAATACATTGCAGTCGCCCAGGCTTGCGCCCGTCATGACTTCTGGCTGGAGCCCACCGGCGGTATCGATCTGGATAATTTCACTGAAATTTTGCAGATCGCCCTGGATGCCGGAGTGAGCAAAATCATTCCTCACATCTATAGTTCGATTATTGATAAGGTGAGTGGTAACACCCGACCGGACGACGTGCGCCAGCTGATGGCGATGACCCGGGCCTGCGTAGGCTAACTGACTGATGAGGAAACTGACGTGCGATTCCCCAACCAACGTTTAGCGCAGCTGTTTGGCATGCTGCAAAACGAAGCGCTTCCACAGGACGAGCTGGCGCAGCGGTTGTCGGTTTCCACACGCACCGTACGGGCGGATATCACTGCGCTAAACGCGCTGCTCACCCAGTACGGCGCGCAGTTTGTCCTCAGCCGGGGTAACGGTTATCAACTCAAAATTGACGACCCGGCACGTTTTCATGCCCTGCAAACGCAGCGACCAGACGCGTTGCTGCGCATCCCGCGCACCAGCCAGGAGCGGGTGCACTGGCTGGTGGTTCGTTTTCTGACGTCGGCCTTTTCGCTGAAGCTGGAGGATTTGGCTGATGAATGGTTTATCAGCCGCGCTACGCTGCAAAACGATATGGCTGAGGTGCGCGAGCATCTGCAACGTTATCATCTGACGTTGGAAACGCGCCCCCGTCACGGTATGAAGCTGTTTGGCAGCGAGATGGCGATCCGCGCCTGTTTGACCGATCTGCTATGGACGCTGGCGCAGCAGGATCCACAGCACCCGCTAGTGACGCAAGAGGCACTAAATGCCGGGATCCCTGAACAGCTACAACCCGTTTTGCAGGATATTTTTGCCCGTTTTCACATTCGCCTGACCGATGAGGGTGAGCTGTTTTTGCGGTTGTACTGCGCGGTGGCGGTACGGCGGATTAGCGAAGGGTATCCCCTCCCGGAGTTTGCCGCAGAAGAAGCCGAGCAATCGGTGTGCCTGGCCACGCGGGAAATCGCAGCGGTATTGCACCGACTGGCGGATAAACCGCTTACCGTTTCCGAAGAGAACTGGCTGCAGGTGCATATCGCCGCCCGCCAGGTACAAGAGATCGCCCCCAGCGCCATCAATGCGGATGATGACGAAGCGCTGGTCAATTACATCCTGCGGTTTATCAACAGCCAGTACAACTACAACCTGTTGAATGACAAACAGTTACATGCTGATCTGCTGACGCATATTAAGACGATGATCACCCGGGTGCGTTACCAGATAATGATCCCCAATCCGCTACTGGAAAATATTAAACAGCACTACCCGATGGCGTGGGACATGACGCTGGCCGCCGTCTCGGGATGGGGAAAATATACGCCGTACACCATCAGTGAAAATGAGATTGGCTTCCTTGTGCTGCATATTGGCGTCGGGCTGGAGCGTAGTTACAACATCGGTTACCAGAGGCAGCCGAAAGTTCTGCTGGTATGCGATGCTGGAAATGCGATGGCGCGGATGATTGAAGCGGTGCTGGCGCGTAAGTATCCGCAGATAGAAATCGTCGATACTGTGACGCTACGCGACTACGAACAGCGGGAAAGCATCAGCGAAGATTTCGTAATCTCTACCGCGCGGATTGGTGAAAAAGATAAGCCTGTGGTGATGATTGCACCGTTCCCTACCGATTATCAACTGGAGCAAATTGGCAAACTGGTGCTGGTCGACAGAACCCGTCCGTGGATGTTGAACAAATTCTTCGATGCCGCCCATTTTCGTGTGATCGACGAGCCAATGGATCAACAAACGTTGTTCAACGTTTTATGTCGCCAGTTGCAGGATGAAGGCTTTGTCGATGCGGAGTTTCTTGATTCGGTGGTTGAACGTGAGGCCATCGTCAGCACCATGCTGGGTGACAGCATTGCCCTGCCGCACGCCCTCGGTCTGCTGGCAAAGAAAACGGTGGTCTACACCATCCTCGCCCCGCGGGGTATCGCCTGGGGGGATGAAACGGCGCATGTGATCTTCCTGCTCGCCATCAGCAAAAGCGAATACGAAGAAGCGATGGCGATCTACGATATTTTCGTCACCTTCCTGCGCGAGCGGGCGATGACGCGACTCTGCGCATGCCGCAATTTCAGCGAGTTCAAAACGGTTGCAATGGAGTGTGTGAGCCGTTTTTGAGAGGCGTTTTTCAGAAATGAAAGTAATGCCACTGTAATGCATTACACGTCTTTTTTCTCTGGAGGCATAATGGTCACGCTTAACGTCCGTCTGGTTGAGCTATGAGCTGGTTTTTGATCCTCGAGCGTTAAAAGAGTTCAGTTTGGATATGGAAAAATATTGTATGGAAAGCCTGTTTTCGAACTGATTCCACTTTCGCCGTTGGGTGAGCCTTCGCACTATAAGGGGTTTGGCGGGATAAGATAGCCTGAATGCGATACCAGAAGAGTAATACCCCTCCAATAATAAAAAATAATCTGATAACATCACTATATTATTAACAGAGTTATTTATATGGATTATATAAAATGGAGATTTATTAGTTATGGCTATTCCTGCTTACCTTTGGCTAAAAGATGATGGTGGTGCTGATTTAAAAGGTAGTGTTGATGTTCATAATCGTGAGGGGAGTATCGAAGTTATAGGTTTTGGTCATGGTCTTTTCCTTCCAACAGACAACAACACGGGAAAGATAACCGGAACAAGAATTCATTCTGCTATAACCTTTGAAAAAGAGTTCGATTATTCAAGTCCATACCTTTATAAAGCAGTAGCAACAGGCCAGACGCTGAAATCAGCAGAATTTAAATGGTATAAAATTAATGATGCAGGCCAGGAGGTTGAATATTTTAATATGTTCCTTCAGAGTGTAAAAGTTGTTTCTGTTTGCCCTGTGATGCATGACTGTAAAAATCCAGCTATGGAAAAACACAATCATATTGAAGCTGTCTCTTTACGTTATGAGAAAATAACGTGGAAGCATTGTGACGGGAATGTTATTTTTTCTGATTCATGGAATGATAGATGATCAGATGTACGTTCTATTTAAACGGTGGTAGCCTTTCAACGCTAAGTTGTCCGGGCGTGGGTTTTTTCCCCGCTTATTCAGGAAACTCGGGGCTACATCGTAATAACCCAGATTCGACAAATGTAAAAAATATCGGGCCATTACCGCCTGGGAAATATTATATCGTAAGCCGTCCTCTTGGTGGAATAAGAACAATGGTTTATGACTATTTTTCTTCACAAATAAGCGGTTCAGATCGTGATGTCTGGTTTGCTCTTTTTCGTGAAGATGGGCAGGTCGATGACATCACATTTTTCGAATCAGTTTCACGTGGACAATTCAGGTTACATCCTGCAGGATATGAGGGAGTAAGTAATGGATGTATTACTCTTCCTGGTAAATCACACTACATGCTCTTAAGAGATGCTCTCTTAAGCGAACATAATGCAGTAATGAAGGTGACATCATCATTAACTGCATATGGAACTATACAGGTATATTAATGAAAGCATATCATTTTGTTATTTTCTGGATTGCTCCAATGTTGAGTTGGGCTGCATTTATGTTTTTGTTGTATTTTTGTCTTCCATTCGGTGATTTACTTGAAAAATACAATGAATACCTCGGTGACATAGGTGGTGAGAGTTGGGATAATCGCATCAGTGAAATAGTTATTTTTGGCTCGGCGTTTATAAATTGTATTTTTATCTGGTGTGTGGCTAAATTTATAATATATCATCGGAATAAAAATAGTTAACATCTCTGATGAACCGCGTTACCGCAAATGATGTACAACCTGGTTGCTGCTTCCGCGCCAGATCAGTGCCGGGTCTTTGAGATCCTGCACGTATTTGCCATCGACCAACACGTTGATGAGATCCACCACCTGCATTTGCGCGGCATCGAGTTCATCGAGCTTGTAGCCTGTCCACACCCAGATGTCTTTTCCCGGACACTCAGCGCGAATGCGCTGCACCAGTTGCAGAATATCCGGCACGTTTTGTGGATGCAGCGGATCGCCGCCGGAGAGCGAGATCCCCTGACGGTGAATACGCGTGTCGTTCAGATCGGCAATGATCTTGTCTTCCATCTCTTTGCTAAACGGCTGGCCGGAGTTCAGCCGCCAGGTGCTTTTGTTATAGCAACCGGGGCATTCATGCACGCATCCTGAAACAAACAGGGTACAGCGAGTGCCGGGACCATTAACGATGTCGACAGGGTAATACTGATGGTAATTCATTTTCGCTTCTCATCCGTTTATCAATTCGCGCCATAGCTGCGTTCGTGCGCCCGAGTCACTTACTTATGTAAGCTCCCCGGGACTTACTCATTTGCTGCCTTGCTATGACGTGAATTGCGTTGCGGAAATAATGGCCCGAAAAGCGTCGCATCGCCGGGCAATAAAATCGTCTAAATTAACCGATCTGCCCGTTCCCTAAATGCTTAACGCGGCGCTTCACTTCTTCCTGTTTGCCGGCGTTAAACGGACGTGCGTCCGGGCTGCCTAAGTAACCGCAGACGCGGCGGGTGACCGATACGCGCGCGGCGTCGTGGTTACCACATTTCGGGCAGGTAAAGCCTTTGCTGGTGCACTCAAACTCACCGGTAAAGCCGCACTCGTAGCATTCATCGATTGGCGTGTTGGTCCCGTAATACGGCACGTGCTGATAGCTATAATCCCAGACGTCTTCCAGCGCTTTCAGGTTGTGCTGAATATTCGGGTATTCGCCGTAGCAAATGAAGCCCCCGCTTGCCAGCGGCGGGTACGGCGCTTCGAAATCGATCTTGTCGTACGGGTTAACCTTCTTCTCCACGTCGAGGTGGAAGCTGTTGGTGTAGTAGCCTTTGTCGGTCACGCCTGGGACCACGCCAAATTCGGCGGTATCCAGACGGCAGAAACGGTCGCACAGGTTTTCACTTGGCGTGCTGTACAGGCTAAAGCCGTAGCCAGTCTCGTCTTTCCACTGATCGACCGCCTGACGCAGGCGTTCCACAATGGCGATACCTTTGGCGCGCAGCTGCTCGCTGTCATACACATGCTTGTCGCCAAACAGCGCATTGATGGTTTCGTGAATACCGATGTAGCCCAGAGAGATGGATGCACGACCATTTTTAAAGATTTCTGACACGTCATCGTCCGCTTTCAGACGCACGCCGCAGGCCCCTTCCATATACAGAATTGGCGCCACGCGGGCCTTCACGCCTTCCAGGCGCGCAATGCGGGTCATCAGCGCTTTACGCGCCAGTACCAGACGATCGTCGAGCAGTTTCCAGAAGGTGGCTTCATCGCCATGCGCTTCCAGCGCGATACGTGGCAGGTTGAGGCTGATAACGCCGAGGTTGTTACGTCCGTCGTGAATCTGTTCGCCGTTCTCGTTTTCCCACACGCCGAGGAAGCTGCGACAGCCCATTGGCGTTTTGAACGAGCCGGTCACTTTGACCACCTGATCGTAGTTCAGGATGTCCGGATACATACGCTTGCTCGCGCACTCCAGTGCCAGCTGTTTGATGTCGTAGTTCGGATCGCCAAACTTGTGGTTCAGACCGTCACGAATCGCGAACACCAGTTTCGGGAACACTGCGGTTTTACGATTTTTACCCAGGCCGGCAATACGGTTACGCAGAATGGACTGCTGGATCAAACGCGATTCCCAGCTGGTTCCCAGGCCAAAACCAAAGGTCACGAACGGCGTCTGACCGTTGGCGGTATGCAGGGTGTTCACTTCATACTCGAGAGACTGGAATGCGTCGTAGCACTCTTTCTCGGTACGGGAATGGGCATAACCGTCGGCGTCCGGGATCTGCCACTCTTCAGCGGTTTTACGATGTTTATTAAAGCTCTCGGTAACGAACGGCGCGAGAACTTCATCAATACGGTTAATGGTGGTGCCGCCATAAATATGGCTGGCGACCTGCGCGATAATTTGCGCGGTGACGGCGGTCGCGGTAGAGATGGATTTTGGCGGTTCAATCTCCGCGTTACCCATCTTAAAGCCCTGCGTCAGCATGCCTTTCAGGTCGATCAGCATGCAGTTAAACATTGGGAAGAACGGAGAGTAGTCGAGATCGTGATAGTGAATATCACCACGCTCGTGCGCCTGGACGACATCACGCGGCAGCAGGTGCTGACGCGCATAGTGTTTGGCAACGATACCGGCCAGCAGGTCGCGCTGGGTTGGGATCACTTTGCTGTCTTTGTTGGCATTTTCATTCAGCAGAGCAGAGTTGGTTTGCTCAACCAGACCACGAATTTCCTGGTTCAGGCGGCCACGTTTTTCACGCTGGATATCACGGTCGTGGCGATATTCGATGTACGCACGGGCGAGTTGTTTGTACGGGCCAGACATTAACTGGTTTTCTACCGCTGTCTGGATCTCGTTGATATCGACCTTGCTGCGCTCATTCATCTGGCTACTAACGACTTCTGCGACGGTGGCACAGTAATCTGCGTCATCGACTCCCGCTGCTTTAGCTGCACGCAGAATGGCTTCTTTGATGCGCTCTGATTTAAACGGCACTTTACAGCCATCTCGTTTCATCACATGCGGTGTCATGATCACTCCATATTTATAAGAACAGGTTATCCACAGAGGTTGGGGAGGCCATCAGGGCTTTATTCATCTCTATTGCCAATGACTTCCCGCAATCCTGACCCACTTTATCCACAATTCCACCGTGAGGCGGTGCACTGTAGTTGTAGCAATTGTAGTCGATTAATACAACATATTGGGTCGGCGTGCATTTTAAGTTCTATATGTAGTGATTTGCATCAAGGATGTTTACGATTTATTTGATGTAGCGCAAAGTAAAAATCGGAGCGTACAGATGACGGGCACTACAGCCGATTGTAAATTGTGGGCAGAAAATTCTGATTAATTATTCAACAAAAACAGAAAGGTAAGCTGAGCGTAGGCATCAAAGCCCGGCAGCGTTATGCGTACCGGGCCTGAACATAATTGCAAGCTATTTTTGCAACCACCAGACGGCTTCAAAAGGACGCAGCGTCATGTCTGCGGGTTGGCTGGCGACCTCGGCATAGTTGTGCATCAGCACCTGCCAGTTGCCGTCGGTCTGGGTCGGCTGCCAGCTCTGGAAGGTATCGCTCAGATTAGCAATGACCAGCAGCCGCTGTCCTTGCCATTCACGTTGATAGCACCACAGATGCGGGCTGTCCGGTAGCAGATCCTGATAGTCGCCCCAGGTAATAACCGGCTCTGCTTTACGCAATGCGATCAGCTTCTGATAGGTATAGAACACCGAGTCGGTATCGCGCAGCGCTGCCGCCACGTTGATATCCGCAGCGTTGTCGCACAGATTGATCCACGGCTCACCCTGGGTGAAGCCCGCGTGTTTGCTGGCATCCCACTGCATCGGCGTGCGGCTGTTATCGCGCGATTTACTGGCGAGGATCGCCAGCAGTTCTTGCGCATCGCGCCCCTGGCCGTTCAGGGCGGCAAACATGTTATGGCTTTCCACATCGCGGTAATCGGTAATCTGGCGGAAGTGCGGATTGGTCATGCCGATCTCTTCACCCTGGTAGATGTAGGGCGTGCCCTGCATACCGTGCAGCACCATCGCCAGCATTTTTGCGGCCGGAACGCGGTATTTACCTTCATCGCCAAAACGCGACACGATGCGTGGCTGGTCGTGGTTACACCAGAACAGCGCGTTCCAGGCCTGATTGTGCATGCCTTGTTGCCAGTGGCGGAACAGGGTTTTGAGCGCCACATAGTCGGGTTTGGCTAACGTCCACTTCTCACCGTTGGGGTAATCCACTTTCAGGTGGTGGAAGTTGAAGGTCATCGACAGTTCGCTGCCATCGAGTGCGGCGTACTGCTGGCAGTTTTCCAGCGTGGTGGAGGACATTTCGCCGACCGTCATCAGGCCGCAGGGCGTGAAGACGTCGCGGTTCATTTCACGTAAAAACGCATGCGCGCGCGGGCCGTCGGTATAAAAACGCCGCCCATCGCCGTCGGGATCGCTCGGGAAGTCCTGATTTTTAGAGATAAGATTCACCACGTCGAGACGCAGCCCGTCCACGCCGCGATCGGCCCAGAACTCGCACACTTTTTTTAGCTCGGCGCGGACCGCCGGGTTCTCCCAGTTCAGGTCTGCCTGCTCCGGAGCAAAGAGGTGCAGATAGTACTGCTCGCTTTCGGCGTGCCAGCCCCAGGCGCTGCCGCCAAATTTGGAGTGCCAGTTATTCGGGAGACTGTCTGGCGTACCGTCGCGCCAGAGGTAAAACTGACGATACGGGCTGTCTTTATCCAGCGCCTCGCGAAACCAGGGGTGCTGGGTTGAAGTGTGGTTAAACACCATATCGAGAATAATACGGATGCCGCGCGCTTTCGCCTGCGCCACCAGTTCGTCAAAGTCTGCAAGCGTTCCGTAGGCCGGATCGACAGACATGTAATCCGCGACGTCGTAGCCGTTATCAACCTGCGGCGAAATATAGAACGGCGTTAGCCAGATGGCATCAATCCCCAGCGTTTGCAGATAGCCGAGGCGCTGCGTCACGCCGCGTAAATCGCCGGTGCCGCTGCCGGTGGTGTCCTGAAAACTCTTGGGGTAAACCTGATAGATGACGCCGTTTTGCCACCAGTGGGGAATATTCATGGTTGTTTCCTGGAAATACGATGGGGCGCAACTGCGCCCCGAAGAAAAGTTAGACAATTTGTAGTGTGCCCATACGGTGTTTACGCTGATAAACGAATGAGGTCAGTACCATGGGGATAACAATCGCAATGACCATTGCCATGCCAAATACCTGCCAGTAAGTCGGCTGGATGGAGAGGATGCCCGGCAAACCGCCGACGCCAATTCCGTTCGCCAACACACCGTTCAGGCCGCACAGCAGTCCGGCGAGACCGGAACCGATCATCGCGCACAGCATCGGGAAGCGGTATTTCAGGTTGATCCCGTACATGGCCGGTTCAGTGACCCCGAGATAGGCGGAAATCGCGGCAGGAACGGAGATTTCACGTTCATTGTGTTTGCGACTGGAGATGATGATCCCGACTACCGCAGAGGCCTGAGCGATATTCGACAGTGCGATCAGCGGCCATACCGGCGTACCGCCCATGCTCTGAATCATCTGCATGTCGATAGCCAGCGTGGTCTGATGCACGCCGGTTATCACCAGCGGGGCATACAGGAAGCCGAACAGCGCCGCGCCAATCGGGGCAAAGCTGCCGGTCAGCAGGTGACGGACCGCAAACGCGACACCGTCGCCGATCATGCGGCCAAACGGACCAATAAAGGCGTGCGCGAGGAATACCGCGAGGATCAACGAGCACACCGGGACGATCACCAGATACAGATAATCCGGGACGATGCGTTTCATGCGTGTTTCAATAAACCCGAGCGCCAGACCGGCCAGCAGTGCCGGAATAACCTGCGCCTGATAGCCCACTTTCTCAATGCTGAACAGGCCGAAGTTCCACACTTCCGGTACCTGTTGACCGAGTAGATAGGCGTTCATTAGCTGCGGTGAAACCAGGGTCACGCCCAGCACAATACCGAGGATCGGCGTACCGCCCATTTTCTTCACTGCTGACCAGCAGATCCCGACCGGCAGATAGAAGAAGATCGCTTCGCCAATTAGCCACAGGAAGTCGTAAAGGGTTTTCAGCGAAGGGTGCATCTGCGCCAGCGTCTGCCCGTTGCTCATGGGCAGATCGCCAATCACATTACGGAACCCCAAGATCAAGCCGCCGCTAATCAGCGCTGGCAGCAGCGGGAAGAAGATCTCCGCAAAATGAGAAATCAGCTGTTCGTGCCATTTCATATTCTGCCGCGCGGCTTTTTTCGCCTGCTCTTTGTCGGCGCTGGCCTGACCGGTTGTCGCCAGCAGCGCTTTGTAGTAATCGCCCACTTCGGTGCCAATCACCACCTGAAACTGCCCGGCGTTGGTGAAGCAGCCTTTGACCATCGGCAACTGTTCGATCTCTTTTGGCCTGGCATTCGCAGGCTGATTCAGCACAAAACGCAGGCGAGTAATGCAGTGACTTACCGTGGCGATATTGTCGCGCCCGCCTACCAGCTCAATCAGCCGGTCGATGTCTGCTTGTTTTATTTTGCTCATGATGATGTGTGTTCCCCGTAGGCCGGATAAGACGTTTTAGCATCGCCATCTGGCAACTCTCTCGTTGCTGTGTCCAGAGTATATCGTCGATGATTTTTTAAAAATGGGAACGTTCCCTAAACGCAGCGAAGATCACAAATTAACGCTCAGAAAGCGATCAGGAGAGGGTGGAAGGAATAACGATTTGTCGTAGTTCGCTACGGCCATTGATCTGCTCGATCAGCTGCGAGGCCGCTTGTCGTCCGGCTTCGGCATATCCTGGATCGACGGTGATAATTTCCGGATGGAGGAATTTCATCAGCGGCGTACTGCCCACGCTCGCCAGCTGTAGATTCTCAATTCGCTGCTCTTGCAGATATTTGCTGACACCAAGGGCGAGGGTATCCGTCGCGCAGACTAAGGCAGTGGTTTCCGGGGTGATGACGTTGGCGGCCTGCTCATAACCCTGCTTCATGGCAAGACCCGGTAGCGCGGCTACAGGATGCAGTTTGTGTTTCTTACAGAACGCCAGGTAGGCTTCATGGCGGCGCTTACCGGTGGTCACGTCGCTATGGGGAACGCCAAGAAAGCTGATATGGCGATGCTCGCGATCGTATAAACGCTGCATCAGGGTGCGAATGGCGCCTTCATCGTCATAGCAGACGGAGGCAAAGCCTTTGGCATCTCTTGCCAGCAGCACCAGCGAATCCTGCCAGGAGGCGAGCATGGATTCACTTATGCCGGTAAAACCAAACAGCACCACGCCGTCAATATTGCGGCGTCTGAGCATGCCGAGATGCTCTTCAACCAGTTCGGGCGAGAACTGGCTTTCCATCATGATCGGGTCGTAACCCTGCTCATAAAAGGCGGGCAGCATGGTTTGCACGGCAAGATTTTCCGAAAGCGAGTCCAGACGCGTGACGATGATCGCCACCACCTTGTCACTTTGTCCGCGCATGGCGCGTGCGGAGCGAGAAGGGGAAAAACCGTGCTGATTCATCACCGCTTCAACGCGTTCGCGGGTGCGTTCGCTCACGCCGCTTTCATTGTTAAGCACACGGGAAACGGTTGATTTTCCCACACCGCTTAAGCGGGCGATGTCTTTAATTGTCAGCCGGTTTTGCATCCTGTTTTCCCGTGTTGCGTGTGAAGTTATGCCAAATAGAGAATAACTTTACTCAAGCGCAGCGCAATGGGCAAAGTCTGGTATACGTTTGGTTTAGTTTCCATGGTTTATCATACTGCCATAATTGCCACAAACCTTATGGTTTTCTGCGTATAATCCGCAGCGCAAATCATTCACTTACCGGAGGCTATATGGATCCCGATCCCACCCCTCTCCCGAGATGGAGAAACTCCCCTTTCCGGTAAGCCTGTCTTTCACTGTCTTACCGGAGCAGTAAGACAGTGACGTTCTGACGTCCCTGTTGTGAATTTAATATTGCCATCAGGTAAGGCTTTGCCACGCCTGAAGGATTTACTGCGCCTGTTGAGACTGGCGCAGAGGGACTGCCTATGTTCAAAAATATGACTCGCCAGCTATTTGCCCGGCTAAACCGCCATTTACCACATCGTCTGGTGCATCGCGATCCGTTGCCTAATGCCCAGACCGTTGCCAGCACGCCGATCCCACCATCGCTGAGCGAACATTGTCTGAAAATGGCGCTGATGGACGAAGCCGCGCTGTGGAAAACGTTTGGCGCGCACCCGGAAGGATTAAACGCCGCAGAAGTGGAAAACGCTCGCGAATTACATGGCGAGAACCAACTGCCGGCGCAGAAGCCGTCGCCGTGGTGGGTGCATCTGTGGGTCTGCTACCGCAACCCGTTTAATATTTTGTTGACCATCCTCGGTGCGATTTCCTATGCCACCGAAGATCTGTTTGCCGCTGGCGTCATTGCTCTGATGGTCGTCATCTCTACGCTGCTGAATTTTGTGCAGGAGGCGCGTTCCACCAAAGCGGCAGATGCGCTGAAAGCGATGGTCAGTAACACCGCTACGGTGCTGCGCGTTATCAACGAGAAAGGAGAGAACGGCTGGGTTGAACTGCCGATCGACCAGTTAGTTCCCGGCGATATCATTAAGCTGGCGGCAGGGGATATGATCCCGGCCGATCTGCGTGTGGTGCAGGCTCGTGACCTGTTCGTGGCCCAGGCTTCGCTGACCGGTGAATCGCTGCCGGTGGAGAAAGTCGCAACCAGCCGCGACCCGCAGCAAAGCAACCCGCTCGAATGCGATACCCTGTGCTTTATGGGCACCAACGTGGTGAGCGGCACGGCGCAGGCCATCGTGATTGCGACCGGAGCCAATACCTGGTTCGGGCAACTGGCGGGCCGTGTCAGCGAGCAGGAAAGCGAGCAGAATGCTTTCCAGAAAGGGATCAGCCGCGTCAGCATGCTGCTGATCCGTTTTATGCTGGTGATGGCGCCGATTGTGCTCATCATCAACGGCTATACCAAAGGCGACTGGTGGGAAGCGGCGCTGTTTGCCCTGTCTGTCGCGGTGGGGCTGACCCCGGAAATGCTGCCGATGATCGTCACCTCGACGCTGGCGCGTGGGGCGGTGAAGCTGTCAAAACAAAAGGTCATCGTCAAACACCTCGACGCCATTCAGAACTTTGGCGCGATGGATATCCTGTGTACCGATAAAACGGGCACCCTGACACAAGACAAAATTGTACTTGAGAATCATACAGATATATCTGGTAAGCCCAGCGAGCACGTCCTGCATTCTGCGTGGTTGAACAGTCATTACCAGACCGGGTTGAAGAATCTGCTGGATACGGCAGTGCTGGAAGGCGTGGACGAAGAATCAGCCCGCCAGCTCTCTACCCGCTGGCAGAAAATTGATGAGATCCCGTTTGACTTCGAACGCCGCCGCATGTCGGTGGTGGTCGCTGAAGAAACCGATGTGCATCAACTGGTGTGCAAAGGTGCGCTGCAGGAGATCCTCAGCGTCTGCACCCAGGTGCGCTACAGCGGTGAGGTTGTCCCGTTAGATGACAACATGCTGCGTCGGGTGAAGCGCGTCACGGATACGCTGAATCGCCAGGGGCTGCGCGTGGTGGCAGTGGCGACGAAATACCTGCCAGCGCGTGAGGGCGATTACCAGCGTATTGATGAATCAGATCTGATCCTCGAAGGCTATATTGCGTTCCTCGATCCGCCGAAAGAGACCACCGCGCCAGCGCTCAAAGCGCTGAAAGCCAGCGGTATTACGGTGAAAATCCTGACTGGCGATAGCGAGCTGGTGGCGGCGAAAGTGTGTCACGAAGTGGGGCTGGATGCGGGTGATGTGGTTATCGGTAGCAACATTGAAGGGTTAAGCGACGATGAGCTGGCAACGCTGGCCCAGCGCACCACGCTGTTTGCTCGTCTGACACCGATGCACAAAGAGCGCATTGTCACGCTGCTCAAGCGCGAAGGTCATGTGGTTGGCTTTATGGGGGATGGCATTAACGATGCCCCGGCGCTGCGCGCGGCGGACATTGGTATCTCCGTTGACGGCGCGGTTGATATTGCGCGTGAAGCCGCTGATATCATCCTGCTGGAAAAGAGTCTGATGGTGCTGGAAGAAGGGGTGATCGAAGGACGCCGTACTTTTTCTAACATGCTGAAGTATATCAAAATGACGGCCAGTTCTAACTTCGGTAACGTGTTTAGCGTGCTGGTGGCGAGCGCCTTCTTACCGTTCCTGCCGATGTTGCCGCTGCACTTACTGATTCAGAACCTGCTGTACGATGTATCCCAGGTGGCGATTCCGTTTGATAACGTCGACGAAGAGCAGATCAAAAAGCCGCAGCGCTGGAATCCCAGCGAGTTGGGGCGCTTTATGATCTTCTTTGGACCAATCAGCTCGATCTTCGACATTCTGACATTTTGCCTGATGTGGTTCGTCTTCCATGCGAATACGCCAGAACATCAGACGTTGTTCCAGTCTGGCTGGTTCGTGGTAGGCCTGCTGTCGCAAACGCTGATTGTGCATATGATCCGTACCCGCCGCGTGCCGTTCATCCAAAGCCGCGCCGCATGGCCGCTGATGCTGATGACGCTGGTGGTCATGGTGGTAGGCATTGCATTACCGTTCTCGCCGCTGGCCAACTATCTGCAATTGCAGGCGCTGCCGCTGAGCTACTTCCCGTGGCTGATTGCGATTCTGGCGGGCTACATGACATTAACCCAGCTCGTGAAAGGTTTTTATAGCCGCCGCTACGGCTGGCAGTAATCCTCAACTTCTTTGCAGGAGGGTGTTAATACTCTCCTGCATTTCTCTTTTTCATTCGAAAGATATTCTCCCGAAATATTGGTGTTTTATTTTTATTGAAATGCTAACGCGGGTAATTAGTATCAAATTGCCTTCTTTGCGTTGTTTTTTTATCAATAAAACGATCTGCGTTGCAAAAATGAAACAGCGTGCTAAAAATTATAAGCATCTGCGATTTTTTGTGAACGCAGTCATCGAAATAAATTGTTACACCAGTTAGTCTGCGCAGGTAACGTCGTTAAGAAAGTTTCTCGCTGCCCGTTTTTAATTCCGGCAGTCATTTGCTCTGCAAGCTATTCCTGTTAATGGATATTATGAACTTCTGGAGAAGGACAAATGAAACTGACAAAAAACCTGTTAAGTCTGTGTATTGGCGCGTCTGTATTACTGGCGAGTCATGCAACGCTGGCACAAACCTTTCGCGCCGCAGATGTGCATCCGGCTGATTACCCGAACGTTGTTGCAGTGAAACATATGGGGGAGAAACTTAGCGCCGCGACCGAAGGTCGTCTGGAGATCAAAACATTTCCAGGTGGTGTGTTAGGCGATGAAAAACAGATGATTGAACAGGCGCAATTAGGCGCCATTGATATTATTCGCGTCTCAATGACGCCAGTTGCCGCAATTCTCCCTGAAATAAACGTGTTTACCCTGCCATATATTTTCCGCGATGAGGACCATATGCATAAGGTTCTCGACGGCATGATTGGTCAGGAGATTGGCGACCGTCTGACAGCCAATACCAAATCACGACTGGTGTTCCTTGGCTGGATGGATGCCGGAACGCGCAACCTGATCACCAAGAATCCGGTAGTGAAACCGGAAGATTTGCACGGCATGAAAATCCGCGTTCAGGCCAGTCCGATAGCGCTGGATACCCTAAAAGCGATGGGCGCTAACTCCATTGTGATGGGCGTCAGTGAAGTATTTAGCGGCATGCAGACCGGCGTTATTGATGGTACGGAAAATAACCCGCCAACGTTTGTTGCGCATAACTATTTGCCGGTCGTGAAAAACTATACCTGGAGTAAACACTTTATTATTCCTGAGCTTTTTCTGTTCTCGAAAGCCAAATGGGATAAGTTAAAAAAAGAAGACCAGGAACTCATTATTAAACTCGCTAAAGAAGCCCAGGTAGAGCAACGTAAACTTTGGCAGGATTATAATGCGAAATCGCTGGAGACCATGAAAGCCAACGGTGTTCAGTTCCACGTTATTGATACGGACTATTTCTATAAAGCCACGCAGTCAGTACGGGATAATTACGGTAAAGACCACCAGGATTTGATCAAACGTATTCAGGATGTGAAGTAATTCATCGGGTGGAGGATATCAACCCTCCGCCTGAGTCTTTTGATTAATTCGAGGTGATGATTATGGGTGAATGCTATTCATCGGTAATGGATTTTCTTTATCGAGTGTCAATGTGGATTGCCGGTATCGCATTATTGGTTATGGTCGCCATTATCCCCATTGGCATATTCGCGCGTTATGTCCTGAATAACGCGCTGTCATGGCCTGAGCCAGTCGCCATTCTTTGTATGGTGACATTCACCTTTATTGGCGCGGCGGTGAGCTATCGCGCAGGTTCGCATATCGCGGTAAGCATGGTGACTGACCGTCTGGGGGAATCTTCCCGCCGTTACTGCTCGGTAGTCGCAGACGTTATGTTAATGGCGATAAGCCTGTTCATTCTGTGGTACGGCTCCATGCTATGCCTCGAACTGTGGGAACAGCCCGTGGCGGAATTCCCAATTTTAAGCGCCGGGCAAAACTATCTCCCGTTGCCGATTGGCTCTGCTATTACGCTGCTGTTTATCGTTGAGAAGATCTGCCGTGGCTCGCAGTACCAACGTCCTGTTGTCATGCTGGGATCGACCAGCTAGTTACCGCCCCCATTTCAGAAAGGAAAGCAGATGGATGCATTTATTCTCGTCTTTACGCTCGGCATTATGCTGGCGATTGGGGTACCGGTAGCGTACGCGGTTGGCATTAGCGCCATCATTGGGGCCTGGTACATTGATATTCCGCTGGAAGCGGTGATGATCCAACTGACCAGTGGGGTGAACAAGTTTTCGCTACTGGCGATCCCGTTCTTTATTTTGGCCGGGGCTATTATGGCCGAAGGGGGCATTGCGCGGCGGCTGGTAAACTTTGCCTATATTTTCGTTGGCTTTATTCGCGGCGGTCTGTCGCTGGTCAACATTGTGGCATCGACCTTTTTTGGCGCAATTTCTGGATCGTCGGTGGCCGATACCGCGTCTATCGGTTCGGTAATGATCCCGGAGATGGATAAAAAAGGTTATCCGCGCGACTTTGCTGCAGCGGTCACTGCCAGCGGCTCGGTGCAGGCGATCCTCACGCCGCCGAGCCATAACTCGGTTATCTACTCGCTGGCAACGGGCGGGACGGTGTCGATTGCCGCGCTGTTCATCGCCGGGATCCTACCGGGCCTGCTGTTAAGCTTCAGTCTGATGGTGATGTGCGTCGCTTTTGCGCACAAACGCGGTTATCCAAAAGGGGAGCGCGTACCGTTTCGCCAGGCGCTGAAAATATTCGTCGATACGCTGTGGGGCTTAATGACCGTTGTGATCATCATGGGCGGTATCTTGTCAGGTATCTTTACCGCGACGGAATCTGCGGCGATTGCCTGTCTGTGGGCCTTCTTTGTCACCATGTTTATCTATCGTGACTATAAATGGTCTGAACTGCCGAAGCTGATGTTCCGTACGGTGAAAACGGTCACTATCGTCATGATCCTGATAGGTTTTGCCGCCGCGTTCGGTGCCGTCATGACCTATATGCAGTTGCCGATGCGTATCACCGAAGCTTTCACCAGCATCTCGGACAACAAATACGTCATCCTGATGTGCATTAACATCATGCTGTTGCTGATCGGTACGCTGATGGATATGGCGCCGCTGATCCTGATTTTGACGCCGGTTTTGCTACCGGTAACCAACGCGCTCGGCATTGATCCGGTCCATTTTGGGATGATCATGCTGGTGAATTTAGGGATCGGCCTGATAACGCCGCCGGTAGGGTCGGTGCTGTTTGTGGCCAGTGCGGTGAGTAAGCAGAAAATTGAGCAGGTGGTGAAGGCGATGCTGCCGTTCTACTTCGTGCTGTTCCTGGTGCTGATGATCGTCACGTACATTCCGGCGATTTCGCTGTTCCTGCCGAGACTGTTTGGTGTGATGTGATAAATGCCCGGTGGCGCTCGCGCTTACCGGGCCTGCAAACTATGCTTGCGTAGGCCGGATAAGGCGAAGCCGCCATCCGGCACAAAAAGACTTAGCGACGAACGGCGATCGCTTCAATCTCGATTTTCACGTCTTTCGGCAGACGGGCAACTTCCACGCAAGAACGCGCCGGGAAGGTGGCGTTGTGCTCGGTGAAGAACGCTTCGTAGGTCGCGTTTACGGTTGCGAAATCGTTCAGGTCTTTAACGAAGACGGTAGTTTTTACGATGTCGCCCACTTTCAGGCCTGCTGCTTCAACGATAGCTTGTACGTTTTCCAGCGACTGACGCGCCTGAGCGGACACGTCTTCCGATACGGCACCGGTTTTCGGATCGACCGGGATCTGACCGGAAGTGATTACCATGCTACCCAGGTCAACGCCCTGAACGTATGGGCCGATTGCTGCTGGTGCATTTTCCGTCGCGATAGTCTTGCTCATGATTTCTCCTGAATTACAGCGGTAATAGAATGTTCCCGGCCATTATAGGGAGCCGGGAAATCATTACCAACACCAATTAGTTGGCCAGCACCACATAATGCGAAAACTCTTTTTCACAGTATTTGCATTTGAGTGCGATGTCGTCAGCGCGCTTTTTCACTGAAAAACTGGACGATACTGGTTCAGCATGGCTGATGCAGTTGCTGTTCGGGCAAACCAGCACGTTATCGATACGTTCAGGCAGGCTCGGACGTGATTTACCCACCACGTCATAATCGTCAATGCGGTTTACCGTTGCCTGCGGAGCGTACAGGGAGAGCTGGTTTACCTGCTCGTCGGTCAGGAACGTATTTTCGATTTTAATCAGGTCTTTACGGCCCATTTCGCCAGACGGCAGGTTCAGGCCGATGGTGATACGCTGGTCGGTTTCAGTCAGTTTGAACAACGTCAGCAGCTTAAAACCAACCTGTGCGGGAATATGGTCAATTACGGTGCCACGTTTGATGGCTTCAACCTGCAGTTTGTTATCGTGTGTCATCTCTTTTTCTCCCTTACAGTGCCAGTTCGCTATTCAGTACCAGTGCCAGTAACGCCTGGCGGGCGAAGATGCCGTTGCCAGCCTGCTGGAAATACCAGGCGTGCGGCGTCTTGTCGACGTCGGTGGTGATTTCATCGATGCGCGGCAGCGGATGCAGCACCTTCATGTTCGCTCTGGCACCGTTCAGATCGCTGGCACGCAGAACAAACTGTGCTTTCACGTTGGCGTATTCGGACGGGTCCAGACGCTCTTTTTGTACGCGGGTCATGTAGAGGATATCGACCTCCGCCATTACCTCTTCGATAGTGCCATGCAGGCTCCAGGCGATACCTTTTTCATTCAGCATATCCAGAATGTATTGCGGCATGGCCAGCGCGTCCGGGGCGATGAAGTAGAAGCGGTTACCTTCGAACTTTGCCAGCGCCTGGGTCAGGGAGTGGACGGTGCGGCCATATTTCAGGTCACCCACCATGGCGATTTGCAGATTGTCCAGGCGACCCTGCGTTTCCTGAATGGTAAACAGATCCAGCAGCGTTTGGGTGGGATGCTGGTTGGAACCGTCGCCGGCGTTCAGTACCGGCACGTTACCGGAGAACTCGGTTGCCAGACGCGCGGCGCCTTCCTGCGGATGGCGCATCACGATGGCGTCGACATAGGTGCTGATGACGGAAATGGTGTCGGCCAGAGTTTCGCCTTTTTTGCCAAGCGACGTGTTGCTGCTGTCAGAGAAACCCACCACGCTGGCGCCCAGACGGTGCATGGAGGTTTCAAAAGATAAACGGGTGCGGGTTGACGCTTCAAAGAAGCAACTGGCGATGACCTTATGTTTTAACAGCTCTGGCTGCGGGTTAGCTTTTAATTTCGCCGCCGTCGCGAGGACCAGATTAAGGTCATCGCGGCTGAGGTCGTTTATGGAAATGATGTGTTTTTGATAGAGCGGGTTAGCCATGTTTATCTCCTGACGCCTGGGCAAAAAAAAAGCCCCTCAATTGAGGGGCTCGGAATGGGTGATCAACGGAAAGAAAAACGGCAGGCCAGCGTCCTTTTTCAGACGCGGTAAGACAAAATGTCGTACACACTGAACCATACATCCTCCCGGCAAATTGTCCGCGATTATACTCAACTCCGTTATGGGATCAAGCGAAAAATGCACTATTTATTCATCGCAAACGGTTCTTATGAATTTTAATTCATTTTGAATAGATAATTAATCTGCTTGTGGACCAGGCCCGTTCGCTGTACCACCCGCGGCGCGACCCAGACAATACTGCTACCGGCAATGACGCCGAGAATTTCTGGCAACGCGTGATAATCGAGGATTCTGGCTACGGCGCGACCATAGCCAGCCGCCGTGTGGATGAGGATAAACTCGCTATTGTGTTCCACGCTGACCACCATTTCAGCAATCGATCGGGCAGCATCAGGCGCGGGTCGTGATTGCGGATTTACAGAATAAATTTTTTGCCCTTTTGTATTTCTTATTTTTATAGCACCGAGCAGTTTCAGCAGACGAGATACCGTTGACTGGCTAATCCCGGTGAAACCATGGTGTTGTAGATCGCGGCGAAGCGCTTCCTGAGACAGGTAGCTTTTTTCGCTTATCAGGCGCTGACAAATCGCCAACTGTTTCTGCTCTTTGGTCGAGTAATCATCGAATTCCTTCATAAAAACACCCTAAATTTATCATTTGTATCAATGCGATGGCGAAATTCACCACATTTGCAGTATCAATAACGGCTCAAACGGGCGGTTGTGCAGAAAAACGAGAGCGCGCTCAAAAAAGCCGTCGGGATTCGACGGCCAACAGGACTACAGCATCGCGCCGATACTCAGAACAACCATGTTCAGCACCGTCAGAATTAGCAGCAGTGGTGCAACCCATTTCAGGTAGCGCACATAAGGAACACGAGCGATGGCCAACCCACCCATTACAACCGCTGAGGTGGGGGTAATCAGATTCACAATGCCGGAAGCGGATTGATACGCGGTGACGACCAGATCCCTTTGCACATGGGCGAAGTCAGCCAGCGGGGCCATAATGGGCATCGTGAGTACCGCCAGGCCAGACGAGGAAGGGACCAGGAAGGAGAGCAAGACTTCCAGCCAGTAAGTCACATTGATGAAAATGGTGGTGGACAGACCGGAGACTAAATTTTCGGCGCTGTGCAAAATGGTGTGGGTGATCATGCCGTTGTCCATCACCACGACGATACCGCGCGCAATGCCGATAATCAGCGCCACGCCGAGCAGATCCCGTGCCCCGTCAATGAAGGTACTGGTGAATGCTTCTTCACTCATGCGGGCAATCACGCCGACGATAATCGCAGATGCCAGAAAAACCCCAGATATTTCAGCCATCCACCAGCCGAGCACCGCGACGCCATAAATCATCACTGCAAAGGCGGTGGCGAATATCAGCAGGATCCACTTACGCGTAGCCGTGAATTCAAGATTGGTATTGGCGCGACTACCGAGAAAATGGGCACGGTTTTCCTCCATTTTATCGGCCACGATGGAAAGCTCAGGATGGCTGCGAACTTTCCGTGCATAGCGCATGACCCATACCACACAGATAACATAGCCGACGACCAGCAGCAGAATGCGCATCAGCATTCCCTGGGTGAAGGGGATCCCGGCGGCGTTAGCGGCGATAACCGTTGCGAAAGGGTTGATTGTTGAACCGAGGGTGCCGATGCCTGCGCCAAGCAAAACGGTTGCAGCAGCAACCAGTGGATCAAAGCGCGCAGCCATCATGACCGGAACCAATAAGGTGTAGAAAGGGAGTGATTCTTCCGCCATGCCGTAAATCGTGCCTCCGGCGGCGAAAAGTCCCATCAGGATGGGGATCATCCACTCTTCTTTGCCGTTCAGCCTGACCGTCACGCGTTCGATGCCTGCGTCGATGGCGCCCGTTTTGTTTACCACGCCGAGAAACCCGCCAATAATCAGGACAAACAACGCCACATCAATCGCGCCTGCGGTGTAGGTTTCGTGGTTATAAAGCCCGTCAATCGGAGCCAGCAGTACAGCCGTTAAACCTTGTGGATGCGCCTCTGTTGGGGCATAGGTACCGGCAACCGGCACTTCTTTGCCCAGGGTGGCATTCATCGCCATCTGGTATTTCCCGGCAGGGACAATCCAGGTCATAACGGCGACGAGCGCAATGAGAATAAACAGGATGGTATACGCGCTGGGAAATTTGAATTTGCCCATGATGTTCTCCGGATAGCTTGGGCATATGCCGCCAGGCGACACATGCCCGCTGGGGTTAGTCGCCGAGTGTCGCTACCATGACCGCTTTAATGGTATGCATCCGGTTTTCTGCTTCGTCGAAGACGATGGAATGCGCTGACTCAAATACCTCATCCGTGACTTCAAGCCCTTTCAGGCCGTAAGCCGCTTCGATTTCACGGCCCACTTTGGTGTGCTCGTTATGGAAGGCAGGCAGGCAGTGCATGAATTTCACATTGGGATTGCCGGTCGCATCGATGACCTGCTGGTTAATTTGATAAGGCGTCATCAGGCTGACGCGTTCTGCCCACGCCTCTTTGGGTTCTCCCATCGAAACCCAGACATCGGTGTAGAGAAAGTCCACGTCGTAAACGCCTTCCTCAACATCCTCTGTGAGCGTAATGCGCGCGCCCGTCACGCTGGCGATTTCACGGCATTCGGCAACCAGCGCCTCGTCCGGCCAGAAGGATTTCGGTGCGACCAGACGAATATCCATCCCCATTTTCGCCGCGCCGACCATCAGCGAATTGCCCATGTTATTGCGGGCGTCACCGAGGTAAGCGAAGCTCAGTTCGGGTAAGGTTTTACCCGGGGCGTGTTCCAGCATGGTCATCAGATCCGCGAGGATCTGCGTAGGGTGGAATTCATTCGTCAGCCCGTTCCAGACCGGCACACCAGCGAACTGCCCCAGTTCTTCCACGATCTCCTGGCCGTAGCCGCGGTATTCAATACCGTCATACATGCGACCTAACACGCGGGCGGTATCTTTCATCGACTCTTTATGACCAATCTGCGAGCCGCTTGGGCCAAGGTAGGTCACCTGTGCGCCCTGATCGAAAGCGCCGACTTCAAAGGCGCAGCGGGTGCGAGTTGAGGTTTTTTCGAAGATTAGCGCGATATTTTTACCGACCAGCGTTTGCCTTTCGCGTCCGGCTTTTTTTGCCGTTTTTAACTCGATAGCCAGATCGATCAGGTACTGGATTTCCGTTGGGGTGTAGTCCAGCAATTTGAGAAAATTGCGATTTTTCAGGTTAACAGTCATGAAAATATCCTTATGTAGGCTGGATAAGGCTTCGCTTTACCCAGCAAAAAAAGCCTTAAGCGTTAACATCAGTGGCTTCGCGCCGAATTAGCGTGCCTTTGTCACCGGCGAGAATGGCCGAACCGTCAGCCAACGAGCCGATGCCAGCAATCCCGTGACAGTGAGAGACAAATTCCGCGCAGGCGGTGACTTTGGGGCCCATTGAACCGGCGTCGAATTGCATTTCGCCGAGCTGTTTCGGCGTAACCTGGGCCAGCGGGCGCTGGGTAGGTTTGCCCCAGTCGAGATACACCGCATCGGCATCGGTCAGGATCAGCAGCGCATCGGCGTGGATTTGTTTGGCGAGCAGGGCGGCGGAGAGATCTTTGTCGATCACCGCTTCAATACCGTGGTAGCCATCGGCTTTTTCCACTACCGGTACGCCGCCACCGCCGTTGCAGATAACCAGATGATCGCGGGCGATCAGTGTGCGAATGGCGTCACTTTCCACGATACGTTTGGGTTGTGGAGAGGGCACAACACGGCGGAACGCTTTACCATCGGCTTTGAAAACCCAGCCTTTTTCCGCCTGTAACGCGTGGGCCTGGGGTTCGTCATAAATCGGCCCGATATATTTGGTGGGATTGCTGAAGGCCGGATCGTGGGCATCGACTTCAACCTGAGTCAGCAGGACACTAATTTCACGCTGTGGGAGCTGGTTTTTCAGGGCCTGTTGCAGCATATAGCCAATCATTCCCTGACTTTCTGCGCCGAGAATATCGAGCGGATAGGGGGTGACGTTGGCATAAGCACTGTTTTGTAACGCCAAAAGTCCAACCTGCGGGCCATTGCCGTGTACCAGAATTACGCGCCACTGCTGCGTGAGTTGAGCGAGAGTTCTTGCCGCCAGCTCAATATTCTTGCGTTGGATGTCGGCTTCCAGCGGTTCGCCGCGTTTGAGTAGCGCATTGCCGCCCAGCGCCACAACCAGGGTAGGTTTGTTTTCCATAACGTCTCCTTAAATACCGTCGCGTTCCAGCGGGCAACTCATGCAGCGCGCACCGCCGCGCCCACGTCCCAGTTCGTCGCCAGGAATGGGTAAAACAGTGATGCCAGCTTTGTCGTATTTTTCGTTGGTCCAGATGTTGCGTTCGTAGCCCACCACAACCCCGGGGCGCAGCGTCAGAACATTGTTCGCGTCATTCCACTGTTCGCGTTCAGCTTCGAAGGCGTCGCCACCGGTGGTGATCAGATTGATCTGGTCGAGGCCAAGTGCTTTTTTGAGGGCATGTACCAGCGTACTTTCCTGGGTGCGTTTCAGGCCGCCACGCCCGTCTGGTGTCAGGGTCCAGCACTGGACATCCGGGCGCACCACTTCCGGGTAGACGGAGAAGGTATCGATATCGATGTGGGTCATGACGGTATCGAGGTGCATACAGGAGCGATGTTTCGGCAGTTCGACTGCGATAACGCGTTCTGCCTGGCGATGCTTAAATAGCGACTGGGCAAGGAACTCAATGCCCTGCGGCGTGGTACGTTCCGACATACCGATGAGAACTGCGCCGCGACCAATGACCAGCACATCTCCACCTTCTAATGTGGCGTGGTCGTAATTAATATTTTCATCGCCGAAATATTTAATAAACTCACCATCGGCAAATTGTGGATGCCAACGGTAAATCGCCCGCAAGTTATTAGTTTCTCGTTGACGTGCAGTTTTTGCCATCGGATTAATGGATACGCCGTTATATATCCAGCATGAGGTGTCGCGGGTAAATAAGTGGTTTGGTAATGGCTTCATAATAAAGTCATTAATATCGTGAGTATCGACTACCATATTTTTGATTGAGGCAGGAATTTCTCCGTATGTCAGCCCACCGCTTAAATGTCGGGCGAGCTCCCGGTGCTGCATATCTGCAAGCCAGGCGCGAATATCCGTGGCGAAAGCGGGGCCAAGCCGATAATCAGAAATTTGTGTATCCAGTAGCCAGCTTTTGGCATCGGGGATATCCAGAGTTTGTGTCAATAAATCAGTGAGTAACAGAACCTCAATTCCCTGTTGACGTAACGTGTTGGCGAAAATGTCATGCTCTTCTCCTGCACGTTCTACCGAAAGAACATCATCAAAAAGCAGTTCCTGGCAATTTGACGGCGTCAGCCTTTTTAGGCTGAGGTTAGGGCGATGTAGCATTACGCTACGTAATTGACCGATTTCAGACCCGACATAATGCTTTTCCATCATTATTCCTTTAATACGATTTTAAAAAATAAAGAGGAGGTGCCTGCAAATAATGTTTATTGCAGTCATGGTTTTTCAGCTGATTTCAGAATCTATATTTAGATCTTATCTGATAGAGAAACGTGATTCATTTCACAGTCAGGTCGATGTTTGGCATTTGTTGTTTAATTTATGAGATGGCTCTGAGAATTTAAAAAATAAAAACATGAATAATTGAATTACTACGCAGGAATATGTCTTGTTATTTAACTGTGTTAATTTTATGTACATATCTAAATATTTAATAAATTAAATAGTGCATTGATTTTTATATGTTTTTCTATATTTAATGAATTTTTATGCGAATCTATTATTTTATTATTTGTGCTGTAAGGTTTATTTCAAAATAAATATGACGATGAAGAAAGATAACGAAGGAGACGTAAACTGTGATCGATTGCTGGTTTTTCTAACAAAGCTTTCTATAACAGTGAGTTAGTGACTGAGTTGAAAAGTATGAGACGAAAGTTATGCAGAGTTTATGCATAACCTGTTGCTGGCTATTAGCAATTATTTAACATCATCAGCGATAAACATGCGTTGACGCAAAATATCGGCAAATAGCAGTGGTATGGCAGACCTTTTTTTCGTATAACAACTAAAATGAAACGATGTTTTAATTAAGGGGTTTGAAATGATTGTCGGCAATATTCACAACCTGGATGCCTGGCTGCCGGAAGATCTGCGTCAGGCGATTGAGCACATTAAAGCGCACGTGACGGATGCGACGGAAAAGGGTAAACACGACATCGACGGCGAACGTCTGTTCTATCTGATTGCTGAAGATATGACGGAGCCGTTTGCGCAGCGCCGCGCCGAATATCACGCTCGCTATCTGGATATTCAGATCCTGCTCAAAGGTCAGGAAGGCATGACTTTCAGCACGCAGCCTGCGGGCGCACCGGAAACTGACTGGTTGGCGGATAAAGATATCGCCTTCCTGCCGGAAGGCGAACAGGAGAAAACGGTGGTGCTGAATGAAGGTGACTTCGTCGTCTTTTATCCGGGTGAAGTGCATAAACCGCTGTGCGCGGTCGGCGCTCCGGCGCTGGTACGCAAAGCCGTGGTGAAAATGCGGGTAGCATAAACCGGTTTGCCGGGTGCGACTTATCCGGCCTACGGAAGCATGATGGTAGGCCGGATAGGGTGCGTCAGCATCGCCATCCGGCAATTCAATCGCGCAACGCTATTATTTGGAAAGCGTCGCGACCATCACCGCTTTGATGGTGTGCATCCGGTTTTCCGCCTGATCAAATACGATACTGGCGGGTGACTCAAACACCTCGTCGGTCACTTCCATGCCGCCGTGCAGACCATATTCCTGCGCCATTTGTTTGCCAAGCGTGGTTTGATCGTCATGGAACGCGGGCAGGCAGTGCAGGAATTTCACCTGCGGATTGCTGGTCAACGCCATCATCGCGCTATTAACCTGGTACTTACGCAACTGCGCAATACGTTCGGCCCATTTCTCTTTCGCTTCGCCCATCGATACCCAGACGTCGGTATAGATGAAGTCCGCGCCTTTCACGCCCGTGGCGACATCTTCGGTTAGAGTAATATTGCCGCCGTTTTTCTGTGCCAGCGCTTTGCACTCCGCAACGAGGCTTTCCTCCGGCCAGCAGGCCTGGGGCGCGACCAGGCGCAGATCCAGTCCGGTTAACGCAGCGGCTTCCAGCATGGAATTGCCCATATTGTTGCGGGCATCGCCGGTGTAGACCAGCACCATCTCATTAAACGCTTTACCCGGCAGGTGTTCCTGCATCGTGAGTAAATCCGCCAGCAACTGGGTGGGGTGAAATTCGTTGGTTAATCCGTTCCAAACCGGAACTCCGGCATATTCCGCCAGCGTCTCGACAATTTCCTGACCGTGGCCCCGATACTGAATACCGTCGTACATACGACCGAGTACGCGGGCGGTGTCTTTGATCGACTCTTTATGACCAATCTGGCTGCCGCTCGGCCCGAGATACGTCACGCGCGCGCCCTGATCATATGCGGCAACTTCGAAAGAGCAACGGGTGCGGGTTGAGTCTTTTTCGAAGATGAGCGCGATGTTTTTACCGGTGAGTTTAGCGACCTCGGTACCGTTTTTCTTATCCGTCTTGAGCTGCGCGGCGAGCTGGAGCAGTGACGTGAGTTCAGCAGAGGTGAAATCAAGCAGTTTCAAAAAATGTTTCTGATAAAACGCAGACATAGTTCCCTCACATGGCTTAGGCCATTTGTTGAATTAAAATTCAATTTATATGGATGTTTATTCATTTGCAACCTTGTTTAACAAATCTTTCCTGGAAAGGTGGAGGCAATGACAGCGGTATGTGACAATAAGAGTATCGGCAGGACATTATGAGGAATGAGCCATGGCAAACCCGGAACTACTGGAAGAACAGCGTGAAGAAACGCGCTTGATTATTGAAGAGTTACTCGAAGATGGCAGCGATCCAGACGCGCTGTACACCATCGAGCATCACCTTTCCGCGGACGACTTTGAAACCCTGGAAAAAGCGGCAGTAGAAGCCTTCAAGCTGGGTTATGAAGTGACCGAGCCGGAAGAGCTGGAAGTGGAAGAGGGCGACACGGTTATTTGCTGTGACATCCTGAGCGAATGTGCTCTGAATGCCGAGTTGATCGACGCTCAGGTTGAGCAACTGATGAACCTGGCTGAAAAATTTGATGTGGAATACGACGGTTGGGGCACCTATTTTGAAGACCCGAACGGCGAAGAAGGTGAAGACGGCGACGATGAAGACCTCGTCGACGAAGATGATGACGGCGTGCGTCACTAAGTCATCTGCTGACCTACGGTAGCGTCTGCTGCCGTAGGCCAAGGATAACGTATGGATTACCTGCAAATACTTTCCCCGATCCACAACTTCCTGCACTGTAAAACGCCCCAGGCCTGGCTTGATAAAGCGCGAGCCCCGGCGAATCTCCCTCTGTTACTGACGGATCATCTCGTCTGCGAGCTGAAAGCGGCGCAAACGGCCATGCTGCTGGTGCGTAAGTATGTTGCAGATAAACAGGGATCGCAGGCGCTACTGGACTGGCTGAAACCCTATGAAGCGTATGCTTTCAGAGAAGGGGATGAACCGGATTTTATCGCGCTGAATAAACAGATTAGCAAAAGCGTAATGCCGCAAACTGACGATCCGTGGGGACGTAAGCTGATCGACAGCATGGTTTTGCTGATCAAAGAAGAGCTGCACCACTTCTGGCAGGTGCGTGAGGCGATGATGAGCCGCAACATTCCCTACGTCAAAATTACCGCCAGCCGTTATGCCAAAGGTATGCTCAAAGAGGTGCGAACCCACGAGCCATTAACGCTAATCGACAAACTGATTTGCGGGGCTTACATTGAGGCGCGTTCTTGTGAACGGTTCGCCGCGCTGGCACCGTATTTGGATGACGATTTACAGGCATTTTATCTTTCGCTGCTGCGATCCGAGGCGCGGCACTATCAAGACTATCTGGCGCTGGCACAGCAGGTTTCTGCCGACGATATCAGTAGTCGGGTGCGGTTCTTTGGCGAAGTAGAAGCCGCATTGATTACTTCTCCCGACGATGAATTCCGCTTCCACAGCGGCGTGCCAGCCTGACTCTCTTCTCTGACGCGCGGCGCTAATCGTCGCGCGGTTTTACCTTTCCTGTTTCCATTAGCAAAATCTGGTGGCTGGAAATCGCTCGCTGCTGCCGTAATAATCAAAACACACGAAGGGGAAATATATCCCCGCAACAGAGACTGTTTTGCATAAGGATGGTTAATGAACTGGGCACACGTATTGTTGGCGGGTTATATCGGGGCGGTGATTGCTATCGTCGTTGGCATGTTTCGCAAAAAAGGCTGGCTGGGAAAGATCTCCGGCGCGGTGGTTTTTGTGGTAGCGATTGTCGCGTGGAATCTGTTTGATGTGCACTACCTGATCCCGCGCGAAAGCCCTGATTATGGGCTGACGGACGCGCAGAAATTTGAAAATGCGATGCTGGCAATGCCTGTTTATCAGGTACTTAAAGAGCAAGAACCCGCGTTATGGCAGAATATCCTCAACCAGGCAACGCAACTGAAAGAAGCTGGGAAAAGCGAACAACAGATTATCGACGCTATTCAGCCGCAAATCCTGCAGGTACAGATGGCGCGTTTGCAGCAGGCACCCGATGCCAATGTGATTGAGTATATGAAAATTAACCTAGAGCAGATTGCTGCGGTGGCAAAAGTGGGCGATGACGAGTGTTTTCGCTTTCTGTTCCCGGCGGTGAAAGGCGGGATTAACCCGGTGCGTATTATTCCGCGGGAGCTGATGAATCGTCGAATGGCCAGCGACATGAGTATGATGCACGCGGCTTATGGCCCGAACAAACATACGGTTACGGCGCAAGAGAAACAGCTGGCGCTTCAGGATCTGCAATCCATCGGCCCGGGATTGGTACAGCGCTTTGGACCGGATATCCAGATTATGGCTGATCCGAGTAAAGGTGTGGGCAAAGAGAAAGTCGCTTGTGAAATGGTGCAGGATTTATGGTCACAGGTGCTGACGCTGCCAACCGCTCGCGCGGCTGGCGTCATTCGGCTGATGCTCTCCGCCGAAATGCAGTAACACAACCATTGCCCCTCCGGCTGAAGTCAGAGGGGTTTTAACATCCGCACTTCGCAATCTACGTGCCCGGTGCAGCCCAGCGCTTCGCTGATATGCTCAAACCCTAAATGTTCATACAGGCGGATTGCCTCGGTCAGAAACGCCGTGGTCTCCAGATAGCACTGTTTGAAACCCTGTTCACGGGCATGTTCGAGGGCCATCAGCGCCAGCTTTTTCGCCAGCCCCTGACCGCGTGCGCTCGACAGGAAGTACATCTTTTGCAGTTCGCAAATGTCCGGTTCGCTACATCCTAACGGCGCAACGCCGCCGCCGCCCACGACTTCACCGTTTTGCTCAACCACCCAGTAGGCCGCGCCCGGCTGGCTGTAAACCTGGAATAGTTCATCCAGATTAGGGTCGGCAACGGTATAGCCCTTATCGGCAGTAAGCCCGTATTCAGCGGAAACTTTGCGGATCACCGCAGCGATAGCGGCATTATCTGCTGCGGTGATTCGGCGCAGCGTAAGCGTGGAGGGTAGCACAACATTCATAATATGGCTCAATTCTAAAAATACACTTATATATTTATTTAATACCACTCTCTTCTGTCGGGTGCAAGACGTTCCTGAATCAGAAAAAATTAAAATACATTGGCTAATTAAAAATAGTATTGTAAACGAACCAGTAAATAAATACTGGTTTTTATTTTTTATCTTAATGGAATTTATATTAGGGATATTGTTCATGAATGATTTTGTTGGTGGCCGGGAAAATCAACGGCACACATTTATTTTTATCGGTAAAGGATGGCAGTACTTTATTATTTGCATTGTCAATTTTTTGCTGTGTTGTATTACTCTGGGTATTTATACACCGTGGGCGATAGTGAAATGTCGGCGTTATATTTACGAGAATATGACTCTCAATGGCCAACCCTTTACCTATAAGGCGACAGGTGGCGCGATATTCGTAAGCTTCTTGTCGATTATGGTGATTTATGGTGCCAGCATGAGTTCTATTGCTAACGGCAGCCCTCTCGTTGGTTTTACTTTGATTGGTTTACTGGTAGCTGTCCTTCCATTAATGACCATAAAAAGCCTGCAGTATCAGGCGATGATGACGTCGCTTAACGGTGTGCGTTTTGGTTTTGACTGCTCACAATTACAGGCGTGGCTTTTTTTACTGGTTGTGCCAGTGGTGCTTGCTGTAGTGAACTGGGGAGTGATTTATCTTCTGATCCTTGCCACCGACTGGATTGAGGGCAGTACTGGAATGCTTATCAGAATAGCATTTATCGCGTTGGTGGGAATTGTGGGCATGGGTATCACCTACGGTATTACCTATGCAAAATGGATGCAGTTAGTGGGTAATGGCGGTAATTTTGGTATTCACCGCTTTACTATTAACGTCAATATGAAAGCAAGCATAGTGGGGTGTATTAAAGCCGTGCTGGTACTGCTGCCATTTGTTGTTGTGATTGTCTGGCTAATTGCCCCTATTTTTCTGCAAATGGTGATGTTGGCTGTGTTAGGCGTGGCCGACGACGAATTTATCCTGGAGAATCAGAGCAGAATAATGGCGAGCTATTTTCTCTATTTCGCCGGAATTATTGTGGTTGGAAGCTATTTATACACCACGCTACGTAATCTGTTCATGAATAACCTGGCGCTGGCTGAGGGCAAAATCCGCTTTCATTCTTCCGTCACTGCACATGGCTTGATCTGGCGTTTTGTACTGGTGTTGTTTATTTCAGGCATCACGTTTGGGCTAGCTTATCCATGGATGAAAATGTGGCTGGTCAGTTGGCTGGCCAGTAACTCCCATGTACAAGGGGATTTGGATGCGCTGGAACTGACTGACCATACAGAGGCGTTGGAAACAGGTCCGGCGATGTGGGTATCACGTGGTGTGATGACCTACTTCCCGTTCATCTGATACAACAAGGCCGGAGCATGCTCCGGCCTTTAATACGTGTATAACGTCAACGGCAATTACAGCGCGGCGATGACCGCCTGCTGCTGAATCAGCTTCGCTTTCGCTTCCGCATAACCGTCCAGCTTCTCACGCTCTTTGGCGATAACTGCTTCCGGTGCGCGAGCAACGAAACCTTCGTTGGAAAGTTTGCCTTCGATACGGGCAATCTCACCTTCGATTTTCGCCACTTCTTTCGCCAAACGCGCCAGCTCATCTTCTTTATTGATGAGGCCAGCCATCGGGATCAGCAGCTCGGCGCCGTCGATGATTTTGGTCACGGAAACCGGACCTTTGTCATCGGCTGGCAGCACGGTGATGCTTTCCAGACGCGCCAGGTTCAGCAGGAAGCTGCGGTTATCGTTCACACGGCGCATCGCATCAGCGCTGCAACCGCGCAGCAGCAGTTCGAGCGGTTTACCTGGGGCGATGTTCATTTCCGCACGGATGTTACGTACGGCAACGATCGCCTGCTTCAGCCATTCGGTATCAGCCAGTGCGGCTTCATCAACCTGTGCGGCGTTATATTCCGGGAACGGCTGCAGCATGATGGTGTCGGCGGTAATACCGGAAATCACCTTCACGCGCTGCCAGATGGTCTCGGTGATGAACGGGATGATCGGATGCGCCAGGCGCAGCAGACCTTCCAGAACGGTGACCAGCGTATTGCGGGTGCCGCGCAGTTCAGACTCGGAACCGCCGTTCATTACCGGCTTGGTCAGCTCCAGATACCAGTCGCAGAACTGGTTCCAGGTGAATTCGTACAGAATGCCCGCGGCGATGTCGAAGCGGAAGTTATCCAGCGCTTCGCGGTACGCTTTGATGGTCTGGTTGAATTCAGCAAGGATCCAGCGATCCGCCAGCGACAGGGTCATTTCGCCGCCGTTGAAGCCGCAATCCTGGTCTTCGGTGTTCATCAGCACGAAGCGGCTGGCGTTCCACAGCTTGTTACAGAAGTTACGATAACCTTCCAGACGCTTCATATCCCAGTTGATGTCGCGACCGGTAGAGGCCAGCGCCGCCAGGGTGAAGCGCAGTGCGTCGGTGCCGTGCGGCTCGATGCCGTCCGGGAACTGCTTCTCGGTACGCTTGGCAATCTTCTCGGCCAGCTGCGGCTGCATCATGTTGCCAGTACGTTTCTCCAGCAGTTCTGCCAGGGAGATTCCGTCGACCATATCCAGCGGGTCAATGACGTTGCCCTTGGATTTGGACATCTTCTGGCCTTCGTCGTCGCGGATCAGACCGGTCATGTAGACGGTCTTAAACGGCACTTGCGGCTTGCCGTTTTCATCTTTGATGAAGTGCATGGTCATCATGATCATGCGGGCAATCCAGAAGAAGATGATGTCGAAACCGGAAACCATCACGCTGGTTGGGTGGAACTGACGCAGCGCGTCGGTGTTTTCCGGCCAGCCCAGGGTAGAGAAGGTCCACAGTGCGGAGGAGAACCAGGTATCGAGTACGTCTTCGTCCTGGCGAAGCTGAATGTCGGCACCGAGGTTGTTTTCCTGACGCACTTCGTCTTCAGTACGGCCGACGTAGACGTTGCCGTCGTTGTCATACCATGCCGGGATACGGTGACCCCACCACAGCTGACGGGAAATACACCAGTCCTGAATATCGCGCATCCAGGAGAAGTACATGTTTTCGTACTGCTTCGGTACGAACTGAATGTCGCCGTTTTCAACCGCTTCAACCGCCGGTTTCGCCAGCACGTCGGCACGGACGTACCACTGGTCGGTCAGCATCGGTTCAATAACCACGCCGCCACGGTCGCCGTAAGGTACGGTCAGGTCGTGCGGTTTAATTTCCTCCAGCAGGCCCAGCGCATCAACAGCGGCAACCACCGCTTTACGCGCGGCAAAGCGCTCCAGCTTCTGGAACTCAGCCGGGATTTCATTGGAATAAACGTCGGACTCTTCGCCTTTGGTGTCGTACACTTCCGCGGTTTCACGGATGTCGCCGTCAAAGGTCAGAATATTGATCATCGGCAGGCCGTGACGTTTTCCGACTTCGTAGTCGTTAAAGTCGTGCGCCGGGGTGATCTTCACGCAGCCGGTGCCTTTTTCCATATCAGCGTGTTCATCGCCGACGATGGGAATGCGGCGGTTAACCAGCGGCAGAACAACAAATTTGCCAATCAGATCTTTATAACGCGGATCTTCCGGGTTGACGGCCACGCCGGTATCGCCCAGTACGGTTTCCGGACGGGTGGTGGCGACGACCAGGTAATCTTTACCATCAGCGGTTTTCGCGCCGTCAGCCAGCGGATAGCGGATGTGCCACATTGAGCCTTTCGACTCGCGGTTTTCCACTTCCAGGTCGGAAATCGCGGTGCGCAGTTTCGGGTCCCAGTTCACCAGGCGCTTGCCACGGTAAATCAGGTCTTCTTTGTACAGGCGAACGAAGACTTCTTTCACGGCATTGGAAAGACCTTCGTCCATAGTGAAGCGCTCGCGCTCCCAGTCAACGGAGTTGCCGAGACGGCGCATCTGGCGGGTGATGGTGCCGCCGGATTCCGCTTTCCACTGCCAGATTTTGTCGATAAACGCTTCGCGACCGTAGTCGTGGCGGGTTTTACCTTCTTCAGCGGCAATCTTACGCTCAACCACCATCTGGGTTGCGATACCCGCGTGATCGGTACCGGCCTGCCACAGGGTGTTTTTACCCTGCATGCGCTGGTAGCGGATCATGGTATCCATGATGGTTTGCTGGAAAGCATGACCCATATGCAAACTGCCGGTGACGTTCGGCGGCGGGATCATGATGCAGAAGGACTCTTTGCTTTCATCGCCGTTAGGTTTGAAATAGCCCTGCTTTTCCCAGTGCTCGTAAAGCGGCTGTTCGATATCTTGTGGGTTGTATGTCTTTTCCATTATTTCCAGGTTGCCGTATTCAGGTTAAAACCAGCCACGCGGTAAGCTTTGTAGCGATCGCGTGCCGATTGTTTCAAAGAATCTTCGTAAGGGACGAAGTCTATCACTTCTGTGAAAGCGGTGGCAAAATCTGCAAAGCCAACGCGCAAACTGATAAGCAGGTCGCGCGGGCTGCTGTTGCGTTTCTCCGGCCAGGCAATTTCTACCGGTGCGCCGCCTCTGGGGCCTTCACCTGCCAGATTATGCGGAACAAAGCTTTCTGCCGGTCTTGCCCACAGGGCTTCATCCAGTCGAAGAGCCTGCTTTTCGTTTTCGCAGGCGATCAGCACGCGCTTGCCAGCACGCCAACGTTCTGCGGCAATTTCACACACCAACTGCTCGACGGCGCTTAAGCCATCGTGTTGCGTGTCATTGTCCAGAAGATAGAAAGTTGCGTTTCTCATATATGGGGCTTCTTCTGGTGAATTTAAATGCGTTGCCATGATGCACAACCGTAGGCCGGATGGCGTTGCGCTTATCCGGCCTACGGGTCTTATTGCTTGTGCTTACCGCCTTACTCTTCGCCGTTAAAACCGGCACGATTGAGCAGGAATTGCGACAGCAGCGCCACCGGACGACCGGTTGCGCCTTTGGCTTTCCCTGAACGCCATGCGGTACCGGCGATATCGAGGTGCGCCCAGTTGTACTTACGGGTAAAGCGTGACAGGAAGCAGCCCGCGGTAATGGCGCCGCCAGGACGTCCGCCGATGTTCGCCATATCCGCAAAGTTGGACTCTAGCTGCTCCTGGTATTCATCACCCAGCGGCAAACGCCACGCGCGGTCGCCAGCCTGTTCGGACGCACCGATCAGCTCATGCGCCAGCGGGTTGTGGTTCGACATCAGGCCGGTGATGTGATGGCCCAGCGCAATCACGCACGCGCCGGTCAGGGTTGCGACGTCAATCACCGCTTCTGGCTCAAAGCGCTCGACGTAGGTTAATACGTCGCACAGGACCAGACGGCCTTCGGCATCGGTATTGAGTACTTCAACGGTCTGACCAGACATGGTGGTCAGCACGTCGCCTGGACGATACGCACGGCCACCCGGCATGTTTTCGCAGCCTGCCAGCACGCCGACGACATTGATTGGCAGCTGAAGCTCGGCCACCATGCGCATCACGCCATATACCGCTGCCGCGCCGCACATGTCGTATTTCATCTCATCCATGCCTTCGGCTGGTTTGATGGAGATACCGCCGGAGTCAAAGGTTAACCCTTTACCGACCAGCACGATCGGACGCGCGTCTTCGGATGGATTGCCTTTGTACTCGATGACCGACATCAGCGACTCATTCTGCGAGCCGTGACCGACGGCCAGATAAGAGTGCATGCCCAGCTCTTTCATCTGCTGCTCGCCGATCACGCGGGTTACAACATTTTTGCTGTAGCTGTCTGCCAGCTGGCGCGCCTGAGAGGCGAGGTAGGCGGCGTTACAGATGTTCGGCGGCATGTTGCCGAGATCTTTTGCTGCTTTAATGCCGGCGGCGATCGCCAGACCGTGCTGGATCGCACGTTCACCGCTGGTCAGTTCCCGGCGGGTCGGTACGTTGAAGACCATTTTACGCAGCGGGCGACGCGGCTCGCTTTTGTTGGTCTTCAGTTGATCAAAGCTGTACAGCGTTTCCTGTGCTGTCTCAACGGCCTGACGCACTTTCCAGTAGTTATTGCGCCCTTTGACGTGCAGCTCAGTCAGGAAGCAGACGGCTTCCATTGAGCCAGTATCATTCAGCGTATTGATGGTTTTCTGAATGACCTGCTTGTACTGGCGCTCATCAAGCTCGCGCTCTTTGCCACAACCAATGAGGAGAATTCGCTCAGACAGAACGTTAGGAACATGGTGCAGCAACAGGGTTTGACCTGGTTTGCCTTCCAGTTCGCCACGACGCAGCAGTGCGCTGATGTACCCGTCGCTGATCTTGTCGAGCTGCTCTGCAATCGGAGAGAGACGGCGTGGTTCAAAGACACCCACGACGATGCACGCACTCCGCTGTTTCTCCGGGCTACCGCTTTTTACACTGAACTCCATGCACTACGCTCCTGAATCTTAAAGACAACGGCGGTGGCTACGGATAGAATTGCAAGCTTTCGTAACTCATACCCGCTGTTGCGGTGACTTCGTGTTAATCTTAACGTTATTACGGCATTGGCACGTCAGAACAATTTCTGAGAGGTGGATCCGTTGAGTATAATGATCTTAGCGACGATTTCGACGACTCAAGAGAATAAATGACGTTTAAGCCATGAAACAAGCTAAATTCCGGCAAAAGACGGGTTTTTACGGGCGTATTTAAAGTGATAATCATAAGATATCTGGTTCGGGAAACGCTCAAAAGCCAACTTGCGATCCTATTCATCCTGCTTTTGATCTTCTTTTGTCAAAAGTTAGTCAGGATCCTTGGTGCGGCGGTTGACGGTGATATCCCGGCGAATCTGGTGCTCTCGCTGCTGGGGCTGGGCGTGCCAGAAATGGCGCAACTTATCTTGCCATTAAGCCTGTTCCTCGGGCTGCTGATGACGCTGGGCAAACTGTATACCGAAAGTGAAATTACGGTCATGCACGCCTGCGGGCTGAGCAAGGCTGTCTTAGTGAAAGCGGCGATGGTGCTGGCGCTGTTTACCAGTATTATTGCGGCGGTCAACGTGATGTGGGCCGGACCGTGGTCCTCCAGACATCAGGACGAAGTCCTGGCGGAGGCGAAAGCGAACCCCGGTATGGCGGCGCTTGCTCAGGGGCAATTCCAGCAGGCAACTAACGGCGGCTCGGTGCTGTTTATCGAAAGCGTTGACGGCAGTAACTTCAACGATGTGTTCCTCGCGCAAATCCGCCCGAAAGGTAACGCCCGTCCTTCGGTGGTGGTAGCGGACTCCGGTCATCTTACCCAATTGCGCGATGGCTCTCAGGTCGTGACGCTGAACCAGGGGACGCGTTTTGAAGGGACCGCGCTGCTGCGCGATTTCCGCATTACCGACTTCCAGAATTATCAGGCGATTATCGGTCATCAGGCCGTGGCGCTGGATCCAAACGATACCGACCAGATGACCATGCGTACGCTATGGACGACCGACACCGATCGCGCCCGTGCGGAGCTGACCTGGCGTATCACGTTAGTATTCACCGTATTTATGATGGCGCTGATGGTTGTACCGCTGAGCGTGGTTAACCCGCGTCAGGGTCGCGTACTGTCCATGCTGCCAGCAATGCTGCTTTATTTGCTGTTCTTCCTGGTTCAGACATCGCTGAAGTCGAACGGCGGCAAAGGTAAGCTGGATCCGGTGTTCTGGATGTGGACGGTTAACCTGGCGTATCTGGCGCTGGCGATTGTGCTTAACCTCTGGGATACGGTGCCGATGCGCCGCTTACGTGCCCGTTTTATGCGTAAAGGAGCGGTATAATGCAGCCTTTTGGTGTACTTGACCGCTATATCGGTAAAACCATTTTCACCACCATCATGATGACGTTGTTCATGCTGGTGTCGCTCTCCGGGATCATCAAGTTTGTCGACCAGCTGAAAAAAGCCGGGCAGGGGAGCTACGATGCGATGGGCGCCGGGCTGTATACCCTGCTCAGCGCGCCGAAAGATATCCAGATCTTCTTCCCGATGGCGGCGCTGCTGGGTGCTTTGCTGGGGCTGGGCATGCTGGCGCAGCGCAGTGAACTGGTGGTCATGCAGGCTTCTGGCTTTACCCGTATGCAGGTGGCGTTGTCGGTGATGAAAACCGCGATTCCGCTGGTGCTGCTGACGATGGCCATCGGCGAATGGGTGGCGCCGCAGGGCGAACAGATGGCGCGTAACTACCGTGCGCAGCAGATGTACGGCGGCTCGCTGCTCTCTACCCAGCAAGGTTTGTGGGCGAAAGATGGCGACAGCTTTGTCTACATCGAGCGGGTGAAAGGTGACGCCGAGTTAGGCGGAATTAGCATCTACTCCTTTAACGACAAGCGCCGTTTGCAGTCCGTCCGCTATGCCGCAAGTGCGACGTTTGACCCGGAGCAGAAGGTCTGGCGTTTGTCGCAGGTGGATGAATCCAACCTGACCGATCCGAAGCAAATCACCGGCTCGCAGACGGTGAGCGGCACATGGAAAACCAACCTTACACCCGACAAGCTCGGCGTCGTGGCGTTGGATCCTGATGCGCTCTCGATTAGTGGTCTGCATAACTACGTGAAGTACCTGAAGTCGAGCGGCCAGGACGCTGGACGCTACCAGCTCAATATGTGGAGCAAAGTCTTCCAGCCGCTGTCTGTGGCGGTAATGATGCTGATGGCGCTGTCGTTTATCTTTGGTCCGCTGCGTAGCGTCCCGATGGGCGTGCGCGTGGTGACAGGGATTAGCTTCGGCTTTGTGTTCTATGTGCTGGACCAAATCTTTGGCCCGCTGACGCTGGTGTACGGCATTCCGCCGATTATCGGCGCGTTGCTGCCAAGCGCCAGCTTCTTCCTGATAAGCCTGTGGCTGATGCTGCGTAAGTCCTGATATTCGCCCCTCCCGCTGTGCGGGAGGGGCGCCTTCCTGCTAGCGTTTTCTCCCGCCCATCAAACTCCCCAACATGCCGCGGATTATCTGATTGGTGACCTGTCGCGCCGCGCTTTTCGCCACGCTTTGTACCACGCCATCGCGCTTGCCGCCGCGTGGTCCGGTGCTGCCAAACAGAATATCCTTCAATCCACCGAGAATACCGCCGTCCACATCGATCGCTTTACCGTTGGCGGGAGGTGTATTTTGCTGCTCGGTGCTGGACTGCACGCCTTGCTGTAAACGCTCATAGGCGGACTCGCGGTCGACCTGTTCTTCATATTTACCGTACAGCGAGGAGTGATTAATCAGCCCGTTACGCTCGTCATCCGTCACCGGTCCCATCCGCGAGCACGGCGCAATCACCATTGCTCGTTCAACCACAGACGGGCTGCCTTTAGCGTCCAGAAACGACACCAGCGCCTCGCCGGTTCCCAGTTCCTGAATGGCTTTTTCGGTATCAAATGCCGGGTTGGCGCGCATGGTTTGCGCGGCGGTTTTCACCGCTTTCTGATCCTTCGGTGTAAACGCGCGCAGGGCGTGCTGCACGCGGTTCCCCAACTGACCGAGCACGTTGTCTGGAATATCTGACGGGTTTTGCGAGACGAACCACACGCCGACCCCTTTCGAGCGGATCAGGCGGATCACCTGTTCGATTTTATCCAGCAGTACCTGCGGGGCGTCGTTGAACAGCAGGTGAGCTTCATCGAAGAAGAACACCAGTTTTGGCTTCTCCAGATCGCCTGCTTCCGGCAGCTGTTCGTACAGTTCGGAGAGCATCCACAGCAGGCTGGCGGCGTACAGTTTGGGCATCTGGTAGAGCTTCTCTGCGCTGAGGATGTTGATCATCCCTTTGCCGCTGGCGTCAGTTCGCATCCAGTCTTTGATGTCCAGCATCGGTTCGCCAAAGAAGTGCGCCGCCCCCTGTTGCTCCAGCGACAGCAGTCCACGCTGGATTGCCCCGACCGAGGCGCTGCTGATATTGCCATACTGATTCTGGAAGGATTTGGCGTTATCGCCGATGTACTGGGTAATGGCTCGCAGGTCTTTGAAATCGAGCAGCAGCAGACCCTGGTCATCAGCAATGCGGAAGATAATATCCAGCACGCCGGACTGTACGTCGTTGAGGTTCAGCAAACGGGCCAGCAGCAGCGGGCCGAGGTCAGATACCGTGGCCCGCACGGGGTGACCTTTTTCGCCGAAGATATCCCACACCGTGACCGGATTAGCATGCGGTTGCCAGTCGGTAATGCCGATATTTTTCAGGCGGGCGAGCAGCTTTTCAGAGGCCTGCCCTTCCTCGGCCACGCCGGTTAAGTCGCCTTTCACATCGGCCATAAATACCGGTACGCCAATTTCAGACAGCGATTCGGCCAGCTTCTGTAGCGTGACGGTTTTACCGGTCCCGGTCGCGCCGGTAATCAGTCCGTGACGGTTGGCCATGCCTGGCAGTAAAAACAGTTCGGTGTCCGGCGTGCGGGCAATTAGCAGGGGTGTGCTCATTGAGATTTCCTCCATTTATCTTGCCTGGAGTATAGGCAATGTCCATCAAAGAGAGTATGCGATGGCCGGAGAAAATGACTTAAAGCGTATTGCCGTGATAAATCTGGTACCCCAAATCCACAGTGTTGTGGTTATGGTCGTTGTTCTTGATTTTGCTCAGCAACATCTGCGCTGCCATGCGGCCAATGTCAAAACGCGGGGTGATCACGCTGGCGAGGCTTGGGATCATCTGCCTGCCCATTTCCAGCCCGTGGAAACCGGCAATCGAGATCTGTTCCGGAACGGCCAGATCGCGCTCGCGGCACAGCAGCAGCGCGCCCATCGCAATATCGTCGTTGGTGCAAAAAACGCCGTCTAAATCCGGATGCGCGGCGAGCGCGTCCCGCATCATCTGAGTGCCGAGATGGATGGACGAAATAGAACGCGGATTGACGCGCAGCGGCACCAGACCCCGGCGCGTCATGGCATCGCAATAGCCGCGATAGCGCTGTTCATCGCGGACGTCGTCTTTCGAACCGAGATAGAGGATTTTGCGCCGCTGGCGTTTATCCAGCATGGTGCTGACCATATCAAATGCCGCCTGACGGTTATCGAAGCCTACTTCCATGTCCAGACGATCGCCCTGAATATCCATCAGCTCCACCACCGGAATGTTGGCTGAACGCAAAAACTTCACCGTGCGCAGGGTGTGATATTTCTCGGACAGGATAATGCCGTCGATATTGTATGACAGCAGATTGATCACCGACTCTTCCTCGGATTCCCGGTCGTAATTGTAGTTGGCGATCAGCGTCTGATAGTTATGGTCCGAGGTGACCGACTCAATGCCTGCCAGAATGTCTGCGAACAGCTGGTTTTGAAACGAGGGGATCAGCACGCCAAGCGTATAGCTTTGCGCATTCAACAGCATCGCGGGCGCGCGGTTGGGGATGTAATTAATCTCCTCCATAATCTGCGCGATGCGTTCACCGGTTTCCTTTGCGACCTTTTTTGGCGAGCGAATGTAGCGGCTCACCGTCATTTTGGTCACGCCCGCCAGCGTGGCGATGTCTTGCAAAGAAATTCTGTGGTTCCTCATTTTCTCTCCAGTGCCGGGGAGCGCGGATCTGTGCTCCCCGGTGATGACCGTCTTAATGCAGAATGGCGTTCAGCGCCAGAACCCCCAACAGCCCCATAATGGAAATCAGCGTCTCCATTACCGTCCAGGTACGCAACGTTTCCCCGACGCTGAGATTAAAATAGCCTTTAAACAGCCAGAATCCCGGATCGTTAACGTGGGAGGCAATCACGCTGCCCGCGCCGGTAGCCAGCACCATCAGCGCCGGGTCGGCGTGAGTGACGTTAATAATCGGCAGTACCACGCCTGCGGTGGTGATCGCCGCCACGGTGGCTGAACCGAGCGCGATACGCAGCAAGGCGGCGACCGTCCAGCACATCAGCAGCGGAGAAAGCGATGTGCCGGTCATCAGGTGCGAGATATATTGCCCCACGCCGCTGTCGACCAGAACCTGCTTAAACGCGCCGCCCCCGGCGATGATAAACACAATCATCGCAATCGCACCGATAGAGTCGCCAATAATATCCATAATTTGCTCGATCGTACGTCCGTTACGCCGACCAAGGGTAAAAATGGCGAGCACGATAGCGATAAATAACGCGACGGCAGGGTTACCGATAAACTCAAAGAACACCCGTACGCTGTTGGTTTTCGGCAGCGTGATTTCGCACACTGCGGCGACCGCCATCAGTATGACCGGGATTACTGCGGCAAAGATACTGTTCCAGAACGACGGCATCTCTTCTTCGGTGAACAGATGCGGGTTGAATAACCCTTCCGGCGGCGCTTTCTCAAAGCGGGTCAGTAGCTTAGAAAACAGCGGCCCGGCAACAATCACCGTCGGGATAGTAATAATAAAGCCGTACAGCAGGGTGGTGCCGAGATTAGCCTCGAAAATGGTGGCAATCGCGGTCGGCCCCGGATGCGGCGGCAGAAAACAGTGGGTCACGGACAGCGCAGCTACCATCGGGACGCCAACGTACAGCAGCGGCAGGCCGGAAGAGGCCACCACCGTAAACACCAACGGCAGCAGCAGAACAAAGCCGACTTCGAAAAACATCGCCAGACCCACCACCAGACCGGTGATCACCAGCGCCCACTGCACGCGTTTTTTACCAAACGTGCCAATCAGCGTGGTGGCGATGCGCTGAGCCGCGCCGGTATCGGAAATCAGCTTACCGAGCATTGCACCGAAGCCAAGGATCATCGCCAGACCGCCGAGCGTCCCGCCGATCCCATTTTGTATTGAGTGCAAAACGGCCTGGGCATCCATCCCTTCGGCAAAACCGACGACCGCCGCCACCAGGACCAGAGCAATAAAGCCGTTAACTTTAAAACCAATCATCAGGACCAGGAGCAGCGCGACGCCTGCCGCAATTATTATTAATGGCATAATCGTTTCTCTTATATCCCCGTCATACTTCAAGTTGCAGGTGTGTTGGCTGCGCTCACTCACCCGAATCACTTACTCAAGTAAGCTCATCGGGTTCATTCACTTGCCGCCGTCCAGCAACTCGAATTATTTAGGGGTGGCCAAAAATGCAGCGCCTGGGCGCTGCGTGATGTTGCGTTGTGTTGTATCAGACGGCGACCAGCATGCCGCCATCGACAAACAACAGGTGCCCGTTAACAAAATCGGATGCTTTGGAAGAGAGGAATACCGCCGCGCCAATCAGCTCCTGCGGATCGCCCCAGCGCGCGGCTGGCGTACGTTTGCACAGCCAGGCGGTGAAGGCTTCATCCTCGACCAGCGCTTTGGTCATCTCGGTTTTGAAGTAGCCCGGTGCGATACCGTTGACCTGGATATTGTGGCGTGCCAGCTCAACGCACATACCGCGGGTGAGCATTTTCACCGCGCCTTTCGAGGCGGCATACGGCGTGATGGTGTCGCGGCCCAGTTCGCTCTGCATGGAGCAGATGTTGATGACCTTCCCGGCCTGACGTTCCACCATCCGACGCGTTACTGCCTGCGAGACCAGGAACACCGCCGTCTGGTTAACGGCAATCACATCGTTCCAGTCCTGCTCCGGGAACTCGGTAAACGGATGGCGGCGCTGAATACCGGCGTTATTCACCAGTACATCGATTGGGCCAATGTCTTTTTCGATATGGTCGATGGCGGCATCAATGTCCTGTTTCTGCGTAACATTGAACGGCGCGGCAACGGCGCGGATCCCTTCCTGTTGCAGTTTGGCGACGGCAGCCTCCGCGCGCTCCGGCGTAATATCATTGACGATAATCTGCGCGCCATATTTACCCAGCCCGGTCGCCAGTAAATAACCAATACCCTGGGCCGAACCGGTGATCAGAATATTTTTGCCATCCAGCGAAAAAAGATCGTTCATTATGTTCTTCCTTATTTTGTTTCAGCAAAAACGAGCTGGACTTTCGCAGCCTGGGTTTTATCCCCGGCAAAGATCAGCGCCTGTTCAAGCTCGGTAAACGGATATTCGGCGCTGAGTAATGGCAGCGGATCGATAACGTTATTCGCCAGCCACGACACCGCAGTGTTGAACTCGGTGGTAAAGCGGAACGAGCCTTTGAGCGCGATCTCTTTGCCGATCAGCATCATCATCGGGAAGTCCGGTACCGCGCCGCCCATGCCAACCTGCACCATCACGCCTTTCGCGCGGGTGACTTCCAGGCAGGTGGTGATTGAGGACGGATGACCGGAGACTTCGAAGCTGACGTCGAAGTAGCCTTTTTCTTTTTTCCACTCATCGAGCGAGTCCTGCTGCGGGTTAATCAGCGTGTCAGCACCCATCTGCTGGGCCAGCGACAGCGAGCGCGGGCTGATATCAGCACAGACAATTTCTGCTGCGCCGAGCGTTTTCACCGCGCTGACGATCAGGCAGCCGATAGGCCCCACGCCGGAGATAAACACGCGCTTGCCCTGCAGGTCTCCTGCTTCATGCGCGGCGTGGATCGCGACTGCCAGCGGTTCGGCAAAGGCCATGACTTTTTCATCGGCGTGCTGGGGGTAGGGGATGCACTGCGCGGTATCGACGGTTTTAAATCGGGTAAAGCCGCCGTCAACGTGGGGAAAATACATGGCGCTACCAAAAAAGCGCATTTCCGTGCACTGGTTTTCTTCGTGCTGCAGACAGTATTTACAGTGGCCACAGGGCTTCGACGGATTAATAGCCACCGACTGACCTTCATGTAATTCTTTTGAGTCGCTGTGCACCACTTTACCAATAACTTCATGGCCTAAAATCATCGGTGCTTTAACGGTAAAATTACCGACTTTTCCTTCCTGATAATAATGTAAGTCGGAACCACAAATTCCGCCGCGGGTAATTTGTACCAGCGTTCCTTTATTATTCCATTCAATATTTTGGTCGGTAATGGCAACAGTTTTCTTACCCGCGACAACGCAGGATTGTGTTTTGACTTGCATAAATGCCTCACTGGTCAGGTAGTAACCTCGGCAGCATTTAAACGGTTTTGATTGTTATTATTTGTGATAAAGATCACGCTGGAAAATTGTTACACTACAATGTTACGCATAACGTGATGCGCCTTGTAAATCTGCTCAGCCACGCCGAAAAAAGGTGAATTCTGCAATGTGGAAGGCGTAGTATCGCGCCATGGAATATGAATCTGGAGTTTTTTCAATGGCCGGGGAAAGTTATATTTTGATGGGCGTTTCGGGTAGCGGTAAATCTTTAATTGGCAGCAAAATTGCTGCGGTATTATCGGCTAAATTCATTGATGGTGACGATCTCCATCCGGCCAAAAATATTGATAAAATGTCTGAAGGTATTCCATTAACCGATGAAGACCGACTACCGTGGTTAGCGCGATTAAATGACGCTTCATACAGTTTATATAAAAAGAATGAGACCGGGTTTATTGTCTGCTCGTCATTAAAAAAACAGTATCGCGATATATTGCGGCAGGGCAGTCCGAATGTGCATTTTTTGTGGCTGGACGGCGATTACGAGACCATTCTGGCGCGCATGCAGCGTCGGGCAGGGCACTTTATGCCGGTGGGATTACTCAAAAGCCAGTTCGATGCGCTGGAGTGCCCGCAGGAGGACGAACGTGATATTGCCCGCATCGACGTGAACCATGACATTGAGCATGTGACGGAACAGTGCCGCCAGGCGGTGCTCGCGTTTCGTAACGGGCAATAAGCCCAGCCCCTTGCGGGACTGAGCCTTGCATCAGAAGTCGGCTTTCAGCACCACGCGGTAGCGGGCTTTGCCGTCACGCACGTGCTGGATAGCGTCGTTAATTTGCGACATCGGGTACAGTTCGGTGGTGGGCGACACCTTGCTGCGTCCGGCAAACTTCATCAGCTTGCGCAGTTCGAACGGCGTACCGGTTGCCGAACCGGAGATGCTGCGATCGCCGGCAATTAAGGTGAACGCTGGCACCGGCAGCGGCTTCAGCACCGCGCCGACGGTATGGAAGTTACCGCCGTAGGCCAGCGCTTCAAAATAAGGCTGCCAGTCGAGATCGACGTTAACCGTGTTAATAATGAGATCGAACTGGCCCGCCAGCGCTTTTAGCGCATCCGGATCGCGGCTGTTAACCACCTTATCCGCTCCCATCGCCAGCACTTCCTGCTCTTTCGCCGGATTGGAGCTGAACGCGGTCACTTCGCAACCCATCGCATGTAACAGCTTAATGGCGATATGCCCCAGGCCGCCGATGCCGATCACCCCAACGCGGCTGGTGGCGGTGATATGGTGCATCAGCAGCGGTTTGAACACCGTGATACCGCCGCACAACAAGGGACCCGCCGCCGCCAGATCGATGCTCTCCGGCAGCGGGATCACCCACTGCCAGTCGGCCCGCAGCTTCTCGGCAAAGCCACCGCGATTGAGAATAGTGGGAACGGAACCTTCCAGACAGTTAATCTGATTGCCGCTGATACAGGCGTCGCAATGCCCGCAGCTGCGCGCCGTCCAGCCAATGCCGACTCGCTGACCAACCTTCAGACCTTTATCTTGCGCCGCGCTGCCGAGCGCCGCCACGCGACCAATCACCTCATGCCCGGCCACCAGCGGATACTGAGAGAACCCCCATTCGTTGTCGATCATCGACAAATCGGAATGGCAGATACCACAGTAATCGACCTGGACTTCGACATCTTCCGGCTTAAGCTCGCCCGCATCATATTCATAGAGTTCGAGTTCGCTGCCCGCCGCTTTTGCGGCGTAGCTTTTTATCATCGACATCGTGTTTCCCTCAGTGTGGTGTTGAACTGGAAGTGTAGAGCATGGGGAAACGGGACGCTTCGCAGAAGGGGGGATTAATAAGGGGACAAACTGTGACGATGGTTACAGGTGAGAAAGGTAATGCTGAAATTTTCAACACTTAGCGAGTCAGACACACGCTGGTGCTTGCATGGCGGCGCATGACAGGTATAATCCACAACGTTTTCCGCATCCCTTCCGTGCCGGAGTGGCGAAATCGGTAGACGCAGTTGATTCAAAATCAACCGTAGAAATACGTGCCGGTTCGAGTCCGGCCTTCGGCACCATCGGAACATCAATAGACGTCAACGGACGTCTTTTTTTGTGCCTGAAATCCAGTATCCGCAAGGCTTTCCTCGCTTTTTCACTCAACCTAAGTCAACCTGATTCAATCTACATCAACTTACTGATGCGGGTACAACTGCGGGTATATCCCGGTTCGATAATGTTTGTACCCACACAGAACCCTTGAAAGGATGCTCATCATGGCTCTGAGTGATGTGAAGGTTCGTTCGGCTAAGCCTGAAGCAAAAGCCTATAAGCTGACTGACGGTGACGGCATGGTATTGCTGGTTCACCCTAACGGTTCTAAATACTGGCGACTTCGTTATCGCTTTGGCGGTAAAGAAAAGATGCTGGCGTTGGGAAAATATCCCGAAGTCTCGCTGGCGGATGCCAGGGCACGGCGGGATGAAGCCCGTAAGCTGTTAGCTAATGGTGTCGATCCCACTGAGAACAAGAAAGCAGTTAAAGTAGAGCAGGAGCAAGAGGCGATAACGTTTGAAGTGGTTGCCAGAGACTGGCATGCCAGTAATCAGAAGTGGTCTGCATCGCATAGTGCTCGTGTATTGAAAAGCCTGGAAGATAATCTCTTCGCTGCTATCGGTAAGCGGAACATTGCTGAGTTGAAGACACGGGATTTGCTTGTACCCATCAAAGCGGTGGAGTCATCCGGGCGTCTTGAGGTCGCCGCCCGTTTACAGCAGCGTACTACTGCTATTATGCGCTTTGCTGTGCAGAGCGGATCAATCGACTACAACCCCGCGCAAGAGATTGCCGGTGCGGTTGCTACGGCAAAAAGACAGCACCGTGCTGCTCTAGAACTCAACCGTATTCCTGAATTACTTCACCGCATTGATCACTATTCTGGCAGGCCGTTAACACGACTGGCGGTTGAACTCACTTTGTTGGTTTTCATCCGTTCAAGCGAGCTGCGTTTTGCTCGCTGGTCAGAAGTGGATTTTGAAACGGCTATGTGGACGATTCCGGGAGAGCGTGAACCGCTGAAAGGCGTTAAACATTCTCAGCGTGGTTCAAAGATGCGGACTCCACATCTTGTTCCTTTGTCGCGGCAGGCTCTGGCTATTTTGGAAAAGATCAAAAGCATGAATGGGAACCGTGACCTGATCTTCGTAGGAGATCACGATCCGCGTAAACCCATGAGTGAGAACACGGTGAACAAGGCTCTACGAGTGATGGGCTATGACACGAAAACGGAAGTCTGTGGGCATGGCTTCAGGACCATGGCGTGTAGTTCACTGATTGAGTCAGGATTGTGGTCGAGGGATGCAGTGGAGCGGCAGATGAGCCATCAGGAGCGTAGTTCTGTTCGGGCAGCTTACATCCATAAGGCGGAGCATCTGGGGGAGCGTAGATTGATGTTGCAGTGGTGGGCGGATTATCTGGATGCGAATATGCAAGAAGTTATCTCTCCCTTTGACTATGCCAAAACTAACAATCCATTGAGATGAGTTGGAACGAACCACTTCATCAATATTCATTTTAAATAAGACACTTCCACCAAGGGAAACAAACATACCCTAAATCGCCGGGATATTCATAATGATATATATCCCGGCGATTTACTTAACCGGATTGACTGTCTAATCACAGTGAAAAGTAAGATTTTTGATGACGGCTATAGGTCGGTGGGTGTTGTAATAATAAATACCGGTAAATGTGGGTGATATCCGAACAGAAATGGATGGCAAGGTTTTGGTTGTGGTGAGTGAGGCGCAGCATGGATCTGGACTGCGCCTCGCAAAACACGTTGGGGATTATTTGACCGTGACCTGTCCGTTCATAAGTAGGGGGAGGAGCCATTCTCGGAGTTTGGTTAACCGGCTATTCTCTTGAGTGTTTGATGCTAGTTTACTATAAATTGGCATCATTTTATTCTCGAATAACTCTACAACATCAGAAGCAGGGCATATAATCTCACATTTAGTGATATGTTTGTTTGTTAAATTATTAATATTGGTTCCCATACACTGATTGTTTATATAGGACTTAAACCATTCGGATTGAAGGAATGTATTAATAAAATATCTAAACTTATTATTTGGTGTTATTTTTGAACAAAATGCGCCAAATGCATTAGGTTTTTCAAAATAATACACACCATTTTTTCCTACATGCTCTTTACTACCACTTGACATTACTATCAAAACGTCAAACTTCCTCAACATTTGGCTTGTGCTTGCCTTACAAGAGGGAATGAGGACCAAATCATCAATGTCTACAGCATTTCCTGTTACATTTGTAGCGCGAAGAACACCAATCGTATCTTTATTATCCTGAATTTTGACATCTTCTTTGCTATAAGTAACACCTCGTTCTAACTCAATAAACTCACCAAGGATAGAGTCATTCCAACCCACCGGAATTTCCCGTTTCAGCGTAGCGTTATATTCCATCTTCCCACCGGAGGTTTTATACGGTTTTCCGTTGGCATCAGGGAAATCAAACTGTACAAACCAGTAGTAATACAGCGTTTTCGCCATCGCTTCCAGTTCAGCGATGATGCGGTTGTTGAGGGCGATTTTTTCGTCAATTGATTCAAGAACTTCACGTATTTTTTTTTGTGATGTCAGATCTTCTATGGCTGGAACAGCCATTTCATGAAGTTCATTTCTGTTTACGCCAGGTACAGCACTTTTATCAGAAGTACGAATTCGCCCCAAACAACTTAATAAATAATAAATGTATTTTGGGTCATTACCTTTGAAGTCCTGTACATACAGAGCAGTATTGTGCGGCCAATATTCTTCTTCAACATAATACATTTCACCCAAGGTGCCGTATCGCCCAGTTACAACACCCGGCCCTTCTACTTTGTACTCATTATGCCATCCAGACACCCCTGAAGAACTTATTACTGGATACGGGCCTGCTATCCTAACTTTTTCAGGTAAATCATACCCCCTCTTGAGGGTAATCAAATCTCCCAATCTTTTGAATGCAACCTTACTCATACTTCAGCCCCGCCATCTGCGTCTTAATCTCCGCCTCCAGCTCTCGCGACTTGCTAAACAAACTCTCTAGATTATCCGTAAACCCTTTTATTTTCGCGGAAAACTGCTCCTGAGTCATATCGGTGTATTCGATTTTCACATCAAAATACTGCCCGGCGCTGAACGAGTAATTTTTTGCGGCGATGTCGTCATAGCTGACCACTACCGAGAAATCTACTTCGCTCCACTTATTGTTGAATACCTCGCAGATGCGTTGTTCTTCTTCTTCTGTCAGCACCGTTTTCTGGTTTTTACCGTCTTTGACTTTTTCCCCTAAGTTAGAAGCATCGATCAGCACCACTTTCTCTTTGTTGCTGGCGTCAATAAACAGGATCGACACGTTGGTGCCGGTGGTGGCAAAGATATTCGAGGGCATGGAGACCACTCCCGCCAGCATCTTATTTTTCACCAGATGTTCACGAATCCCTTTATCAATACCCGACTGAGCGGTGATAAAGCCGGTCGGCACCACGACCGCCGCTTTACCACCTGGCTTCAGCGAGAAAATGATGTGTTGCAGGAACAACTGGTAAATCGCCATTTTGTCTTTGGCGGCTTTGGGTACTTTCGGTATCCCGGCAAAGAAACGTTGCTGGTTTTCCTTACTGTCCAGCGCATCGCGGAAGTCGCTGAAATCCATCTTAAACGGTGGGTTTGAGACGATGTAGTCAAAGCGTTTCAGTGCGCTGCCGTCCTTGTGGAACGGATGCAGAATGGTATTACCCTGGATAACGTTGGGGATCGAATGCACCAGATTATTGAGGATCAGGTTCAGACGCAGTAGGCTGGAGGATTTCTGCGAGATGTCCTGCGCAAAGATGCTGCAACGATCTTCCCCAATGGCGTGTGCCACGTTCATCAACAGTGTGCCGGAACCTGCGGATGGATCGTAACAACTTACGTTGCGCACGACGCCCTGTTGCGCTTTCGGTACCAGAATTTCCGCCATGATGCGTGCTACGGCATGGGGCGTGTAGTATTCAGCGTATTTACCGCCGGAGTTGCTGTTGTAGTCTTTGATCAGGTATTCAAAGATGGTGGCATAGAAGTCGAATTTCTGCGTAAAGATGCGCTCGAAGCTGAAATCGGCCAGTTTGTTGATAATGGCACGACAGAAGTCGTCGCGCTTTGATTCGTCGGCGATGTACTGGCTCAAGCGTTCAAACAGCACCACTTTTGCACCGCCGTCGGTTTTGACCGCGAAGACATCGTTGTTGGTAGCGGCGATGTCCATCAGGGTGTCGTCAAAGGTGGTGGCGAAATTGGCCTCATTTTGACGGTTGTATAAATACTGAATGAAGTGATGTGGCTTCAGACGCGCTGTGTCGGCGCTCATTTTCAGTTGCAGCTTATCCCGCTGTTCTTCACTCATCTGATTGAGCGCAACTTCCCATTTTTCGGCGCTGGCGATGCTTGTATCCACCTTTTTGGCTTCAAAGGCGAATTTGTCGTTCAGGAATTTGTATAGAAATGCCTGAGTGATGATTTTGAATTCGTTACCGTCGTTGCCCAGACCGTAGTTAGCACAAATGCTTTTCAGGCTATCGATCAGGGTTTTGGTTTTGTCTCTAAATTCCAGTTCTACCACGTACGTGCTCCGGTATTAAATTCGTTCAGGTATTCCGCCACAATCAGGCGGTTGATATCGCCAGCCGCTTTCGCACTGAGAGTGATCTTCTGTTGTTTTTCAAAGTGTTCCAGCACGCATGACACGATCTGGCGTTCAAAGTAGCTTTCATTGTTCAGTATTTGGCTATTGTTCAGCACTTTTCCATCCGCATCCTGCTTGACACCGAGCAGTGCTTCGAAGATTTTACGCTCTGGCTCGCTAAGGCCGCCGTGCTCGCGCAGGCGTTTGTGGGTACGCGCGTATTTCACATCGCCCCGGTATTTCTGGCGCAGCAGGTTGTTCTGACGGTTCAGCTCTTTAATACGGTCATGAATTTTATTGAGTGTGCCAATATTCGCAACCATTTCTTCCTGGGTGACTTCGCTGAGTTTCTTTTTCTTAAACAGTCGCTCCAGTTCGTCTTTCAGGCTGACGAACTGAGGGTCCTGCTGGTCGAAGTTGGCGGCCAGCGCTTCACGGGTACGGCGCAGCGTCTCTTTCAGTTCGTCAGCCAGCACCAGTTCTTCTTCGCCCACTTTGTGGAATTCAAAGATCACCTCTTCCAGCGCACGGTTCAACAGACCGGAGAGGTCAACACCCTGCTCCAGATCCGCCTTCAGGTTGAGTAAGTCGAGGCGGTGGCTGGCTTCGCGGTAGAGGATGTTGAGTTTGTTGAAGTCCAGCGCCTGGAGAAACTCAGTGTTGCCCTGGAGGCGGATCAGGTTGTACAGGCTGCGGGCATCGGCCAGCGCGTTTTTTAGCGCCAGCGCGGTTTCCCGGTCCTGGATCTGGTTTATCTGGTCAGTGAAAATTTCTGCGTTTTCCGTATCGAAACTGAACAAAACATCTTTAATGTGTTCTATTTCTTCGCGGATCTCTTCCGCCGATTTGAACAGGCGGGAATAGTGCTCCATTTCGTCGCCCAGTTCGGCCTGTAGCTCTTCGAAGTAGGCTTTGTTGGTGGCGTCAAATTCCTGGCGGATATCGGCGAAGTCCACTACGTAGCCGTAGCGGAAGTGGTTGTAGGTTCGGTTGACGCGGGTCAGCGCTTGGAGCAGGTTGTGCTTTCTGATCACCCGCCCGAGGTAGAGTTTTTTCAGCCGTTTGGCATCAAAGCCGGTGAGCAGCATATTGTAGACGAACAGCAGGTCAATCTCACCCGCCTTGAATTGTTCCACCCATTCTTTACGTTCCTGCTTGCTGCCGATGTCGTGCAGGATCAGAGCGGCGCGTTTGATTTTCCGTGTTTCTTTGGCGTGGATCTGGTAAACGGCAGCGGGTTCTGCGGCCTGTAATATAGACATTTCGTCGGTGACGTCATCGGCAACGGTGAGCGATTCGGCGTAGTCGGCGTTGAACAATTCAAACATCTGTTTGGCCTGTTCAGAGCTGTCACATATCACCATGCCGCCGATGGTGCCATCATTCAGCGCGCCCCGGCTTTTGGCAAAGTCGGTGACGATGTAGTCCAGCATCGGTTTGACGAAGCTGGGATGGGCGTAGATGTATTTGCGATCTACATCGCCCATTCTGACTTCTACGTCTTTTAGCGCCTGTTGCAGGATCATCCGGTAGTTGGTGGCGATCTCTTCACGGATCAGGCGCAGCGTGTAGCCGTCGGCAATGGAGGCGTTGTAGTAGTATTTGTGGATGTAGTCGCCGAAGAGGTCGCGGGAGTTGTAGTCCGTTCCCAGCAGAGGTGTACCGGTCAGGCCAATTTTGATGGCGTTGGTGTCCGACTGGCTTAAGTTCGCCAGGAAGCTCCCTTTGGGGTTGTAGCTGCGGTGGACTTCATCGAGGAAATACACGCGCTGGATGTTGATGTCGTAGTCTTTGATGGTGACGACGTCCGGGTCATCGCGGAATTTCTGGATGTTGACGACGGTGATTTCCGCTTTGCCGTGGTGATTGTGCAGCGCCTGCGCCGCTTTGATGTCGCGGGTGAAGGCTTCGCGTGAGTCAATAAGGTGAACAATTAAGCCACGGGCGGTGAACTCGCGCTGCGCCTGCTGGAGCAGATCCAGACGGTCAACAATAAAGTAGAATTTTGGGATCACCTGCTGGCTCTGGAAGTAATCCGTCAGGAAGCGCACGTTGTAGTAAGCCAGTGCGGTTTTTCCACTGCCCTGGGTGTGCCAGATAATGCCTTTTTTCACGCCAGCGTTCAGTTTGCGCTCGATTGCTTTGGTGGCGAAGAGCTGCGGGTAACGCATGATGTGCTTCTGGATGCCGCCCGGTTCGGCGACGTACACCAGTGCATAGCGCAGGATAAATGCCAGCCGATCGCGGCTCAACAGCGCGGTGCAAAGGCGGTTGGTCGGGCGGTTGTGATCTTTGTTAGTCTGAAATTCCGGGTTGGTACGAATGACTTCCAGGTTGTTGTCTTTCAGAACGGCGATTTCGGTTTCTTCTGACAGCGGTTTCAGTAAGTTGGTCAGGTTGAAGAGTTCTTCTTCTCGGAAGTAGTTGAATACCGGGTTGCTGTATGAGCTGCTGGCGTAGAATGCCCCCTGAATCGGCTCCGGGTCACTGTCGTCATACTCCATGTTGTTGGAGAAGATCATGAACTGGGTGATATTGGCGAAGCGTTTGAATTTGGGGTTCTTAAAGCGTTCGTTGATGCGGTTGCGTTCTGCGACGATACCTTCGCGGTTGTTGGGCTTTTTCACTTCGATAAAGATCAGTGGCATGCCATTGATCAGCAGCGTGATGTCTGGGCGGAACTCTTCATCGCCGTTTTCGCAGGTCAGTTCGGTGACGACATGGAAGCTGTTGTTGTTGAAGTTATCGAAGTCTATCAGTTTGATGCCGGAACGGTCGCTGAGTTTTTCGAAGAAGGCGCGGCCTAGGTCGTCGTTGTCGAGAAGCAGCGTGAGATCTTTTAACTGGCGCCCGATGTCGTCGGGCGCAATTCCGGGGTTAATTCTACCAACTGCAGCGGTGAAAAGGTCAGGAAAGATGTTGGTTTCTTTGTCCCAGTGTTGTTCTTTCAGAGACAGGTAGCGGTAGCCCAGCCGTATCAGGTGGAGGATGACGGGGATTTTTACCCGGGTGTCTTCGGTGAATTTCATCGTGTTCCCTGTTTTTGGTATTTATCACGTCTCAGGCCATGCGGTATTCCACAACCCCCGAACGGCTGGCAACAATGTTTGTTCAATTTGTATCTATGTTACACGTTCTCTGTTAACTGCCGGAGTACATTTGTCGCGCTTTACTGAAAATGATAACCGCCGTGCCAGACTCTGAAATTTTTCGTGAAAATCAAGAATGGTGGCAAAGTTGCGTATCCAGCTCTGGTCGATCATGTTTTCGCTTGGAACGTCGATCGGCGGTTCGCTAGGAATCAACGCCCATGTCAGGCCAGCATACGCCGCTAAGGCAGAAGAACGGTAGCCGGTTCTGGTTCTGCACAATTCACTCAGATAACTGGTGAAGTCACAGATAGCGCAGACTAAAGCTCTGCATGGCACGAACCTTTAGTTCGGTGAAACCATCCACAAAGGTCGCTCAACCTGCAAATACGGGTTGTAGTGGATCAGTAATTTAGGATGCTCAGGCAGTACAGAGCCTGTACATCTACTCACTAGCGGGCAAGCTGAATCGTTATCAGTCTCAGCTACTATGCATCATCAACATGTGACGTCTCCCGAACCACACCTAGCGTAAGACAGTAGATAGCGAATGTTGACGCAATAACTTGCCCATCCGCAACCAAACTCCAGTTTGGAAGAGCAGTGACTGAAAATATTACTCTTCAAACAACTTCTCCAGGCATTTAACTTCTTGTAAAGCTTCTTTATTCAGGACATCAAAGTACAACCAACCATTATTGTTATTTCCAGTCAGATCTATTTTCCAGTTGGTCTTTACGTACCAGGCCAAAGCAGCGCGACATGTAACAGAATGTACATTACCGCTGATCGAAAACTCGCGGGAGATTTTATCTACAATCTCAGGTCGAAGATCCTTTTTGAATGCAATGATAAAGGTAACCTCCTCATTCCATTCTCTGTCCGTCAACTCTGCAACTGTCGGCAGTATCGATTCCTCTTGCTCAACATCAAAAATTCTCGATAACTTAAAGTTTTTAAACCCACTCAGTTTTGGATCCGAATCGTTTCGATCATAAGCTCTGAAGTACCAGTTTTTCCGATCTACAAATAATGCTGATGGAAATAGTATCCGTTTGCCATGCTCGCCACTTTCTGAGCCATATGTGCATTTGATCGCATAGCGGCCTTTTATTGCCCTGGTGACAACATAGACCTGTTCTTCCTTCAAACGCTCGGGTAGATAAAGCGGGTCTATCTCATCAATCGGCAGCATCGGACGTTTTTGCATCAGCTCCGAACGAGAGAAACCATACTGGATCAGATTCAGCGCCGTATGAACACTAATCTGCACCAATGGAGTATAGGTACCATGAGAAATAATCGTCCTTTTGGTTGCCGTATCAATACTACAGTTATCTGGCTTGAGTTCCCGATATAAAGCAAGATCTTTTGAGGCTGCAGCCTGTGCAACTTTGAACTCAGCCATAATTTCGGCCCTGGATATGCTGCCGAGGTAGCGTATACACAAATCGATGTACGCCAGTCGCTCTGCCTGAGGAAGCGAATAGGCTTCAACAAGCAGTTCCAAATGAACGTCATGAAATTCTGTCATCGTAACACTCCGATAGATGATACATTAAGTATACTGTCAATTATTACATATTGATCTACTGCTTGCAATGAGTTAGGATTGACACCTGTTGATAAATTGATCATCAGCAGTATCGTTCTGGAGGAATATTTGGATAGAACAATTGTTCTGTATGAGTATTTCTTCTGGAAGGGATGGTGAAGGTTGTTTGCAGACAACCTTCACCAGAAAAACAAAACCTCTGCGGAGGAATAATCCGCCACTTGAGCCCTGCTAATCGCATTTCGAGTATACGTTATTCACAACGTAATCGACAAGCGTGGCTCCAGTAACGGTACCAATAAACCGATTTGGAGTAACTGATGGAAAAAGTAACCGACCAGTATTCACCCGAAATTGCGCGGCACAAGCTCAATGCTTATTTTTCAGGCAATTTCATCATGCTTGACGTGATAAAGCGTTTGCAAAAATCAAGCCTGTGCGTATTTGCAGCCTTATGTGATGGAAAAACGATCACAACTGCAGGGTATGAAATTAATGCCGATTTTAGCGTTAAACGAGCATCTGCGGTCATTCACTCCTTGAAGCTGAAGAATCTCCCTGTCTCAACAAATTCCGTTTCAACGGGCTCTGATGTTGGTGGAATCACCAATCAGGCGGTTTTTTTCATCAGTAAAGAGGATCTTCATTCTCTGAAATCCGAACCGGAGGAGATTATGAGGAAATGCGCAAGGTTACACGCGCAACATAAACGTTCACATGCACAAAGGGACATTGCTCGTCTATGCAAGGAGTTTGGCAAGGAAGCGATACTTAAATTAGTAAACCAAGCTGCAGCCAACCCTAAGATGCCTCCTGATGGGATGGGTACATGTTAATCGTGTTAGGGGCTGTTTGCCCCTTTTTACACTAACTACAATAGCTGGATATCAAGGATATTTAAGGAGAGATTAACGTTTATGGCTACCCTCGTTTTTTCCTATTCTCATGCAGATGAAGCCTTGCGTAACGAGCTCGAAACGCATCTCTCACCGTTAAAACGCATGGGAACAATCAGCGCGTGGCATGACCGACGTATTGCTCCTGGGCAGGAATTTGAGCATGAAATAGATCGCTATTTCGCCGAAGCCAATATTATTCTGCTGTTAGTCAGTAGCGACTTCATTGCATCGGATTATTGCTGGAATATTGAAATTAAGAATGCAATGGCGCGGCATGAACGAGGAGAAGCGATAGTCATCCCGGTGATTTTGCGCAATTGTGCCTGGCACAATCTTCCTTTTGGTAAGCTACAGGCCGCAACCAAAGATGGGAAACCGATTACTCAGTTTCCCAGTCATGATGACGGGTTTGTGCAGGTTGTTGATGCAGTATCAAAGGCTGCTGCCCGTATTGATACCAACAATTCAACCCAAGTGCCCCACGCTTCAACTTCATCAAAGGCTCAACTATCACCGTCAGTAAATACAGTTTTACAGCCCCGATCTGGCAACCTCTCGCTTCCAAAAACATTCAGCGATCTCGATAAAGATCGGGCTAGCCGTGAAGGTTTTGAGTATGTTGCACGCTATTTCGAAAACTCTCTCTTCGAGCTAAAACAACGCAACCCAGGTATAGAAGTGGAATTTCAACCGGTTGACTCCAGCGCGTTCACCTGCGCGATTTATTTACACGGTACCCGGACGGGGCAGTGTGGGGTCTGGCGTGGTGACAGACTCCATGGGGTAGGCTCAGTCTGTTTCAGTCATGACGGCATGGTTCGAAACAGCTACAACGAAAGTTTAAGTTTGGCGGATAACGGTCAGTCTCTGGGTTTTCGCACGATGATGGGGTTCTCCGGAAACAGTCATAACACATTACTGACTAATGAAGGTATGGCAGAACATTTGTGGGATATGTTCTTCAAATCCGTAAAACAACGTATGTCCTGAGGACCGGGAGGCAACAATGGTACAACTCAATCTGGTAAAAGTACTGCTGTTGAGCAATGAACGCACTGGCGATGTCCGCTATGAGATTTTCTCGAAGGAAGGTGAAAATCCTGACTATCCGGAGAAAATCATCGTTTATCGTGAGGGAAATATCGGTGAGCATGGTGAGCATGGCTGGATCAAGACTGACGATGTTATAAGTCTTGAACACTTGGGATTTCAAACCGGTAAGGGATTCCAGACAGCAATAACCTATCACATGCGCCCTGCACGAGATATATGTTCAGCAATAGCTGAATGCCGACAGCACTTTCAGGAAAAGTTTTGTTCTGATAGATAATAAGGGTCTTGTAAAGCACACTCGCGTTCAGTTCTTTCGCGGAAAAGTCGGGAGTTATTGATTTCTGCTCTTGTAATCAGCTCAGCATCACAGTGAGCACCAACATCAAAGAAGACGTTAAGAAGAGGTAGCTACAACGCTGATATTCAACGGAATGCGCATCAATCCGTTAAGGATCTGAAACGTATAAAGGCAGCTGCAGGAATACAATACAGATCACGTGGGTCCTCCAAGCTGACAGCCATTATTCAAGACCGATGTCGCAGCAGTAATTGAGTTGCCAACTGGATTCTTCAATATTGTAAATGCCCGTCCCACATGAAGCACAGTATTTATCCCCACTGTAATGAGCACTGCACCAGACACAGTACCAGGAGCTTGTTATCACCGGTACATCCAATCCGTCGATAATGCTGCGTAACTTTCTGTGGCGAGTTTCCGCGTTGACTTCCGGATCCAGATGGGCACAGCTCATCTGTACATGTTGCGCCACTGAGCGCTGGTCGTGTTCAAACCAGGCCAATAGCTTGCATGCAGCGCCAGACGACAGCCACATGAGGCGCAGCTCCATAAATATGCCGGTGCGCTCATGGCTTCGTCAGCCGTCACAAAGTGACCTCTACGGTTATTTGCTAGATAACATTTCAGCATGCGCATATCACCACCTCCGCAGGCCAGGTGCTCCCTCGTCCGTGCTACCGTGGTTTAAAGCGAGCGCGTGAAGCTGCTGGATATGTTCGACAGACCGCGCAATCAGGGCGACCATCACACCATTTCCGGTCGTGGCATCCTGTTTATCAAAAGGTTTTCCGACACCCAGTGCCGTCGTATTATTACCGTTGAATACGCCCCACCATGTGATCTCCTCATTCCGGCCGCCACGGGGATATCCCAGCAACTCCATCAGCGGATCGTAGAATCTAATGGCGCGTGGCAGGCCGTTGGTTCCCAGCATGATTTAAGAAAACACTGGCTCTCCTTAATGGATTCAGGGGTGAGTGTAGATAATCAGCTCAAATCATTCATCTGCTTTATGAGCCCAGGCGGGCATTGCCGTCAGGTAACGCTTTGCTCGCTTCCGAGCTTCCTCCGGGCCGACTTTTTGCCAGGAATCAAGGAAGCTGGCTAAACCTGATACCGCTTCTTCCCAGGGTTTGAGATTGCCGTAGCTGTCGCTGCAGTACGTACAATATTGATCACTGGCACTGTGTGCATCGGGTGCCGACATCGGCATTCCGCAAGCCTGACAGAACTGTTCATGTTGTGACATATGATGCTCCTTATGGTAACGTGCTGATTAATAAACATACAGAGTATGTATTGTGTAGGTGATGCATCAGATCAAAGCCAAGGCGAAGCCCCCGGTATCTCCAGTCAGAAATACCGGGAACCTGTTGTTACTTGGCGATGAGCGCGAACACGCCCCAGCCAAAATATTCCCGCGCGTACGTTACGTGGCGTTTCGGCGAGATGTTTAGCTCGGCCCTGACTTCGGCGGCGAAATCGTCGTCAGGATTGGCTTCCAACCAGCGGCGCATGGTCAGCCATTTCGCGGCCTCATACCGATCCCAGCCTTCCTGGTCCGCCAGTACCATTTCCACCACGTCGTAGCCGAGGTCGTCAAACGCGCTGACAAGCCCAGGAAGCGTCAGGAAATCGCTTGTCGAGCTGACGCCGCAGGCCTGGGCTATCTCGTCCGTTGCCGGAAGCTGGCGCCAGTAAGGTTCACCGATGAGCATGATGCCGCCCGGTTTAAGGCTCTGCGCCAGCAGTTCGACTGTCCCGGCAAAGCCTCCGGCAATCCAGGTCGCGCCGACGCAGGCTGCCACGTCACATTTTTCATTGGCGACGTAACCCGCCGCATCATTATGAATAAAATGTACGCGTTCGCTGACGCCGAGTTCTTCGGCGCGGCGTCTGGCCTGCGCGGTGAAGAGCGAACTCATGTCGATGCCAGTCCCCGTAATGCCATGATCCCGGGCCCAGGTGCAGAGCATCTCGCCCGAGCCGCTGCCGAGATCAAGAATGCGGGAGCCCGGCTTCATACGCAGCACGCGACCCAGCGTGGCGTACTTCTCTTCGGTGAACGGGTTATGGATGCGGTGTTCACTTTCGCTGATGGTAAAAATACGTGGGATATCCATTATTTAATTCCTGTTATTGGGTTAAGCACCAAAAAGGGCACAACAAGATTGTTATTCACGCCAGTGCTCCGGTTTCATCAGGGCCTGCGCGCACTGGATGTGGCCGGTCACGTTCATGGGCTGAGCGGTGAGTGATTGCATCATCCAGCAGGCTTTGTGCTCCTCCGGGATGGGATAAGGTGCCGGATAGCCTCTGTCTCCGGCACAGGGTTCGAACCCATGTCTGGGGTAATAGGTGGCGTGGCCGAGAACAAATACTATCTGGCAGCCCATCGATCTCAGGTGCTCGATGCCAGTGCGTATCAACCGTCCTCCCACGCCCATCCCCTGGTATTCCGGTATGACCGCCAGAGGAGCGAGGATATGCATCAGCGGTGAATCCATTTCCCCTTTGAAGGTTGCCCGGGTAAATAAAATATGCCCGACGGCTTTGCCTTCATGTCGGGCCAGCAGCGATAACGCAGGGCGCGCGCTTTCATCCTCAAGTAAAGAGGCCGTTAAATCGGCTTCTTTGCTGAAGCCAAATGCGCGGGTTTCGACTTCCCGGATATCACTGGCATCACTTTCATCTGTGATTTGAAAAGTGAAGTGGTGTGCTGTCATAGAAACTCTCCTTAGCGATTATCGAGCTGAGCGCGAACGTTATTCAGCCCGGTAGTGTTAATTCGATAGGGCTGACCATTGACGGACTTGATAAGTTTTTTGGTTTTGAGTTTTTTGAAGACGGCGAGCGTGCAGTCGGTCAGCAACAGCCCTTCGCGGCTGTAGCATTCAACGGAAGTGACGCGGCCTGAAGAATCGCGGACGTGCGCAATACGTCCACCTTTAGCGAGAACGTGTAACGTACGTTGTTCCTGACGGGATAAATTCATACTGAAGAACCTGTTTAATCATCATGTGCTAAACGTGCAAACACACAGCGGTGTCCGCATTCGATTTCGGCGCATTGATAATCAGTCCGGCCTGAAAAGGTCGGTAAGCTGATTATCGGATGATTACATTCTCCAGCATCAAAGCCTCGGGTAGAGTTGAAAGGTATTTACGGAGCGAATAATAACACGAAGTTTTAGCAGGGATATGTTTCAGTAGAAAAAGTGTGATGTACTTCGGAAATCGAACGCCAGCTCATTTACTGAAAAAAGGCAGGTGCACTGACGAATGCAGGTTTTAGTACCCCTTATATGGCCTCATTGGCTTTTCCCCTCCGGAGGTTATTCTCCTTTTGTTAAATCCAGAACATAAATATGCTCACCCTCTTCAATGCCTGAAAAGTTGAAGCCAATCCTGATAAGTAATTTTATTGAAAGGGTATTTTCCGGATTCACACCGGCTTTGATGAGTGAAAAACCGTTCTCTTTTATCCAGTCGATCGTGGCGGTAATTGCTTCAATTGCATATCCCTGGCGAGCATAAGCGGGACTGATGGTATAGCCGAGCCAAAACACATCGCATTGCTGACGTAAATAAATATCACCAATCAAAACCTGCGTCAGCTTGTTGACAATGGCCAATTGAATACCGCGAGCAGGTGTAAGAACTCCCAGCAACTCTGCTTCATAGTCCTCTTTTGTTAGCCCCTTAAATCCCTGATATTTCATCCACTCAGCATCATTACGATACACCATAAAACTTTCAATTTCGTGTGACTGAAATGGTCGAATGATGCATCTTGACGATATTATTTGCATAAGGCTTCCTGTTTAGTGATTCTCCTGCCCCAGTCTCTGCGACTACAAGAGTTACCGCCTGACGCTATGCCCGACGGCTACTCTCTGACTATGTCCGGTGCGTCGCCGCTTTCATACACAACACGAAAACTGTCAGTTTGATGTTCAACCCTCATCGGCATAGAACACAAACGCCAGCTTATTCCCGTCCGGATCGCGTACATAGGCACTATGGAATCCCTGTCCGTATTGTGGCCTGTGCCCCGGTGTACCTTCATCCCTAGCGCCCAGACTGATAGCAAGTTCGTACAACTGCTGGATGTGTTCAAACGAGTGGGTATTCAGTGCGACCATCGTGCCATTACCAACGCTCGCTGGTTGCTGGTTAAAGGGCCTGCCGACGCACAATCCGATGGTATGGTTATTGCAGAACGTCCCCCAGGATGCGCCTTCTTCATTACGGCCTGCCTTTGGATGTCCAAGCAATTCCATCAGCGGATCGTAGAACCTTATGGCGCGCTCTAGATCGTTAGTACCCAGCATCACGTAAGAAAACATAAACCCTCCTTAATCTCTTTTGCATTATTGCTCCTGGCAGCCTACCGGTGATACTGACTGCCCCTGGTGCTGCTTGCCCAGTTTAAGCAGACCGGAAACCAATAGATGACGGCTATACCGGCTAGCAGTGCCGCGTAGTGGAAGGTCATCCTGCCGCCAGCAGAAAGTAAATCCATCGAGTTGCATCACCGGAAAGAGTAAATGCGCTCTAAGCAAGAATACAGGCGGATATCGGCATCTCATAGGCCTGACAAAACTGTTCGTGCTATGTCATAACACGCACCTTCTGTCGTTTAATTGTCTACTAAATATACAGATTTGCTGCGCGGCGTTTAGCGGGTCAGATCAAGAGATGCTGCTGATAACATTATGAATATTGACTCAACTCATATGTCCAATGAATGCCGCTTTGATAGTCTTACTGTATCTCTTTGGTCGTTGACAGGATTGTAACGTTGGAAATCTTTTTTTAACCCGCTGAAAAATAACTCTTAAATATTTTTCATACAAAAAATTCATGGTCCGTTCAGTACGGATCCGATTTTGTATTGGTTAAAAAAGGTACGTTATGAAAGTTACATGGACTGTCACGCCTGTGGGGTATCAGCGCATTGCGAAACGATGCCCTTCTTGCAAGATTAAACGGGACTTCACGGCGTCAGGTGCATTTCGGGTTAATTCTCAAAAGAAGCTTCTGGATGTATGGAGTATCTATAAATGCACGCACTGCGATTACACCTGGAATATCTCCCTGTTTTCTCGTCTGCACGTTAGAAAAATTGACCGCCAGCTTTATCATCGGCTAATGACAAACGATGCCGCCACGGTACAGCACTTTGCAAGTGATATCGCGACGCTGAAGCGGAACAACGCAGAGCTATCGGGTCGGCTTGGCTTTACCGTTCAGGAGCGCTGGCAGTTAAGCATCACCGCCCACCAGCGGGTTCGCGTTAGTGTCAGGATCTCCCGTTCATTTCAGGTAAGTCTGCTGTCGATTTTGAAGCAACAGCTCGTGCTGAGTGCAGGTGAAATTCTGAAAGGGGTTGAGGCAGGGCAGATCAGCGGCGTTACGATGAAGATGCTTAAATCGAGAAAGCTGAAGGCAGCGGAATATGAATTCCAGCTGTCTGCGGAAACGTTATATGCCAGGCGCAGGATTGTTCTGACGCATCGTTAAAAACATGAAGCTCCCCTGAGGTAATAAACGCCCGTGTGGTAGCGGTTCAACATAATGCCAAATAGGCCGGGGATAGGGGAGCTTCAGTTTTTCAGCTTCAGAATGGAGAACTTTAGTGAATGGGGTGATAAACGATATCGCTTGAATTGAGCCGAGTCTGAATGGTGCTTTAAGGATTGGGGTATCGGCAAAGGCGTAGCTTAATTGAATGGGTTGTATCATTGGCCGCGCGAATCCGTAATGCGCTGCTGTAACCATAATTCGACTTCACTCTGTCGCCAGCGGGAGCTGCGGCCCAGCTTAATTGGTCTCGGAAACAGGCCATCTTTTATCAGCTTGTAAAACCATTTATCTGTCAGCCCCGTTAGCTTCGTGATGAACCGCATATCCACCAGTTGATCATCGAGCAAAGAAATTTGTTCTGTCATGATGCTGTCTTCCATTGTGGGTTTATCCTGAGCTGGTGGGTGATTGCTCGTTACCACCAGCCCTTCCACATCAATGGATTGATACGTAAAAAAGTGCAGAACGTGAGTTATACCGCGCGAGGACGCCCCAATCCGCTGGGCGACGGAACCTCACTGGCTCCGTAGTGATAGTGACCGTGCTTTTGTTCTTCTTTGGCAAGGTAGCTGATGATGTAGCGCAGGTTATCGATGGCTTCGGTATCATCGTAGTTCACTGGCCTATCAATACTGACTTCATAAGCGGGCTTGTATTCGCAGCGGTTGTAATAGCCTTCTCGTTGCGTGATTTCCCGCCATATTGTTCCGACTCTCTCAGCTATTGGGTAGGTAGCCTGATTAAGGTGCCTGTCGAGATAGAACACGATATGGGCATGGCACCCGTGGTCTACAGAGTTCTCAAGTACCCAGAAATACCCAGCCAGATTTGTGTGCTGCAGGGTGCGTTCAACCAGCATGCGCACCTCTCGCTCTGTTTCGTTCCATGAATGACGTTTAAAGGGCTCTGTACCTTTTTGATAGAACAGGTCGAGTCTGAGTGCCTGTATTCGGGAGTATCGGTTCAGTAGCTGATTCAGGTGGTCATTGATCAGAGACAGTAGAAACCAGTTCATCGTATATTTGGGGTTAAAGGGGTAAGGTGTGTGCATTGATTTATCCTTTGTCTGGAGGAGTACAAAGGATTGGGATGAGATGTAATTTTTAAGAGAAGCGGGGATACGGCAGATACAGGGAGCCGTGTATCCAGGGGAATACAGGCAGGGTTGCTTGTTGGGGGAAGGAGCTATGGACAGGGTGGTATAGAAACAGGAAGTTCCCTTAATTATACTAAAAACCCAAATGTTCATATCTGCTGGTGAACGATTCTAATGAGGTGAACAGAGGAGGATCCTAGAGTAAAAATCACAGGAATAACGCAGTAAAACATCAGAGTATTATCAAAATAAAATCAGTAAGATATCAGTTAAAAATCAGTCATCCTTCAGGTCTGTGACCCGACTCCACCAACCAAAAAGGTACTCATGCTAATCTGTTTTTGGGAGTCAGAAACAGAGGGAAAGGCGATGTTGCATTACGATATGATCCGCAGCGAGATAATGTACCTAAAAGCGCTGGATAGTTTTTTCAATACAGATCACTCGTTACTGTGCAGTACTTATGATACGCCGGATGATTTTCGACGCTTGATCTCTCAGATACTTGAACGACATTTTCTTGGCGATCAGGACAGAATCAAAGCTGCGCGGAAAATACTTAAAGAATGGGCCGACCTGCAACTGATTGATAAAGATTATTTTGATTGTTTCAAAGGTTCAACAAGAGCATCGTGGTTTGCTCACCATTATATTTTTGAATACCCAGTAAAATCTGCAGGGTTGACACTTGGTGGATTGGGGAATGACGTCGGTTGTGCAGGTGGTTTTAATTCTCTTTTAATGGACGACAATATCTTCACAAATCTTGATTTCTCTAATTTGAATATTGATTTGGACGATATTGATTGGGATCTGATAACTAATCCACAGGCTACCGCTTCGAAAAAACCGAAACGTGTTTTCTCCCGATTTTATCTGAACGCGGGAGCAAGTACCTATCTGTACAACCCCACTCCGGTAACTGAGCGTGAACTGATCAACGGTATAATGAGGTACATTGATGAAGCTCCATGCTCCCTTGGAGATAAGATCTCTTATTTCAAAAAGCTGCATGATCGGTGGCTTGAGCAATACGATTTTTTTCTGACAGACTTTGACTGGATGTCCCGCGATGATGAAACTCAGTTAGTATATCTCTGGGACTATCTCAAAGGAAAAAAACGAATAGCAGGCTATCTTCGCCCATATAACACGTCTATGCGTTATGACATGATTATTGCGGCTATAGATGTGTGGAATGTCCAGCCTGAAGAGAAGCTGGAGTTTATTGAGAAGATGAAACATGCATGGCAGGCATCAAAATCTTATCGGCGATCCGCTAAATAGCTTTATGATCTCAGTGGTTTGTTCGTCTGATTTCTCTGTATTGTTATGTATCTGAATCGACCAAGGTTCTATAGCTACCTTTCTCTTGTCCCGTTATGTACAGAGCACATAGTCGAGGTATGGAAATTAGAACGTTTACTTCTGGCTCGAAGCATACAAGCTAGCTCTGAAGGTCCGCTATGAGCGAGGAGCGGACATTGGCCCTGTATGCCTGACGATATAGTCACCAAACTACCAGTCTATATTTTTATTCATAGCATCCCCGTGCACCTTCTCAGTAAAGGACGAAGCACGCTATGTTACGTTTCAAAGAAGCCTCTTCGCCTTAGTTAATGATAAGAGGCTATTCAAATACTGTTCTATCAGCGATTCAGGAACCAAAAACAACGATTATAGTGAAATGCCATTGATTGTTATGCATTCAACTATTAACAAATGAATTTAATTTATCATAAAAAACAGACAATTGAGCATCAAAACCATGTTCCAAAATCGTAAAAATATCCTCCTGGGTCAGGTTATGGTCTTCACGCCTCTCCTGCAACTTTTTCCAGTAGGCTTTAGATTTTGCATTATCTGGCGCAACATCAGGAAGTTTATAATATGCATTTTCTTCTTTATATTTTCTAAAGACCTCATCTTCAATGTCATCGTAAGGACTGATAATTACATCTGCACGGTGACCATATTTTTGTTTAGAATCACCATCCAGAACGGCTATCGCATTTTGGGGGGAGCAGATAAATCCAGTCCTGGCATTACGCTTCATTAAATCAACGACGTTACTACAGCCACCGATATAAATAACCTTAACCCTGTTTTTAGTTTCTATAGTTGAGAGTTTAAGATTTATGTAACTTTCAAGTGTCACATCTTCGGTGAAAATATATTTATCAAAGCCTTGAAACCCAAACATTTCAAATTGAATAAAGCTGTATGAAACCAGATTATAGTTTATAATTCCGTTTTCATTTTTAAGGTAAATAATAGGGGTGCCATATTCATAGATGGTCTTCATAATTGCGAGTGAGTGTGTGGTGAAAAGAACTTTCTTATTCATTTCCACGCAAATATTTCTGACTGCACTCATTAGAGAAACCTGTGCGGAGGAATCCAGTGAGACGTCTATTTCATCAATAATAATAAGCTGACTGGAGGAGGTTATCATTCTGAAAATACTGATGACAAAAAACTCTCCCGAACTAAAATAATCTTCGCGGATATAGCGGTTGTTATCAAGCGGTAGAAAATAATAGTTCACACCTTTAATGGTAACGAACTTCAAATTGTCGAATTTATTTGTATCTTTGTATACAGCACTCAAAAAAGATATTAATTCATGTGCATCCTGATAATCATTTTTTATGTACATTTCCCTAAGCGTCATGTCGATGTTACCCAAGGCGGGAAAATCAGAGAACCGTTTTCCATATGGAATGGGCAGTTCGACATTTATAAATGTTTCATCCCGAAGAATATTTTTGGTATCAAGGTCACCGTCATTAAACCTAAAAGTGTAAATATCATCGTTAATTTTAACGTCTATTTTTGTCTCTTCGCTGATACTAAACACGGATGACGTTTTGCTCACGATGGCAGTGTCCTTGAGCAGGGCCAAGGCTTTAATGATGGAAGTTTTACCAACGCCATTCTTACTTGTCATACAGATTAGCGGGTCGCGAGTGAAGTCAAAAGACACGCTGATGTTGGCGAGATGCTGAAGCTCTCTAATATCAACACTAAGAATCATTTGAGCAAGTCCTTCCCTTTGAGCAACTTACTAATGATAGAGTTACCGTACTTTTTCCGGAGGTGAAACAGGTAGTCCTGATCAATATTATTGATTTGGCTCAGCACACCTGCGATTGATAAAATCGATGACATTTCATCTGCTCCGGTATAATTGACCAGTTTATCTCTGTCGGTTTTGAGCAGATGCAGCTTTACTTCAATATCCGTTTTGGTTGCTTTGCTAACTGTCATTTTCCCGTCGTTAAGTATGCTGATCCCCAAAATCTTTCTTTCATATTTTTTCGTGATAACTTTTGTTTTTTTATGATTGATTGAAAGTTTTAGTAATGGGTCTGATGAAAGTATGGATTTAAGGTCAGTTGTAATTGTGTCTTTAGATATTTCATGTTGAGATGAAATAATTAAGTCATCCGCGTACCTGCTATATATATAGTTATTATTATGACAGTAGGAATCTATAAGATTGTCATAATCGTAGAAGCAGAAGTTACTGATTGATGGAGAGGATGAAAACCCAATAGGCAAGCGATTATCAATCGTACATAGGAATACAATCCTTTTGATGTTATCCCTTACCTCTTCAGCGTCAACCGTACGTATAGTTGCACAGTACTTTGATAGCTTATTGGACACTACATCACCGCTGATTGAAGGAAAGAAATTCGATATATCCGTTTTAAAAATAAACTCACTATTACAGTGCGGTCGTACTGCGTCGGTAATATTTACTTCTTTCCGGTAAGAGAAAACGATGTCTTTCCTCACAGGCATTTCGCTGAATACAAATCGAGAAAGAAAAGTATGAATCAGCTTTAGCCTCGCGGAGCACTGATAAAGTTCAGTTTTAGCTCTGCTGAGGGGAATCAGGCGTACTTCGTCTTCCGTACGGAGGGTGTGGAAATCGGCAAAGTTCTTTTTGTTATTGAAGTAGGAATTGAACACACTCTCCAGGCTATTATCTTTCATTTATCCTTTACCTGTGATTAGTATGATAAAGCCGTCAGTAGAATGTACTGAAGCACCTGCGGCCCCATAAATTATTAAGGCCCCCAAGAATCACTTCACGGGAGCCTTAATAATTTACGAGACTATACTGCCTATAGAGGCTTCCTGTTTGACCGGAGATACTCCAAGTCAGAAGCATAGGCTCATTATGACCCCATCCATTGATTTTATCAAGCTTGTCTCGTCATGCTCGGTATCAGTCGTCTGGGATAAATTCAGTACATTAAGCATACATAGCCCCTTCATAGCCTCGTTACCTGATGGTTTAGTATTAAATGTTACTAAAAGTATTCCGCCAAACACCGTTAGTATGGCAGTTTCAACGTCCGCTCTTGGCACTAAGCGGACATCGTTTAGTTCTAGACTGCACAAAGTCCTTTACGTGCTAATCTAAAATTCCAAATAATTTCAGATAGATATTATCTCCGTGAATCCCTGCCTTCCTGACTGGAAAGCGGGGTTTTTTATTTTTCACGCTGAGACTACTGTATGAATAAACCTGACGGCCTTCAGGCCTTTGAACAACCGCTCGCGTCGCTTCCGCGCACGCTTCGCCAGCTTATTCTTGAACGTATCCAGAACCTGACTCACTACGAGCCGGTGATTGGCATCATGGGCAAAAGTGGTGCTGGTAAATCCTCTCTCTGCAACGAACTTTTCCGGGGCGAGGTGTCTCCGGTGAGTGACGTGAACGCCTGTACTCGCGACGTACTGCGCTTCCGGCTGCGCAGCGGTCGTCACAGTCTGGTGATTGTCGATTTACCGGGGGTAGGTGAAAACGGGTGGCGGGATCACGAATACCGTGCCCTGTACCGTCGTATGCTGCCGGAGCTGGACCTGGTGCTGTGGGTCATTAAGGCCGATGATCGGGCACTAACTGTGGACGAGCAGTTCTGGCACGGTGTGATGCAACCTTACAGGCAAAAGGTACTGTTTGTGATTAACCAGGCCGACAAAATCGAACCCTGTCATGAATGGGATACCCTCACCAGCAAGCTTTCACCGCACCAACTGGAAAATCTTAAAGCGAAGCAGGCAGCGATTATGGCGATGTTTAAACTGCATCATCCGGTCTGTGTGGTGTCCGCCCGCACTGGATGGGGCATTGAGGAGATGGTGGCAGCCATGATGCGCTGTCTGCCTGACCGCGCCACCAGCCCGGTGGTGACACAACTGCAAGGGAGACTCTGCACAGAGCCGGTAAAGTCGCAGGCCCGTGACAGTTTCGGTGACGCTGTGGGCCGGGTTTTTGATACGGTTGAGTCATCGTCATTCCTGCCTGCGCCACTGAAAACGGTGATTCGTACCGTGCGTGATGCGGTGGTGTCGGTCGCACGGGCCGTCTGGGACTGGATATTCTTCTGATATCGCAATTTTCTCTGCGAATGATGAACTGGTTGTTAATGATTTGTTGATTGTGGACACGTCCTTTCCACTGCGTTTTATCATCAATTAAATCAGGGGAAGCATCATTGTCTGTCAGACGAGCGCCCACAAGGCTGGACTGCTCATAAAAAATAGTTCCGATGTTGTCCATACCCTGTCCACTCCTTCCTTTAAAGTAATCAGTATTAATTCAGAGAGTTAACTTCTCAGGAGAAATCTTTCATGACGCTTCAGGAGCGGCGACATGACCGGCTTGCTGTCAGGTTGTCGTTGATTATTAGCCGCCTTGTGTCCGGTGAAACTCTGTTTATTCGCAAACTGGCAACTGAATTCGGGGTGTCAGAGCGCACGCTGCGTCGTGACTTTCGGGAACGTCTGATGTATCTCGACCTGGATTATTACCAGGGGCAGTGCAGTCTGCGCTCGGATATTCACAGTACGCGGCAGGAAATAGATATTCTGACCTTTGCTCACCGCACGGGGCTGGCCGGGGTTTTCCCTGGCTTTGACCGGCGACTGATCAGCAGCCTGCTGGACTGTGATGATCGACCCTGTCTGGTATGGCATCAGGACAGACCTCATCCCCCGGCAGGAAAGCTCTGCTTCTACAGGCTGGTCAGAGCTATTTCGGGATGTCAGCGCATCACCGTTCTGACTGAAGGGGAGCGTCATGAGGCCATCGCACCTTACCGGCTAATCGCTATTGACGGTTACTGGTATCTTGTCGCTGAACATAACAGGCAATTACGAGTCTTCCGGCTGGATGAGATTCATCTGGTAAGGCCATCGCGGGAAACATTTATTCGCAGTGAGCTTCTCTATCAGCTGTCGGAGGACAAACATTTTATCTCTGCCTTACCTCATTTCCGTTTTATTCAGCAGTCGCTGAATTCATTTTCTCCATCAGAAAGTCGGGGGCAATCCGGACAAACTGATTAGAGATGGTCTCCACAATTGAATGTAAGGTTAATCTAATGAAAAAATTGAAATTATTGTCTTTACTGCCAGTCATGTTTTTTCCCTTACTTATCGCAGGTAATGCTCACGCAGCACGTCCTTATAGCGGGTTCCTGCCTGCGGTAGTGAATAATAAAAGTGGAAATATATTCTGGTGTGATGCCCACCGACAGGTCAGAAAACTGTGTACAGCGACGGAAGTGGATTCAATGGGATGGTTTATTGTTGTTCGCTCGAAACCTTCCAGAGATTGTCCGGGGGGAATATGGGGGTGGATCACTCCCAGTAAAGACGATGTGGCAACAGGGTATACCATTACGCCAGGTAAAGAATTCAATCTCACCATGAAGGATATGTGCAGTCCCGATATGAAAGTAACGTTCCGCCCGAATAAAAAGGACCCTCGTTATGACGATCTTGTCGGGATTTATGCTGGAAAAGAAGCGTTTCGCTACAAACAAATAAAATAATCCAACTTTTTTTTCATTACTTTATTGTTTTAAACAACAAAAGCTTTATTACATGATTTGAGGACAACATTATGCGACTGCCTTACGTAATATTTACATTAGCTATGCTGGCTTCTGTATCAACAGCACAGGCTATTCCCAATATGTGGGCGAGTGGTTTTGGGATGGGCGTGACCGAATATATCATTACCAGCCCGGAGAAGGTGGTGTTTAATCTGAACTGTACTGGCAATCCGGATGCGCAGAATATTCTGCAACACGGTGTTGATCTCACTCTGCCTGATGGAACATCAGTAAGTTCTCATGACGACGGGACGGAAATAACGGTCGTCATTGATAACAGTCAGTTCTCATTACCTTCATCCCTCGGCTGGAGGAATGGCGATAATGCCTGGGTGTCATTTATTGACGCACTGGGGCAGGCAGCAAATTTCGATGTTTATGTCAGCGATAAAAAAGTAGGCACTTTCAGTCCGGGTCTGAAGAATACGCAAAAAGAGCTGTCTGACCTCAGTGAGTGCCGGACCACACACTACAGCGATTAGTTACTTACATTTCAGTCCTCTCCACCTCGCAACACACCAGCACCAGATAGCAACAGGCCATGCTCCTTCGGGAACATGGCCTTTTTGTTTTTATTTCATTATCAGATAAGGAGTTAGCTATGCGATTAGCCAGCCGCTTTGGTCGTATAAACCAGATACGCCGTGACCGGCCTCTGACCCACGAAGAGCTGATGAGCCATGTCCCCAGCGTGTTCGGGAGTGACAAGCATGAATCTCGTTCAGACCGTTACACCTACATCCCTACCATTACCATTCTCGAAAGCCTGCAGCGTGAAGGCTTTGAGCCGTTCTTTGCCTGCCAGACGAAGGTTCGTGACCAGAGCAAGCGGGAGCACACCAAACACATGCTTCGCCTGCGTCGTGCCGGTCAACTGACCGGGCGTCAGGTACCGGAAATCATTTTGCTCAACAGTCATGACGGCTCATCAAGCTACCAGATGCTGCCGGGGCTATTTCGAGGCGTCTGTACCAACGGTCTGGTTTGTGGCCAGTCATTCGGGGAAGTGCGGGTACCGCATAAAGGTAATGTCGTCGAGAAGGTGATTGAAGGGGCTTACGAAGTGCTCGGGGTGTTTGACCGGGTGGATGAGAAGCGCGATGCAATGCAGTCGCTGGCGCTGCCAGCCCCGGCCCGTCACGCGCTGGCGAATGCCGCACTGAAATATCGATTTGGTGATGACCACCAGCCGGTCACGGTATCGCAGTTGCTGACCCAGCGTCGCCGGGAGGATGACAGCGATGACCTGTGGACCGTATACCAGCGCGTGCAGGAGAACCTGATGAAAGGTGGTCTGTCAGGGCGAACCGCGCAGGGAAAAAGTAATCGCACCCGTGCTGTTACCGGTATTGACGGCGATGTGAAGCTCAACCGCGCCCTGTGGGTTATGGCAGAAAACATGCTCGATTTTTTTCGGGCGTCAAACAACGGTTCCGGCATAAGGGAGATAGTATAATGAATACACAAAACCTTCAGTTCGCTGAGCAAGCAGCAATTACGGCCTTAGTTGTCCCGGATGAGTTACGCATCGGCTTCTGGCCGCAGCACTTTGGCACCATCCCGCAGTGGATAACCCTTGAACCTCGCATTTTCGCCTGGATGGACCGGCTGTGTGTCGATTATCACGGCGGTATCTGGCGCTTTTCGACGCTCAGTAATGGAGGTGCTTTTATGGCCCAGAGTCAGAGAGCGGTGAGAAGTGGGCATTGTTCAACAGCATGAACGGCAATGGTGCAGAGCTTACCAGTGAAGCTGCAGGGATGGTCGCCTGTCTGATGGCTTACAACCACCATACCTGTCGCACCGAGTGTGACGCGATGACTGAACACTATTATCGCTTACGCGACTACGCGCTAATCCATCCGGAATGCAGCTCCATTATGCATCTAATCGACTGAGGAATACCTGACATGAATACCGCATTATCCCCGGTGTCATTACAGCCTGAACTTTTCCAACTGACGGTTATGGCCCAGCATGGTTGCCTGCTCCCCGCGACCTCCGGATTGACACCTTATGCCCAACGGACCATCCGCCGCGCTATCAACCTGCTGGATAAATATCTTCGTCAGCCTGGCATATCCTTTACTTCAAGTACGGCAGCCCGTGACTGGCTTCGGTTAAAGCTGGCAGGACAAGAACGGGAAGTGTTTATGGTGCTCTATCTCGATAACCAGCACCGTTTACTGGAGAGTGAAACGCTATTTGCTGGTTCGATTAACCATGTCCAGGTCCATCCTCGTGAGATAGTGAAGTCAGCGCTTCGCTTCAATGCTGCAGCTGTCGTGCTGGCGCATAACCATCCATCCGGTGATCCGGAGCCCAGCCAATGCGATCGCAACATTACGGGCAGGCTTAAAGAAGCGCTGGCACTGGTTGATGTGAACACTCTCGATCATCTGGTTATCGGTTCAGATGGAATTGTGTCGTTTGCAGAGCGAGGCTGGATGTGAGGGCTCTTCAATGAAATCTACTGACTCAGAGAACGATTCATTTCTCAAATGGGGTCTGAATCGTAATGTGACACCTTGCTTTGGCGCTCGTCTGGTACAGGAGGGAAACCGGCTGCACTATCTGGCTGACCGGGCCAGTATCACCGGTAAGTTCAGCGAAGCAGAATGTCTTAAGCTGGATTTGGCATTCCCGCATTTTATCAGCCAGATGGAATCGATGCTGACTACTGGTGAAGTAAATCCTCGCCATGCCCACTGTGTCACCCTGTACCACAATGGTTTCACCTGCGAAGCCGATACCCTTGGCAGTTGCGGCTATGTATACATCGCCGTTTACCCCACTCAACGTTAACTAACTCCACAAGAGCAAATATGAAAACTCTACCTGCAACAACTCCGCAGGCGGCGACGCTATGTCTATCGCCCGTGGCAGTGTGGCAAATGCTGCTTGCACGCCTGCTGGAACAACATTATGGCCTGACACTCAACGACACACCATTCAGTGATGAAACGGTAATTCAGGAACATATCGATGCCGGTAAATCTTTGGCCGATGCCGTTAATTTTCTGGTGGAAAAGTACGGGCTGGTTCGTATTGATCGCAGGGGATTCGACTGGCAAGAACAGTCCCCATATCTGCGGGCAGTCGATATTCTGCGGGCGTGACAGGCAACTGGTTTATTGAAAAGAAATCGTATTAGTGCGGCACGGTGAATATTGGGAATAGCCTTCCTGATTCACACTGCAGCTTTCCTTACTTATTTAATTTACTCATTCCAAAAAGCACCTGCCGATGCTGGTTGGTGCTTTTACTTATATGGACGAAATATCATGCAAATAGAAGCTGTAATTTTAACTGGGCACATTATCGCAAGTACAATCCGGGAATGCTGGGCCGTCGTTGTTGATGGTTTTGACGCATGCGGCGAACAAGCTTATGATCCAGCTTAATTTCTTTTCCTCATGAAGGGACGGGTATGGGCAACAGAATGTGGATGATTCGCGGTGACGGCGGCAAGCTCTATGACGATTTTCGCGATAAGCAAATTGTAGGCATCGGTTGGTCTCAGCTGGCTCCATTAGTCAAACCCGGCCTGTCCCGAGCCCAGTTACTCGCCTTATACCAGGAGGCAGATCCCTTAACAAAGCTGGGAACAGCCCGTTCTGGTGCATCGCAGGTCTGGCGTTTTGTGAATGAGATCCAAAAGGGTGATTGGGTTATTACCTATTCGCCAGCCAACCGTACTTATTTGCTAGGCAAAGTCACATCCGACTTCCAATATCATCCTGAATGGGTGGAAGAGGGGATGGGGATCGCTCGGCAGGTTAAATGGAATACTCAAGAAATCGACCGCGATAGACTGTCTGTCGCTACCAAAAACACATTGGGTTCTACGCTGACGGTTTTCCAGCTTCCAGAATATGCGCTAGAAGAGCTTTTGCAGGATAAGAAACCCACTGCAGATGTAATTACTCAGAATCCAATTGCGATGGATGAAGATGAGGTTGTTTCTGATCCGCTTCGCGATATGGAAATGCTGGCGTTTGAGGGTATCAAAGATCGTATCAACTCTCTTGACTGGGATGAGATGCAAAATCTTGTTGCCGGAGTTTTACGCAGTATGGGCTATAAAACGCAGGTTTCACCTGCGGGTGCCGATCGGGGTAAAGACATCATTGCTTCACCCGATGGATTCGGTTTTGAAAATCCACGAATTATCGTTGAGGTAAAGCATCGTAGGGAGCAAATGGGGAGTCAGCAGATTCGCAGCTTTATCGGCGGTCGCCATAAAGACGATCGCGGGCTTTATGTCAGTACGGGGGGCTTTACGAAAGATGCTCGCTATGAAGCCGACCGCTCGACGATACCTCTGACGCTCTGGACGCTTGATGATCTCGTCCGTGCGCTTATTGAGAACTACGAGCAAGTCGATATCGAGACCAAGCTATTGGTGCCTCTGAAGAAAACGTTCCTACCTGCCTGAGTCTTGCTTCGACAGCCATATCGGTGTTCTACTGGTATGGCTTTATACCCACTCGCGATGTCTATTTTTTATACGGATTTTAACTTGTGGGTACAAGTGTGGGTATAAATAATTATTCCTGCTTATAAACTAAATTGATATCAGTCTATTGGGTGTGAAACTCGAGTCCGGCCTTCGCACTCACCCTCATCCCCTAAACACCTCCTTCCTGTGCCACTCTACAAACCCTTCTTTTGGATAATTCTCGCGCATCATCGGCAGCGCTATCGATTTACCGTCGAAATCCCAGAACAGTCTGCCCACCATGCCGCTGCCATTCACTGCGGGTGACACCTGAACCCGCATACTCTCATCCAGCCCAATCGAACCTTTATCAAAGGCTTTATGGTGGATTGCACACAGCGCTAGTCCGTTTGAAATCTCGCACGGGCCGCCATGCTGTTTCCATTTGATATGGGCCGCTTCAAGCGCAACTGAAGTGCTGTCGTGGCGCATATTGAAGCCACAAATGGCGCATTCATAGTTATAAGCACGCAGAACCTGCTGGCGGAACAACGGGTCCCGCTGTTTGCGGATTTGCAGGATATCAAACCCCAGTTCATCCGCGATTTCTTCCTGAATGCTTTCGGTGAAGTGCGCCTCGAGGATTTGCTGTGCCAGGGTGTTGATGAGGTTTTTGCTCTTTTTCAGCAGAGTAAAATGTTGTTCATCAAAGCCTCCGGCAACGTTATGCGTCACCAGTTCTCCGGCAGGGGGCTGTTTACTGCTGCCGGATGTTGAGCACTGCTCGGCGTTTTGTAGCTCCCAGAACCCATCGCCCTGTAAGCGCCAGAAGGGCATATCCGGGCGGTACTGCGCGCGCTGTGGTCCAAATCGTTCCAGCAGGCTATGCAATGGGTCGCGAACTTCCGAACCGTAGTCAAACAGGCGACCGTGACCCTGCTGATAACCCGCCAGCACATGAAGCAGCAGCAAAGGTTTGTGCGGCGCACGCTGCTCGCCTTTACGCCAGATGGTGATGTCGGCAATTGCCTGTTGCAGGGTTTTACTGGAAGTCATTGATTTCATTATCAGGTAAATAATTGCGATGATGCTCGCAAAATATCACCTGATCAAGCAAAGACGGGTTGATGCGCTATCGACGTCACTTATTGGTATCAATTTGATAAAGCACTATGCGTGGCATGTTGTCTGACATCAACGACTTCACTTTTATGTTTTCTGAAAAACACATACGCCACGGCAGTTACCGTTCCCCCACCAGGGTACGCAGGAGTACGATAAGTATGCAAATTATTGCATATCGAAGGATCTCTAGTGGACACAGTTGAGGAACTCAACGGAACATACTTTTATAAAGGGGTCTGTAACATTTCTGCAGGTGAGCTATTTTTCTGGATTTTTCTCGACAAAATTGATGAACAATTTGGGGGAATTAAAGATGTGGTAACAATGTCATGTATCATTCTTGGGTTACCATTGCTGAAAACACGGGGTAAACCATATGGGGCAACACAAGGCACATCAATTGCCTCCAAATATTCTCGTGAGTTTCTTAACGTAACATTGTCCGTCAGGCTTCCTACCATCACCAATGCCAGTATCAAATATTTAAAACCAATGATGACTAACAATCTGGGGGCATTCGTTGGACGAACAATTCCTGTGATTGGTTGGGCATTACTCGCAAGTGATGTCGCCCAAATTGTCTATAAAACGGTGAATACCTACAACACCATTGCCAGAGAGGAAGATCGCGTATGGTGACGGATAACGAGGTATTAGAATTTTTTCGGGGAGAGTTATCTCTCGCGGTAACGTTTACTTTCAAGCCTATCCCGATTGAACTTGATACGCCGCTGCAAGGTTACGCTGAATGGGATGAATTACCGTATGCCATTGATGATTTTGGAGAGAAATATAACGTTGATGTTTCTGTGATTGATTTCGAGGCCTATTACCCGTGGGAAAGAGAATCGGTATATAGAAAATGGTTTACCAAAGAACCCATCAAGCAAGTGTCAAAACCGCTTACTGTGCGTATGTTCGCAGAATCAGCCAGAGCAGGCCGCTGGTTATATGATTGATTACAAGGAGTGTTGAAAATGGCTGTACCCGTTCATTTATTTTTAAAAGACGATGGTGGCGCGATGATTCGTGGAGGCTCGGATGTCCAGGGACGTGAAGGCAGTATTGAGTTACGTGGTTTAACACATAACCTTAGCATTCCAACCGATGGTGCCACTGGAAAGCTAACCGGCACACGCCAACATGGCCCATTTCTTTTTGACAAAGAGATCGATTCCTCCAGCCCATACCTTTACAAAGCAGTCGCGACAGGTCAGACACTTCAAAGTGCGGAACTTAAGTTCTATCACATAAACGACGCAGGCCAGGAAGTGGAATACTTTAATACCCTGCTTGAAGGTGTAAAAGTTGTATCAGTGACACCAATCGTGCATGACACACGTACGGTAACGGGAACCGGACATTTGGAAAGCGTACAGCTGCGCTATGAAAAAATCACCTGGTGTATTGTAGATGGCAATATTCAATATACCGACGCCTGGAACGAACGCACTACGGCATAAAGCAAAAGTGGCGTAATACCCCAAAAAAGGCGCCCTTCGGCGCCTCAATTACCATCACGCTCTCACCCCTTCGCCGTTTTCCCCGCAATCACCCCGATAAACTCCAGCACCTGCTTTTGCTTACGCGCGGAGAGCTTTTCCACGGCGCGCAGGGATTTCATCAGTTCTGACTCTTCGGGTTCGGGCGTGCGGGCGGTTAACACAATGCAGCCTTGCATGACGCGCACATCGACGCGGGTGCCGGTGTCGAATCCGGCGGCTTTAAGCCACTGGCCCTTCATCACGATGGACGGAAACTGGACATACTTCACCGGCAAACGGCTGTAATCAGGATAACCGCTCGCATAACCCACCTTCAGGCAACGGTTATCTGCGACGTACACTTCTGGATCAAATGAAACTGCAATACAATGCGCATCAGTCATGGTGACTATTCTCCGATAATAGTTACTGCGATTAGCGATGCGGAGGTGCGCCAACACCTTCGCATCGCGCTAATAAAACCCCTGTAAATTACCCCAGTAATTGGCGGGAAGTCCAGATGTAAATAAGATGAAATAAGCGCGATTAGCACGCTTTCGGAATAAATAGAAATCCTCTCTATCCCAATAAACATAGTATTATTCACCGTATAAATTCATTCAGATCCCATCCTCCTGATACCTGCCATTTCCAGAAAATAACGCCCATCTGTGTCAGGCCAAAAATGAGATCTAACTCACTGAAGCAAATAGTAAACTCTGAAACAACGCTGTTTTGTACACTTTGCTTTACACTTTTAGTGATGTGAATCACAAATATAAACCCGTGAAGTGATCCGACTCTCACAAAATGGGGTGTACTCATTCAGCAATACAGTATGAGCACAGCCTGGAAAGTTAAGTTTTCAGTATTTCCCCTCTCCACGGGGGCACCATCGCAAATGGCAAATCAACACGCAAAAAAAAACTTGTTGAATATGAACGGGTAAAAAAATGACGTGTGATTTGCATCACCTACATTTACAGCTTTTTAAATTATTGCCAGTGATTAATGTTGACCAGGCTATTTCCATAATCAATTAAATCTTGCATAGTGCCTCCACATTATTTCTCCCCCTGACTCAGGAGGCGAATAGTTATATTTCATCAGACTTTATTGATGAACCAGGTATGCTTTACTTCACATTAATACGTACATGACCACTGTTACTGGAGAAACAAAATGAATTATCCGGCAGAACCCTTCCGTATTAAAAGCGTTGAAACTGTATCTATGATCCCGCGTGATGAACGCCTTAAGAAAATGCAGGAAGCGGGATACAATACTTTCCTGTTAAATTCGAAAGATATTTATATTGACCTGCTGACAGACAGTGGCACCAACGCAATGAGCGACAAGCAGTGGGCCGGCATGATGATGGGTGATGAAGCCTACGCGGGCAGCGAAAACTTCTATCATCTGGAAAGAACCGTTCAGGAACTGTTTGGCTTTAAACATATTGTTCCTACTCACCAGGGGCGCGGTGCAGAAAACCTGTTATCGCAGCTGGCAATTAAACCGGGGCAATATGTTGCCGGGAATATGTATTTCACTACCACCCGTTATCACCAGGAAAAAAATGGTGCGGTGTTTGTCGATATCGTTCGTGACGAAGCGCACGATGCCGGTCTGAATATTGCTTTTAAAGGTGATATCGATCTTAAAAAATTACAAAAACTGATTGATGAAAAAGGCGCCGAGAATATTGCCTATATTTGCCTGGCAGTCACGGTTAACCTCGCAGGCGGGCAGCCGGTCTCCATGGCTAACATGCGCGCGGTGCGTGAACTGACTGCAGCACACGGCATTAAAGTGTTCTACGACGCTACCCGCTGCGTAGAAAACGCCTACTTCATCAAAGAGCAAGAGCAGGGCTTTGAGAACAAGAGCATCGCAGAGATCGTGCATGAGATGTTCAGCTACGCCGACGGTTGTACCATGAGTGGTAAAAAAGACTGTCTGGTGAATATCGGCGGCTTCCTGTGCATGAACGATGACGAAATGTTCTCTTCTGCCAAAGAGTTAGTCGTTGTCTATGAAGGCATGCCATCCTACGGCGGCCTGGCCGGACGCGACATGGAAGCCATGGCGATTGGTCTGCGCGAAGCCATGCAGTATGAGTACATCGAGCACCGCGTGAAGCAGGTTCGCTATCTGGGCGACAAGCTGAAAGCCGCGGGTGTACCGATTGTTGAACCGGTGGGCGGTCACGCGGTATTCCTTGATGCGCGTCGCTTCTGCGAGCATCTGACGCAGGACGAGTTCCCGGCGCAAAGCCTGGCTGCTAGTATCTATGTGGAAACCGGCGTACGTAGTATGGAGCGCGGAATTATCTCTGCGGGCCGTAATAACGTGACTGGTGAACACCACAGGCCGAAACTGGAAACCGTGCGTCTGACTATTCCACGCCGCGTTTATACTTACGCGCATATGGATGTAGTGGCTGACGGTATTATTAAACTTTACCAGCACAAAGAAGATATTCGCGGGCTGAAGTTTATTTACGAGCCGAAGCAGCTCCGTTTCTTTACTGCACGCTTTGACTATATCTAAATAATAATTATGGCCCCATCTCAGGATGGGGCTTTTTTGTATTTCTTTTCCATGAACAGGAAGCCTTTGCGGTGCCCGTTACCGTGACATAACTACAAAAGTAAACCCTGACTCCGACATTTTTATTATCCGCATGATGTACAAATGACAGCTGTAATTATAACGAATAGTCTACAGGAACATTTATCATGGATATTAATGCCATTGAGCGACAGAGTAGTACCCCCGGACTGATTAGCGGAACCATGTTGGTTATCGCGACCGTAGTGGGTGGAGGGATGTTTTCCCTGCCGATTGCGATGGCTGGCGTATGGTTCCCCGGTGCGTCAGTTATTCTTCTGTTTATCGCCATCATGATGTTATTAACCGGTCTGATGCTGGTCGAAGTTAACCTGCATTATGGCGCTGGTGCCAGTTTTAATACTTTTACTCAGGATTTATTAGGTCGAAAGTGGAATATTGTTGTCGGTATCGCTTTCGGTTTTGTGCTGTATATTCTGACCTATGCCTATATCTCTGGTTCGTCGGCGGTGATGGCGCAAACCGTGTTCAAATACAGCGGCGTGCGCTTTCCGGCGAATATCTCGGTGGTGATCGTCAGTATGCTGGTCGGGGCGATTGCCTGGTACAGCTCCTTGTTGGTTGGACGTATTACTACCGTGTTGATCATCGGTAAGTTTATCGCGTTCTTTGCCACCTTCTCTGGCCTGGTGGGGCATATCGAAGTGGCGAAACTCGTCGACAGCGTGGCGGTGGCGCTGCCCAATTCGCAGTACCTGCCGTATATCCTGATGACGCTGCCGTTCTGCATTATCTCGTTTGGTTTTCACGGTAACGTGCCGAGCCTGGTTAAGCTGTATGGCACGAGCGGGATCTCAAATATTACGCGTTCGATTATCATCGGCACGCTGTTTGCCCTGCTGCTGTATATCTTCTGGCTGGGCGTCACGATGGGCAACATCAGTCGTTCCTCGTTCCCGCCAATTATCGCCAAAGGCGGCAATATCGACGTGTTTGTCGAGGCTATCAGCGGGCTGTTCACCAGCCGTTATATGGATCTGATCCTGACCTTCTTCGGCAACTTTGCGGTAGCCAGTTCCCTGCTGGCGGCGACGCTTGGCCTGTTCGATTACATCGCCGACCTGTTTCACTTCCCGGATGACGGCATGGGGCGCCTGAAAACCGCGCTGGTGACCTACTTCCCGCCAGCCGCCGTGTGCTTCTTCTTCCCGAACGGGTTTGTGCACGCCATTGGTTACGCCGGTCTGGCCTTTACCATCTGGAGCGTGATCCTGCCGCCGTTCCTGGTGAAAGCGGCGCGGAAACGTTTTCCGACCGCCAGCTATACCGCGCCGTGTAATAACACCGTGCTCAATCTGGTCATTGTCTGTGGGGCGGTTGTCTATCTGACGGTTGTTCTGGACGTATTTGGTCTGCTGCCAACGTTTCGCTAGACGGAGTCAAAATGAAAAACGTGTTGTCTGTTCAGTCGTCAGTCGTTTATGGCTATGCCGGAAATAAAGCCGCCGTGTTGCCGATGCAGCTCTCGGGGATCGATGTCTGGCCGTTTTACACCGTACAGTTTTCCAACCACACCCAGTACGGGATGTGGCAGGGCATGGCGATGCCGCACGGCGAGCTGAGTGCCATCATCAGCGGGCTGGATGATCTGCAAAAACTGGCGCAATGCGATGCCGTGCTGTCCGGGTATCTCGGGGACAAACGCCATTGCGAAGAGGTGAAGCTCGCGGTCACCACCATTCGCCAGCGTAATCCCCAGGCGCTCTATTTTTGTGATCCGGTGATGGGCGACCCGCAAAAAGGCTGCATCGTCGCGCAGGGCGTGGAGTCTTTTTTTGTCGATGACGCCATTCAACTGGCCGATGTCATGGGGCCGAATCTCTATGAGCTGGGCGTGCTGACGGGCAGACAACTACGTAGTTTTGACGAGGTGGTGGAAGCGGCGCAGCAGCTGGTGGCGTGGGGCGTGAAGAAGGTGCTGGTGAAACATCTCGGCGACTGCTCGCGCGACAAACAGGCGTTTGAAATGCTGCTGGTGACGGCGGAACAGACGTTACACATCGCCCGGCCGCTGTATACCTTTGCCAAAATGCCGGTGGGCGTTGGGGATCTGATTTGCAGCGTGATGCTGGCTTCACTGCTCAACGGTTATGAGGACAAGCAGGCGCTGGAGCGGACCACCAGTGTCGTCGACGCGGTGATGCGGCTGACGAAAGAGCACGACTCGTATGAACTGCGGCTGATAGACGCGCGTCACCAGATAATGGAGCCGCAAATTCGCTATCAGGCAACGGTGCTGTAGCGCCGCAAGGAGGCTCTATGTTTCTGACACTGCTACGATTTCAGCATCCGCTGATCTACCGTTTTGCATGGCTTCGTCTGTGGGTCAGGGTGTTAAGAGCGTGCGGGCTGCGTAAGTGAAAGGGGAGAACATTTTTCTCTGCTGCCGGATGCGGCGCTTGCGCCTTATCCGGCCTACAAATGAGCGTGAAACGTAGGCCCGACTGGCGAAGCGCCATCAGGCATTAGCGCCAGGCATTACACGCGGAAGTAGCGTGGTGGGATCAACGCGGAAAAGGCGTCGAACTTCTTCACCATCTTTTTCCAGAACAGCATAACAACAATCCTCGATTTGAAACATCGGCGCTATTTTAGTCAGCGCCGACAAATCGTAAAGCCAGTCGCTTCGTTTCGATCCTGAAGCGGTGTAAACCTTTTTGGTCACCACGTCGTCAAATACGGTTGCCGTGAATTTGACGGGGTTGACAATGGATTACGCCATAAACCAGTAATAAAAGAGACCGACTTTCAGGCCGAGGATCACAATATAGGCGCAGCAGTATTTCATGGTGCCAGACATTATCTGGTTGGCCTGTCCGTCCATTTTGGTGGCTGAAACCGCAATGGCGATACTCTGCGGCGAAATCATTTTCCCCCCCGTTGCGCCAGAAGTATTCGCCGCCGCGAGCCAGTTGGGATCGATATGCAGTTTACTGGCGGCAATGGTTTGCAGTTTGCCGAACAAAATATTCGAGTTGGTATCGCTGCCGGTAACAAACGTGCCCAGCGCGCCAATCACTGGGGCGAGGAAGACGTAGGAACTGCCGGTCAGATCGACAATCGACTGGGCCAGCGTGGAGATAATCCCGCTGAGATCCATCACCGTGGCCAGCGCGACAATCGCCATAATCGCCACAATGGAATTTTTAAGCTGGAAAATGGTTTTGATAAACACTTCCAGCATCCCGCGTGCGGACGCTCCCTGAATAAAACCGCCGATAAGGGTCGCAAAGATGATCAGCATCCCCGGCGTGGTCACCCATTCAACTTTCAGCGCCAGCGTGTTGCCGTCGGCGAGCGTGAAATGCAGCACCGAGGCCAGTTGGGACGCCGCGCCTTTGATCGTCGGGAACAGCGGTGAGCACAGCAGGATAAAAACAAAAATAAACAGATAGATAGAGCCTACGCGGAACAACACTTTTGCCGAGCGCGGCGTGGTTTCGCGGGTATGGCTGACCTCAATGCGCCACTCGGGATCGGTTTTCCCTTTGCGCAGGCGGCTGACCATCGCCACGGCAAACAGGCTGACCAGGCTACCGGCAAAGGCGGGCAATTCCGCGCCAAGATGGATGGCGACAAAATATTGCGGAACCAGCGTGGTGATGCCGCAAATCAGCGTGATCAGAAATACGCCACGAATGGCTTTCAGGCCGCCGCCAATAATGCAGACAATGACAAACGGCAGCAGGATATTAAACAGTGCGAGCTGCAGAATAATGGTTCCACCTAAGGTATACACCGGCAGGTTAACCTGTTCCGCCAGAATAGAAACCGGGATCCCGACCGCGCCGAACGCGGTGGGAACGGTATTCGCCACGAGAGAAGCGATCGCCGCCTTCAGCGGGTTGAATCCCAGCGCAATAAGAATGCCGATCGGAATGGCGACCGCAGTGCCATAACCTGCCGCGGCTTCAAGGAATCCGCCGAAGCACCATGAAATCAGTAGCACCTGAATACGCTTATCTTCGCTAATGCTGGCGAGAATATCGCGCAGAATATCCAGCGCCTTGGTCGCCTGCATGACGTTATAACTGAAGATGGCGCCGAGGATCACAATCACAATCGGCCATAACCCCTTCAGGGCGCCATAGCCTATCGCGGCTTTCAGATTCTGTACGGGCATTTCCCAGAATATGGCCGACAGCGCGGCAGTGAATACCAAAGAGATCAACACGGAATAATGGATGGGCATTTTCAATTTCAATATTAAAAATACCATCAGTAGTAAAGGAGAGAGTGCCAGGGCAAACATAAAATATTCGTTCATTGCTATTCCTGATTGGTTCATTAAACCTGATTTATATTTATGGTGGGGAGGCTACATTGCTAAGTTAATAAAGTATGTAAACTGAATCGCTTCAGTGAATAAAGTAATTATGATTTGTGGTTTTGTAACTATTGTAATCTTTTAATTAAAATCCAATGCCAGGCAAATATACTTAAGAGTAAGCTGAATACCTATAAATAGTTATTTGATAACCTTTTTAATAATGCTGGTGATGAGAATAGTAAGCACCTGAAACTGTTTTTAAGGTGTTCATAACGCTGTGGTTTTAAATATAAAAATGTGAGCGAGACCGAAAGAAATAAACCTGGTTGTTGCATATGGGGGGTGATTAGGGGATTATTTGGTTTTGTCATACAAATGAAAATACAGACATATGCGACTGTCCTGACTTAAGAAGCGGAGAGTCGGCATCAAAGGAAAACGACCCGAGCATCACCATGAACCCAGGCATTAGTAAAAACAGCAAACAGAAAAACTGGGCGTGAAATACGGCTGAACCTTTGCTTGATATCGCGATATCAAGCGCAATAAACAGAAATGAAGCAATGGAGTAGTTATTGTGAATGTAAATTTCTTTGTTACCTGCATTGGTGACGCACTGAAATCACGGATGGCACGAGACTCCGTATTGCTGCTGGAAAAACTGGGTTGTCGCGTTAATTTCCCCGAGAAGCAAGGGTGTTGCGGTCAGCCAGCCATTAACAGCGGTTACATCAAAGAGGCGATCCCTGGGATGAAAAACCTGATCGCCGCCCTGGAAGACAACGACGATCCGATTATCTCGCCAGCAGGCTCCTGTACCTACGCAGTAAAAAGCTATCCGACGTATCTGGCCGATGAACCGGAATGGGCGCTGCGTGCCGAAAAGGTTGCCGCGCGTATGCAGGATCTCACCTCCTTTATCGTTAACAAGCTGGGCGTGGTGGACGTCGGCGCCAGCCTGCAGGGCCGCGCTGTATATCATCCCTCTTGTAGCCTGACTCGAAAGCTGGGGGTGAAGGAAGAGCCGCTCACGTTGCTGAAAAACGTGCGCGGGCTGGAGCTGCTGACGTTTGCCGATCAGGATACTTGCTGCGGCTTTGGCGGGACGTTCTCGGTCAAAATGGCCGAGATATCCGGCGAGATGGTGAAAGAGAAAGTCTTACATTTGATGGATGCGCAGCCGGAATATTTGATTGGCGCAGACGTCAGTTGCCTGCTGAACATTGGCGGTCGACTGCAACGGGAAGGCCAGCCGGTCAAAGTGATGCATATTGCTGAAGTGCTGATGAGCCGCTGAGGGGAAAGAGATGTCGATAAAAACCAGCGATGTAGAATTTAAACTGCGCATTCGTCAGCAGATAGAAGATCCGATCATGCGCAAAGCCGTGGCCAATGCGCAGGAACGTATTGGCGCAAATCGACAAAAAATGGTCGATGAGTTAGGCCACTGGGAAGACTGGCGCGATCGTGCCAGCCAGATCCGCGATCACGTGCTGAGCAACCTCGACGCTTACCTGTATCAACTCTCCGAGAAAGTGACGCAAAACGGCGGCCACGTCTATTTCGCCAAAACCAAAGAAGAGGCCACCGCCTATATTCTGCAGGTCGCGCGCAGCAAAAACGCGAAGAAGGTGGTGAAGTCCAAGTCGATGGTGACCGAGGAGATCGGCGTCAACCATGTCCTGCAGGATGCGGGAATCCAGGTGATCGAAACCGATCTCGGGGAATACATCCTGCAATTGGATCAGGATCCACCTTCGCACGTCGTGGTCCCGGCTATTCATAAAGATCGCTATCAGATCCGCCGCGTGCTGAACGAGCGTCTGGGGTATGACGGCCCGGAAACCCCGGAAGCCATGACCTTGTTCATTCGCCAGAAGATCCGCGAGGATTTCCTGAGTGCCGAAATCGGTATTACCGGCTGTAACTTTGCCGTGGCGGAAACCGGTTCAGTATGCCTGGTGACCAACGAAGGCAACGCGCGCATGTGCACCACACTGCCGAAAACACACATTGCGGTGATGGGCATGGAGCGTATCGCGCCAACCTTTGCTGATGTGGATGTGCTGATCACCATGCTGGCGCGCAGCGCCGTGGGCGCTCGTCTGACGGGCTATAACACTTGGCTGACCGGCCCGCGTGAGGCGGATAACGTGGACGGACCGGAAGAGTTCCATCTGGTGATTGTCGATAACGGTCGCTCGCAGGTGCTGGGCTCTGAGTTTCGCGATGTGCTGCGCTGCATCCGCTGCGGGGCCTGTATGAACACCTGCCCGGCGTATCGCCACATCGGCGGACACGGCTATGGCTCTATCTATCCCGGCCCTATTGGCGCGGTGATTTCTCCGCTGCTCGGCGGCTATAAAGATTTTAAAGACCTGCCGTACGCCTGTTCCTTATGCACGGCCTGCGACAGCGTCTGCCCGGTGCGTATTCCGCTGTCAAAACTGATCCTGCGTCATCGTCGGGTGATGGCCGAGGAGGGCATTACCCCGAAAGCCGAGCGACGGGCGATCAAAATGTTCGCTTATGCCAATAGCCATCCGGGGCTGTGGAAAGTGGGGATGATGGCGGGCGCGCATGCGGCAAGCTGGTTTATCAATGGCGGGAAAACCCCGCTCAAGGTTGGCGCGATTGGTGACTGGATGGAGGCGCGCGATCTGCCTGATGCTGACGGCGAGAGCTTCCGCAGCTGGTTTAAGAAACATCAGGCGCAGGAGAAAAAGAATGGATAACCGTACCGCGTTTTTAAACACCATCGCCCAGGCGCTGGGTCGCCCGCCGCGTTTCGAACCACAAGCGGATGCCGCGCCGGTTAACAATTATGCCAACGAGCGCCTGACCGAACTTAGCCCGCAGCAGCGCTGCGATGCGTTTATCCAGTTCGCCAGCGAAGTGATGCTGGCCCGCTGTGAACTGACTCGCGAGGACCAGGCCGCAGAAGCAGCGCTACGCCTGTGTGAAGAATTGGGTCAGCCAGTAGTGCTGAGCGGCGACAGCCGACTGGTGGCGCTGGGCATCACCGAACGTTTGCAGCAGGAATGCAACGCCGTGGTCTGGGATCCGGCGCGAGGCAGCGAAAATATTACCGAGGCCGAGCAGGCGAAAGTCGGCGTGGTGTATGCCGAGTATGGCCTGACCGAGTCCGGCGGCGTGGTGCTGTTTTCCGCGCCGGAGCGCGGGCGTTCTTTGAGCCTGTTGCCGGAGTCCTCGATTTTCGTGCTGCGTAAAAGCACCATCCTGCCGCGCGTGGCGCAACTGGCAGAAAAACTGCATCAGAAAGCGCAGGCCGGTGAGCGTATGCCATCGTGCATTAACATTATCAGTGGACCCAGCTCGACGGCGGATATTGAGCTTATCAAGGTGGTTGGGGTGCATGGCCCGGTGAAGGCGGTGTATCTGATTATTGAGGATTGTTAAGGCAGGAGAAGAACCGCTCTGGCGCTGCGGGCCAGAGCGGTATCGATGTTATGCAATCATGCTGATGATCAACACGATTACCAGGCCAACCACGGAGTTCACCAACTCCAGCAGACCCCAGGTTTTCAGCGTATCCTTCACCGACAGGTCAAAGTAGCCTTTGAACAGCCAGAACGAGGCATCGTTGATATGGGTCAGGGTGTTGGAGCCAGCCGCCGTCGCCAGTACCAGCAACGCCGGATCGACGCCCACCAGTTGACCGGTTGCCGGGTCGAGAATGGCTGCGCTGATAATCCCCGCCGCCGTCATGGCTGAGACCACGCCCTGACCGGTTGCCAGACGAATAAGCACGGTTATCAACCACGCCATGATGTATGGAGAAATATTGCCGTGCGACATCAGCATGCCGATGGTATCGCCGATGCCGGTATCGATAATGGTCTGCTTCAGTACGCCGCCCGCGCCGATGATCAGGATCACCATGGCGATGCTTTTCACCGCGTTTTCAAAGGCGTTCATCACCCACTGCATGTCGTGACCACGCGCGGTACCAAACAGCACGAAGGCGACAATCATGGCGATAAACATCGCAATTGGCGAGGAGCCTAAGAAGTTGACCACTTCCCACGCCTGCGTTCCTTTCACCAGCCAGATGTTGGCGATGGTGGTGGAGATCATGATGATCGCCGGGATCAGCGGAACCAGAATAGAGATGCCGAAAGACGGTAGATTGTTCTGGTCAACCGGTACGTCGGCCTTCATGAATGACGGCGTCGGGCGATCGAGGTTGCCGAGGAACTTCGGCAGGATAATCCCGGCGCAGATCACGCTCGGAATAGTCACCAGAATACCGTAGATGTAGACCATACCCATGTCAGCGCCGTAGGCGTTAACCAGCGCGACCGGACCTGGCTGCGGCGGGAACAGAGAGTGGGCGGTGGTGGCTGCGGCAACGGCAGGAATCGCCAGCTTGAGGAACGGGATCTTCGCTTCTGCGGCAATGACGATCACCAGCGGCGCCAACATAATAAACGCCACTTCATAGAACATCGCCAGGCCAAAAATCAGACCAATAATGATCACCGACAGCTGTACATAGCGCAGACCGAGTCGCGCCAGCAGCGTATGAGCAATCTGATGCGCCGCGCCGGAATCGACCATCAGCTTACCGATGACTGCCCCGAATACCACGATAATCGCCAACTCACCCAGCGTGCTGCCAAAGCCGGATTTCATGGTGTGCAGCAGCGCCATTAAGTCCATACCCGCCAGCATGCCGACCGAGAGCGCCGCCAGCAGCAGGGCGACCATCGAGTTTATTTTGAATCTTAGATTGAGCACCAGCATCAGACCGATGCCGAATACGACCCACAGAATATTGAGAACATGCATATAACGTCTACCTTTATTGGTTGAACTATTATGACTTTGGTTGAGATGTTATCCGTATTGGTTAACCATTGATGCGATGAATGTCACATTGCGTTACATGTTTACATCTTTACTGCGCTTCCTGGCCGCAAAATGGCGATCTAATCAGCAAAAATCGTGATTTGGTTAACCAATTAATTCCTTCAGGTTGACATGTCATACCAAAAGGAGGAATTTATGTGCCATATCGTCGAGTCCATAACGTAAATGAGGAATAAAAGATGGAACAGACATGGCGCTGGTATGGTCCTAACGATCCGGTCACCTTAGCGGATGTACGTCAGGCGGGTGCCACGGGCGTGGTCACCGCCTTGCACCATATCCCGAACGGGGAAGTGTGGACGGTTGATGAGATCCTAAAACGCAAAGCCATTATTGAGCAGGCGGGCCTGGTCTGGTCGGTCGTCGAAAGCGTACCGATCCACGAAGACATTAAAACCCGTTCTGGTAACTATCAGCAGTGGATCGCCAACTACCAGCAAAGCCTGCGTAACCTGGCCCAGTGCGGCATTCGTACCGTGTGCTACAACTTCATGCCGGTTCTCGACTGGACCCGTACCGACCTGGAATACGTCCTGCCGGACGGCTCCAAAGCGCTGCGTTTTGACCAGATTGAATTCGCCGCCTTTGAGCTGCACATCCTCAAACGTTCGGGCGCGGAAGCGGATTACACCGCCGAAGAGATTGCTCAGGCGAATGAACGCTTCGCCACCATGAGCGATGAAGACAAAGCGCGTTTGACCCGCAATATCATCGCCGGTCTGCCGGGCGCGGAAGAGGGCTATACGCTTGACCAGTTCCGCCAGCATCTTGCGCGTTATAAAGATATCGATAAAGCCGCACTGCGCGAGAACTTTGCCGTCTTCCTGAAAGCAATTATTCCTGTGGCGGAAGAAGCAGGCGTGCGGATGGCGGTACATCCGGACGATCCGCCGCGCCCAATCCTCGGCCTGCCGCGCATTGTTTCCACCGTGGAAGATATGCAATGGATGGTCGATACGGTCAACAGCATGGCGAACGGTTTTACCATGTGCACCGGCTCCTACGGCGTCCGGGCGGACAACGATCTGGTCGACATGATCAAACAGTTTGGCCCACGTATTTACTTCACCCACCTGCGCTCCACGCTGCGTGAAGATAACCCGAAAACCTTCCATGAAGCGGCGCATCTTAACGGCGACGTCGATATGTACGAAGTCGTGAAAGCGATCGTTGAGGAAGAGCAGCGCCGTAAAGCCGAGGGTAAAGAGGACCTGATCCCAATGCGTCCGGACCACGGCCATCAGATGCTTGACGATCTGAAAAAGAAAACCAACCCAGGCTACTCCGCGATTGGTCGCCTGAAAGGGCTGGCGGAAGTGCGTGGCGTTGAGATGGCTATCCAGCGCGCTTTCTTTAGCCGCTAAAGCGAGTTGCCGGTCACCTGTCTGGCCGGCTTTTTCTTTTCTCTTCCGTTGGTCATTCAACGGGTTCTGGAGTTCACGATGACAACGACAATTGCCAATAGCAACCTGCCGGTTGCTCGCCCTGCATGGGACAGCTCGCGCCTGCAATCCCGTATTGTTCACCTGGGATGCGGCGCATTTCACCGCGCGCACCAGGCGCTGTACACCCATCATCTGTTGGAAACCACCGACAGTGACTGGGGGATCTGTGAAGTTAACCTGATGCCGGGTAACGACCGCGTGCTGATTGAAAACCTGCGCAAACAGCAACTGCTGTATACCGTGGCGGAAAAAGGCGCGGACAACACCGTGCTGAAAGTGATTGGCTCGATGAAAGAAGCGTTGCACCCGGAGCTTGACGGCTGTGATGGTATTTTACAGGCTATGGCGCGCCCGCAGACGGCAATTGTCTCGCTGACGGTCACGGAAAAAGGCTACTGCACCGATGCTGCCAGCGGACAGTTAGATCTCAATAACCCGCTGATTAAACACGATCTGGCGAATCCAGGCACGCCGAAATCGGCGATTGGTTACATCGTACAGGCGCTGCATCTGCGTCGTGAGCAAGGGCTTGCGGCCTTTACCGTGATGTCTTGCGATAACGTGCGTGAAAATGGTCATGTGGCGAAAGTCGCGGTGCTGGGTCTGGCGCAGGCGCGCGACCCGCAGCTGGCGCAGTGGATTGAGGCTAACGCCACTTTCCCGTGCACCATGGTCGACCGCATTGTTCCGGCGGCGACGCCAGAAACGTTGCAAGAGATTGCCGACCAGTTGGGCGTGTACGATCCGTGTGCTATCGCCTGTGAGCCGTTCCGTCAGTGGGTTATCGAAGATAACTTTGTCAACGGTCGCCCTGACTGGGACAACGTTGGTGCGCAGTTCGTTGCCGATGTGGTGCCGTTTGAAATGATGAAATTGCGTATGCTCAACGGCAGCCACTCTTTCCTCGCGTATTTGGGCTATCTCGGCGGCTATGAAACTATCGCTGATACCATGACAAATCCGGCGTACCGCAAAGCGGCGTTCGCGCTGATGATGCAGGAGCAAGCGCCGACGCTGTCGATGCCGGAAGGCACCGATCTTAACGCCTATGCGACGCTGCTCATCGAGCGTTTCAGCAACCCATCACTGCGTCACCGCACCTGGCAGATTGCGATGGACGGCAGCCAGAAATTGCCGCAGCGCCTGCTGGATCCGGTGCGTCTGCATCTGCAAAACGCCAGCGACTGGCGTCACCTGGCGCTGGGCGTGGCGGGCTGGATGCGCTACACCCGTGGCGTGGATGAACAGGGGCAGGCCATTGATGTTGTCGACCCCTTGCTGGCTGAGTTCCAGCGCATTAACCAACAGTTCCAGGGGGCCGAACGCGTGACGGCGCTGCTGGGGCTGAGCGGCATTTTTGGCCATGATCTGGCGGAAAACGCTGATTTTGTGGAGACAATTATCGCGACGTATCAACAGCTGTGTGAACACGGTGCACGCGAGTGCGTTGCGGCGTTAGGCGCTGACGCATAATCCCCGAAGTATGACGGGTCAATCAAAATGCTGATTTGGTTGACCCGTTTTCTGTTTTTGGCTTCCCGCAAATGCTATAGTTCAGGCGAAAAAACGTTTTTTGTAGGCTTGATAAGATGCGTCAGCGTCGCCATCAGCCAACGGCACAGGTGCCGGTTGGCAGCGCATGTGCCTTATCCGGCCTACGGATCTGAATTGACGCATCTGACGGACATAACACGATGAAATCGAACACTTCTCAACAAAGACCCTACCAGGAAGTGGGTGCAATGATCCGCGATCTGATTGTCCAGACGCCGTACCAGCCCGGGGAGCGTTTGCCGCCGGAACGTGAAATTGCTGAGATGCTCAACGTCACTCGCACGGTGGTTCGCGAAGCGTTAATTATGCTGGAAATTAAAGGTCTGGTGGACGTGCGCCGCGGCGCCGGGATCTACGTACTCGACAATGCAGATGCGCAGACCATCGACAGTACGGATGTCAATCATTGCAATGACGCGGGCCCGTTTGAGCTGCTGCAGGCGCGACAGCTGCTGGAAAGCAATATCGCCGAATTCGCCGCGCTGCAGGCTACGCGTGAAGATATCGTTAAAATGCGCCAGGCGTTACAGCTGGAAGAGCGGGAGCTGGCCTCCAGCGAAGCGAACGGTTCTGAAAGCGGCGACATGCAGTTCCATCTCGCCATAGCTGAAGCCACGCATAACAGCATGCTGGTGGAGCTGTTTCGCCAGTCATGGCAGTGGCGTGAAAACAACCCGATGTGGATCCAGCTCCATAGCCACCTTGACGATACCCATTACCGTAAAGAGTGGATGGGCGACCACAAACAGATCCTGGCGGCATTAATCAAAAAGGATGCCCGCGCAGCCAAGCTGGCAATGTGGCAGCATCTGGAAAACGTCAAACAGCGCCTGCTGGAGTTTTCAAATGTTGATGATATCGACTTTGATGGCTATCTGTTTGATTCCTGGCCGCTGGATAAAGTTAACGCCTGATTTTCCTTCCTCTCCCATGCGGGCTGTTGCAGCCCGCGCGCCACTTTTCAGCACAAAAGTTTATTGCATAACAACGCTTTTTTCTCGTCATGAACGTCACGTAAAAAAAGGTTTCCATCACCTCAGATGATGATTTTTCCTCCGTCGTTACGCGGTGAAAATTGATTTATATCAATTAAAAACAACTTATTTTTGCATGCGAAAAAATGCATTGTTTACCTTATTTTTACCTTTCCGTGCTTATTTTTAGACAAAACGGGCCTGTGTTAAGTGAGAATCAAACTGATTTCCGCGGTGGTCAGAGCGAGGCAGCCTGGAATAACAGTGCATAAAAACAGGCGCTTCACGGAAATGTAGACATTAATAACGGCACGTAACTTATTGGCTGTAATGATGTTTTGATTTGAGATCATGTTTATTGTCAATAGTTCTGGCTTTTTTAATCAAATGAATAAAAGTGAATATATGTAAAGTTAAAATTACACATTATTCTATAATCAAGTTATCTTTCATTTGAAATGCTGTTCCAGTTTTTTGTCCGTTATTAACAGTTTCATTACTATTGTCACTGTATTTTGCCGTTGACATGTTTTTACACTGACTGCATATTTCATCGCCATAAGCGTGTTTGCGTTCAGGAGATGATAATGCCCTCTCGAGATTACCCCGATATTAGAAAGGCCAGGGGTACCCGTTCAAAAGATATGGTTCTTTTAAGTGCCCGTGTCGATACCTCTCTGTGGGAATATGTTCGTACGCTGGCATTTGAAACCCGTAAAAGTAAACAAGATATTATTGCCGAAGCAATAATGTTATATCGCTCTGTTAATGAGAGCGTAAGCGAAGAATCCAAGTAATTACTCTCTGTTCGGGTTTTATTTAACCCAAAATGATATGTGTCTTGCCACTTTATTATTACCTTCATTGGTGTGTTAGAGGTTTTCCCCTTTTCCATAGGGGGCTTTTTTATGCGGGTATTCTGCCTTCATAACAAAGTTGATAGCAAAATTCACAATTAAAAGTGAGTAATAACATGAAAAAGTCAGCAGTGGCATTAGCTGTAATGGTATTAGGGGTAACCTCCGTTCATGCAGCGGAAATTTATAATAAAGATGGCAACAAACTGGATCTGTACGGCAAAGTAAAAGCGGTCCATTCCTGGACTGGCGGCACCGATGCCGACGGTACATACGCGCGTCTGGGTTTTCGCGGTGAGACACAAATCAACGATCAACTGACCGGTTATGGCCAATTTGAAAGTCAGTTTGATGCCTCTAAAGCAGAAGGTTCTCAGAATGGCGTCAATACACGTCTGGCGTTTGCTGGCCTGGATTATGGCCATGACGTTAGCTTTGACTACGGTCGTAACTACGGTATTGCTTATGACGTGGGAGCTTACACTGACACTCTTTCAGAGTTCGGCGGCGACTCCTTTGAAGATACTGACCGCTTCCTTACTACACGTACTGCTGGCGTTGCAACACTCCGCACCAAAAATCTGTTTGGAGCCGTTGATGGTCTGAACATTGGCGCGCAATACCAGGGCCAGGATGACACTAACATTAGCCCGGCAAAACAGCATGGCAATGGTTATGGCTTCTCCCTGGGTTATGACAATATTGCGGATTCCGGCGTATCTGCGATTGCGGCCTACACCACCAGTGCGGTGACTGCTCTGCAGAAACGAAGCGGCTGGGATGGCGAAAACGCAGAGTTCTGGGGCGCGGGTCTGAAATATGATGCTAATGCCATCTACGTCGCGACCATGTACGGCGAGTCCCACAACCTGATTCAGGATGCGGATAAAGCTGAGCACTTTGAAGCAATGGCTGCGTATGTGTTTGATTTTGGTCTGCGTCCGAACGTGGGTTACGTTCACGCGCGTGACAACAACAATAATGACCTGACTGAATACGTAGCGTTGGGCACGGATTACTACTTCAACAAAAACATCGTGGCTGATGTGGGTTACAAAATTAACCTGCTCGACGGCAAAGACGACGACAACCAGGTTGTTGCAGGTCTGACCTATCAGTTCTAATTTGTTGTACTAGCATAAAAGGCGTCTTAGTTAAGACGCCTTTTTTACCTCTGCCGTGTTTAAACTGGCTGACTCTCTTTGACCTGTCCACCGCTAAACAGCCATTGCCAGATGCCCACTTTTACCCATGCGACCACGCAGAGAATCAGGTAAAAAAGTGGATTATGCGTAATGGTAACGTACATGACCTCCATTAAATCCACATGCAAATTTCCGGCAATTGCCATATTGATAACAAAAATTGAGGCTACCGCGCTGGCCAGTAAAATAAATACGGCCTGAAGCTGGGTTATCTCTGGTAACCTGCCAGAGGCCCATTGCCATAAAAATGTTGTTGTTAACAGGAATATAAGAAACAATCCTAACGCGCCAAACAGGCCAAAGTCTTTATAATCCTTTAGCGTGTCAATTAAACCCACCAAAATAATTAACCCCAGTAGTATTTTTTTAAACCATGACATGTACTTTTCCCGAAGATAGTGTTGATGCTGAGTTAATATGTCCATTTTTACGCATTTTAAATTGAGTTTATAAATGAACAGCCGGGGATTATAAATTGTCTGGCGGGTAATTGCCGATTATTTGTGGTTTATTAAATGTTGACTTTTGATTGCGGACTAATCCTAAGATACCTGTTTATAAGGTTGTCGATTATACCCTTTTGGGGGAGGCGAAACGCTGTTTGTATAATTGTGCGAGGCTGATGAGTGCCGCAATAAACAAGGCGACGGCACCGCATAGCGTGGCGTTAACGATCGCTTGAGCGCCGCTTCCCAGCAGGCTGGTTAAGAGTGGCCCGAGTATTTGCCCAATGCCGTAAGTCAGGGTGACCAGGCCCAGCAGATTAATATTGCGCGGTACGCAAAGTTGACGGGCGAGCGGCATGACCAGCGAAGTGGTCCCCATAAACGTTGCGCCAAAACCCACGCTGCTTATCACCAGCAGCGGCAAGGAGTCGCTGGCGAGCGTCATGACCACGCAAGCGCTTTGGATCAGTAAATTCGCCGTCAGGCATTGCAACACCCCCCAGCGTCGGGCAGCCCACAGCCAGGCGAAACAACCCGGAATAATCGATATGCCGACCAACGACCAGAGATGGGCCGTCAGCAGCGGCGACCCGGCACTTTTCGCCATCAGTGGCAGGTATGTAGCGACAATGATGTAGCCAAATCCGGCTAATCCATACAGTAGCGCCAGCAGCCACCAGGACATAGGCTGATGCTCTGTTTTTACCGGTGCTGCGGCGGGGAGCGCATGGTCGCGAGATGGCAAGAGCATAACGAGTAGCACAAAGAACAGCGCGGAGGCTGCCGCTGCCCCCAGCCAGAGCGTGTGCGATGACAGCGCAAAATGCAGACCGCTGATGACATATTCATTGCCCAGCAAAATGCCTGCGCCAACGCCGGAGAACAATGCGGCGATCACGAAGGGATGCCGGGTATGATGCAGGACGATCATCGAACCAAAAATCATCATACCGGCACTGGCGACGCCTGCCAGAAAACGGATCAACATCACCAGCGCGGGTTGCTTAACGCTTGCCATTGCCAGAATCAATCCTGCGGTAGCGAGCGCAGAAGTTAACAACATCGGGCGTAAACGTGAGGGAAGATGGAAGAGCCCGAAGGAGAAGAGCAGGCTTCCCGCCAGATATCCGGCGTAGTTGGCGCTGGCAATCCAGGAGAGCTGGTCAAACGTAAACTGACCTTCCGACAGCAGTACCGGGAGCATCGGCGTATACAGAAAGCGTCCAATTCCCATGCCCAGCGTTAAGACCAGCATGCCAAAGAGCGCGACGCTGATGGCATGACGATTTGAATCGGGGCTTCCCTCGGACATACGGACTCTCATTTCACGCTGTTAGTTTGATAATTGTTATATTACATGTGCAAATGATAATGAAAAGTAAAATAAAAACAGGGATTTTACTTTCTCCTTAAAAATTCGCCAGCGTCAGCAGGGAAGGAATTTGCGACAACAGATATAACACCAGCCCAATAGAACCGCCGACCAGCGTGCCGTTGATGCGGATAAACTGTAAATCTTTGCCGATGTTTAGCTCAATTTGCTGCGACATATCGCGCGCATCCCAGCTTTTCACCGTGTCGCTGATATGGCGCGTCAGGAAGGTGGCGAACTCCGGCGCAACTTTATACGCGGCCTGCTCCAGATGCCCATTCAGTGAGGCGCGCAGGGCGCTGTCGGCAACCAGTGTTTCGCCGAACCACTGTCCGGCGCTGGCGATGCGCTGCTTCACGCGCGAATCGTCAGCGTTAATGTCGGTTTTCACCCACTGGCGCAGGTCTGCCCACAGTTCGCCAAGATAACGGTTGAAGGCTTCGTCTTCCTTCAGATAGTTTTTCATGCTTTCGGCCCGCACGGCCATCTCCGGATCGTGTTTGAGCTTATCGATTAGCTTAAACGTGGCGCGATCGAAGGCGTGGCGGATCTGATGCGCCCGATCGTGGCTGATGTCATCCAGTAAGGAATTAACGGCATCAGACACCAGTTCGGCGCTGTGCTCGCCCAGCCATTCAGTCGGCAGGATCTTCGCTTTCATCGGATGCTCGGTCTCCAGCCAGTGCACGATCTGTCGGGCGATAAACGCCCGCGAGCTGTCGCGCTGGAGCAGGGCGATAAGTTGGGCGATCAATGTGTCGAGCAACACCTGATGGCGATTGTTTTTGGTCATGCTTTCCAGCATCAGCGCGCTGGTACCAGAGAGATCGACCTTGTCGATGGCTTTGTGCACTGCCCGCTTGATCAGCCGCTGAATGCGGGCGTCGTCGGTGAGTTCGAGAAAACCGCTCATGATCTGCAGCAGATGCTGGCCAATTCGCTGGGCGTTTTCCGGCTGGCTGAACCAGTTACCGATCAACAACGCCGGTTCATGGCGGCGGATCAGGGCGATCAGGGACTGGGTGTCGAGAAATTTTTCCTGCACAAACTGACCGAGATTCTCCCCGATCCGATCCTTATTGCGTGGGATAATCGCCGTATGTTGCGAGATAAACGGGATTGGTACCCGACGAAAAAGCGCCACCACGGCGAACCAGTCCGCCAGCGCGCCGACCATCGCCGCTTCGGCGATCGCTTTGATCCCGAGCACCCAGAAGTTAGGCGGCAGAAACAGCGTGATGACGAAGGTAGCGGCGGCAATCAGCAGCAATGAGAGCGCCAGTCGCTTGGCGCGTTTGAGTTCAGCAATTTTATTCATAGGCTTAAGGATAGAGCCAGACGGGGGGATCGCGCAAAAAATGTGGAGCGCCTCCCATTTTCAGACGTGCAAAGATTACTCCGGGATCCAGTTGTCCCAGGCGGGTAAGGGGTCGAGTTCCGCCACCAGAAAATCGATAAACGATCGCACCTTCGGATTGCTGTACTTACTGGGAAAATAGAGCGCATACAGGGCGTGGGTTTCGCAGGTGATGGTGCCGTCGAGCATCAGCGGCGTTATCTCTTCTTTTTGAATATGATCGCCAATCAGATAGGTGGGCAAATACGCCACTCCCTGATCTTCTAACACCGATTTCAGCAATACCAGACTGCTGTTGGCCTGGATAGGCATATGCAGTTTTAACTGATGCAGACGATCCTGTTCATCCGCCACCTTCAGCACCGGCGTGAGACCTGGGTAAACCAGGCAATCATGATTGACCAGATCGCTACGACGCTGGGGCATCCCTTTTTTGGCAAGGTAGCCGGGTGAGGCGCAGTACGCCCAGCGGACAGGCACCAGCTTGCGCATTGCGTAGTTCTGCGGTGGTGCGGTGGAGATTCGCAGGGCGATGTCGAAATCCGTTTCGTTCAGATTCACGAAGTTATCGTTGAGATCGATATACAGATTCACATCTGGGAACTGGGAACGATATTTATCCACCAGGTTCACCAGCCGGGAATAACCAAACGCAATTGAGCAGGTTATGCGTAATTCACCCTGTGGGCTGTGGTAATAACCGGAGGTGGTATTCAGCGTTTCATCGAATTCTTTCAAAAGCTTATTGGCGCGGTTAAAGAGATATTGCCCGGCATCGGTCAGGGTAATACTGCGGGTGGTACGTTTAATTAATGTCGTGCCTAACGTATCTTCCATTGCCGCCAGGCTTTTGCTGACCGCTGATGGCGAGACGTTGAGCTGCGCCGCGGCTTCTGACAATCCTCCGCAGTCGACGATTTTAATGAAAAACTCCAGATGCTTGAGTGAAATCGGCGTACTCATAGTTTCCTTTTATTCACAAGTGATTTGCAAAAACGGTACGAATAGGCCGTTACATTCGCGTTTTAAACATGCAACTATTGAATCACAGGAAACAACTTGCTGGCAAAATGAAAAAATAACAACTTAGGTGAGTTACGTCACAAAATAAAAGGAGGCGAAACGGAAACTCATCACATTGTGAATTTAATCTCATTAAATATTATTCTAAAGGTACCGATTATGTGGTCACGACTCGAACCCTACAGATCGTCGATTATTTTATTAGTTGCTCTGGTGATTGGCGGCTTATTAGGTATTTATGCCCCCTCATTTGCAAGTAAACTCCAGCCAATCGGCCAGATATTCTTAAATCTGCTATTTATGATTATTGTGCCGCTGGTGGGGATCAGCGTCATGTCTTCGATCGCCAGTATGACCGACCTGAAAAGGCTGGGGCGCATTATGGCGATTATCTTTATTGTTTCGATCGCAATGGCCTTTATTCCGGCTGCCGGGATCGTCGCGCTGGCGCTATGGTATAACCCGGCGCAGGGCGTCACTATCGATCTTTCGCAGTCGGTGCAGGCGGGCAGCGGTAAGATGGATTTTGTCAGCATGATCACGACCAGCGACTTTATCGGACTGTTTTCTAAGTCCAATATTCTGGCGCTGATTGTGATGGCGATTATTGCTGGTGTGGCGATTGGTCAATCGGATCAGGCCGGTAAGCGCATTGCGTCGCTGCTGGAAGATGCCAATACCGTGATCATGAAGATCGTTTCGATCATTATGAAGGTCGCGCCGATTGGCCTGGGCTGCTATTTCGCTGCCACTATGGCCAGTCAGGACTCTGCACTGCTGTTAACCTTTGCTCGCGCCATCGGCCTGTTCATGGTGGCCACGCTGGTCTACTTTGTTTTTGGCTCGATTCTCTATTCGTATATTGGCGGCGGTATTCCGGCAGTCAAAGCCTTCTGGCGTAATGCGATTGAACCGTCTGCGACTGCGCTGGGGACTTGCTCTTCGCTGGGGACTCTCCCGGTGACGCTGCGTGCCGGTAAGGCGATGGGGATTAACCCGGAAATCGTTGATGTCTCCATTCCGCTACTGGTTAACCTGAACAAAGGTGGCGTGGCGATGATTGCCGCGCTGAAAATTGTCTTTATCTATTCCGTGCTGGGCATGGAGTTCACCACCGAGACCTTCTTCCTGACCATGCTGATTGCGGTGCTCTCCGCCATTATCGTCGGCGGCGTACCGGGCGGGGCATTCCTCGGTGAAATCTTTATCGTCACTACGCTGGGCCTGCCAATGGAAGCGATCCCGATGTTGGTAGTGCTGGGCACGATTACCGATGCGCCTGCCACACTGATTAACGTTATCCATGATTTGAATGCGGCGCAGATTGTTGAACGGTTCGCTGGAAAAAAGCAGACCAACACTGAAATAAACTCTACTGCTGCGGTGGTATAGGTTTCACACGGATTAAGAACAGGAGATGTTATGAAAGACGTAATGAAGCTTGAGACGCAATTGGTTGTTGCGGGTCGCGACAAACGCTACACCCAGGGAGCGGTGAATCCGGTTATCCAGCGCGCCTCTTCGCTGGTGTTTGATACCGTGAAAGACAAAAAATTCGCCACCGCCAATCGCGCAAATGGCGAGCTGTTTTACGGTCGTCGCGGAACCTACACCCACTTTGCCTTCCAGAAGGCAATGAGCGAACTGGAAGGCGGCGTTGGCTGCGCGCTTTACCCGTGCGGCGCTGCGGCGGTGACCAATGCGATTCTGGCGTTTGTCCAGGGTGGCGATCATATTTTGATGACGGGCGCGGCCTACGAGCCAACCCAGGATTTTTGCAATAAGATCCTGAGTAAATTCAATGTGGAAACAACGTATTACGATCCGTTGATTGGTGCTGGTATCGTTGATCTTCTGCGTCCGGAAACGAAAGTTGTATTCCTCGAATCGCCAAGTTCGATCACCATGGAAGTCCAGGATGTACCGGGGATGGTGAAAGCTATCCGCGCGGTTAATCCGGAGATTGTCATTATGATCGACAACACCTGGGCGGCGGGTGTGCTGTTCAAAGCGCTGGAATATGGCGTGGATATTTCCATTCAGGCGGGAACGAAGTACACCATCGGTCATTCGGACGGCATGCTGGGCACGGCGGTGTCCAACGCGCGTTGTTGGGATCGTCTACGCGAGAACTCCTATTTGATGGGACAAACGCTGGATGCCGATACGGCCTACAACGGCAGCCGTGGATTGCGCACCCTGGCGGTACGTCTTAAGCAGCATCAGGAGAGCAGCATCCATATTGCCCGCTGGCTGTCGGCAAGGCCGGAAGTGGCGCGGGTGAATCATCCGGCATTACCGGAATGCCCGGGGCACGAGTATTTTCAGCGTGACTTTGCCGGAAGCTCAGGCCTGTTCTCGTTTGTGCTGAAAAAGAGACTGACCGACGAGCAGATGGCGAATTTCCTCGATAACTTCTCGCTGTTCCATATGGCCTATTCGTGGGGCGGATTTGAGTCGCTTATTCTGGCGAATCAGCCAGAAGAGCTGAACAGCATTCGCCCAGCCGGAGAGGTGGATTTCAGCGGCACCCTGGTCAGGGTGCATATTGGCCTTGAGGATATTGGCGACCTGATTGCCGATCTGGAAGCAGGGTTTGCGCGCATTGCTTAAGATAATGTGATGGTTGCCGGATGCGGTGCAAGCGCCTTATCCGGCCTATCACTACGACACAGGCCGGATAAGCGTCAGTGCCATCCGGCTGGTTAGTTTTCAGTGGCTAACGTTGTTGTTTCATGCTGGCGAACCCGTTTCAGTAAGCCTGCCAGGGTAAAGACGACAGCAATACCCGCCGCAACCGCCAACAGATGAAACGAAATCCTGCCGCCGTTAAACCACAGCCAACGTCCGATTTCGACAGAAACCGCCATCACCGTCAGGATGACCATATTCAGCGACGCCGAGACCGTACCCTTCGGTAAGTTGTTGGAAAACAGCGTAAAGCGGAACAGCGTCGGAAAGATCATACCAATGCCAAACGCATACAGGCTGGTTCCCAGCACCGACCACAGCCAGACGTGCGGCCACAGCAAATTGCCGGCAATCAGCACCGCCAGTCCGCTCAGTTGAATGGGTGCCGCCCGCCAGATAAAGCGTGGCTGGGTTGGATCCTTCACAAAACGAACAACCACCATATTGGCGACGATCACCGCGCCAAACACCGGTGCCTGCGCCCAGGCAAACTCTGATGTGCTCATACCGCCAGCGTCGATCAGGATCACCGGCGAGACCGCCACCCAGCTCATCATCGGGATATAGCTTAGCGACAGCGTGGCTGCGCCAAACAAGAACACCCGGTTGCGGAAAACGTCGCGGAAATCACGCAGTACGCCGCGTGCACTGAACGGCACCGCGCCGCGCTTAACGGTTTCCGGCATTGCTAACGCTAGCCCAATCAGGGCGATAAGCCCCATGGCGGCGATAATGGCGAACAGGACTTTCCAGTGTACAAAGTGCATCAGCGCTGCGCCGGAGAGCGGGCCGATAACTGGCGCAACCAGCACAATGGAGGTGATTATCGCCATTAACTTAATGGCCTTCGTTTGCCCAAACGCCTCCTGAACCGTGACATAGCCAACGGTAGCGATAAAGCAGATGCTGGTGCCCTGTACAAATCGGGCGACCAGAAATTGCGTCATTGAGGTGGTCAATAGCGTGGCAGCGCAGGCGAGCGTAAAAATTAACGCCCCCGCAATCAGCACCGGTCGACGGCCAATCCGGTCGGAGAGCGGTCCCAGCAGCCATTGCAGCGCCATGCCGCCAGCCAGATAGAGGCTCACCGCAGCGGGGGCCAGGCTGACGTCGGCGTTGAAATCACGCACCACATTGATGATGCCTGGCTGGATCAGGTCCGTCGACAGATAAGCGGCGAAGTCATATAAAATCAACGCGACAGGAAAAAATAGCGTCGTGGTGCGTTGGGAGAAAAACGCGAGAATCCGTTGCATAAAACAGCTCCTTTTCGGGAGAAAACCCTCAACGGGAATAGCGAAATTCAATACCGTCTTTGAGACGTCAGACCGATGACAGAAAAAAGCAGACTGCAAATGTACTGAATTTCATGTAATCAAAAACGCTGCCTGCGCGAGGCGCAAACAGGAGAAACGTTTTCAGACTCGAGTCAGAAAACGTAACGATTACAGGTAACAATCAGCACATCGCACCTCGGGAAGAATTGGTTGAATGGATAATAGCCACCCAAAGTGTAATGCGGATTGGATATTAATTAAACGAGTTTATCCGCTTTATTTGCAGAAAATCGTCACGCTTATCAGAAAGTGACGCTCTGCAGAAAACGCAGCGCGATCGCACTGCCGAAGACGATCAATACGCCGCCGGCGATACGCTCGATCCACAATATCCCTCTGGTTAACCGTCGCTGGATCTGCGGTAAGCCGATGAACATCACGATCAGCAGATCCCAGAACAACACCACGCTGGTCATCCAGATCCCGCTCATGGTTTGTTGCAGCAGCGTCACCGACGGGCCGAGCAGGGCGGTCATTAGCGCCAGATAGAACAGCGCATTTTTTGGGTTGAGCAACGACGAACCTAATCCCAGCAGCAGCTGTTTGCCAAATCCTGGACAGGTAGACTGGGCGTCTGCTCCGCTCAGGGTTTGCGGGCGGCTGCGTATCAGTAGGCTGCCAATCCATAATAAATAGAGCGCGCCCAGCAGCTCAATAACCGTAAACAGCAGGGGAAGCTGGCGCAGGATCCCCCAACCAATAATCGCCAGCAGAATATACAGCCCGTTGCCGATGGCGATCCCCACGCACAGTCCGGCGCTGCCGCGCATCCGGTAACGTACGGCGTAACCGACCAGTAAAAAGAAGTCCGGCCCTGGGCTGAGTAGTGCAACAAAATGCGCCAGCGCCAGCGCGGGAAAAGCAGACGGAAAAAGTTCAGCAAGCAGCGACATAGCGACCTCAGAAAATGAATCAGAGATCAGCGTACGCCTGACGCAACGCTAATTATTGTCTGATATTGATCGTCCCAGTGCGTACTGGCGCGGTGTGGCTGCTGTGTAGCGAACAAAGGTGCGATGGAAATGGCTCTGGTCGGCAAACCCGCTCTGGTAGCCGACATCGACAATCTCGTCCCCGGCCCGTAGCCGCTGACGGGCATAGTCAATCCTCACGATGTTCAGATAATTTCCCGGCGTCAGCCCGGTGTCCTGCTTAAAGGTCCGAATCAGCGTCTCTTTACGCATGTGACACTCATCTGCCAGCTCATCCAGCGAGGGTGGGGAGAGCAGACTGGACTGCAACCGCTCGCGCAGATACTGGCTGGTGACGCTTAGGTTTTCAGGTGTTACCGACTGCAATGGCAGCGAGCGCAGCAATGCTTGTGCGGCATCAGTTATCTGCGTCGTTTGCCGTTGCGGCATGAGCGCCACAAGGTGCATGTAGCACTGGAATAATTGCGGATCGCGGATAACAGGAGTGCGCGTACAAAGCCGTTGATTGCTGTTCAGCGCAGACAGATGGGCAAGACACCACCGGGCATCAAGATAAAGCATGTGATAGCTGCGAAATTGCCCGTTGACGGGATTGCAGCTGTGAGGTGCCAGTGGTGGGATCACAATGAGATCGCCCACCTTCAGATGGTATTCCTTGTCATCGCACAGGCAGCAGGTTCCTCCCTCGAGAATTGCCCCAATCGAGAGCTGAGAGTGGTGATGGCGCTTATAGGCCTGCTTGCTGCGCCAGGTGCTGCGCAGCTCCAGCCACGGCAGTTGCTCATCACGCCAGAACGATTGTGGAATATCCCGGGTATGCGTCACATCGTGTCCTCCATGAAAGTGATGATTTGTTATAGCACAGGCCCTGCGGTGAAAAAGCGGGAATGTGCATTGAGGTCGTGATTCTGCGTGATACGTTCCAGACAAATGCAGACGTTACAAAGGGGCGTTTTTATCCCGGAAATCGCCTCGCAAAGAGAGAAAGTTACAGGTGAGAGTGTGGTTTACCAGCGCTACAGTCACGGCATCTTATTTCCAGGTGATGGATCGCCATGAACAAAGCACCGACTTCCACCCCGCATGATGCGGTCTTTAAAACGTTTTTGCGCCGCCCTGAGACAGCTCGGGATTTTCTACAAATACATCTTCCCGCTTCGCTGCGCGAACTTTGCGATTTTCAGACGCTGAAACTCAAGCCGGATAGCTTCATTGAAGAGGATTTACGCGCGCACTATTCCGATGTGCTGTGGTCCGTGAAAACGACGGAAGGTGATGGCTATGTCTATGTGGTGATTGAACACCAAAGCACACCGGATGCGCATATGGCATTCAGGTTGATGCGTTACGCGGTAGCGGCCATGCAGAAGCATTTAGATGCCGGGCATCAGCAATTACCGCTGGTGGTGCCGATGTTGTTCTATCACGGTGCGAAAAGCCCGTATCCTTATTCCCTATGTTGGCTGGACGAGTTTGCTAACCCGAAGCTGGCTCGTCAGCTGTATGCTGTGGCGTTTCCACTGGTGGATATTACAGTTATCCCGGATGACGAAATTGTGCAGCATCGACGTATGGCGCTGCTGGAGTTAATCCAAAAACATATTCGTCAGCGCGACCTTATGGGGCTGGTCGAGCAAATTGTTTCCCTGCTACTTACCGGACTGACTAATGACAGCCAGATAAAGACGCTGTTTAATTATATTTTACGAACTGGCGATGCGCCTCGATTCAGTGAGTTTATTCGTGAGGTTGCCGAACGTTCACCGCAGTATAAGGAGCATTTGATGACGATCGCCGACAGATTGCATGAGGCAGGGCTACAAAAAGGCAGGCTGGAAGGGTTACAGGAAGGACGACAAGAAGGGCTTATAGAAGGACGACGTGATGAGGCGCTCCGTATTGCCCACACTATGCTGGCAGACGGTATTGATATCTGCACGGTACAAAAAATTACCCGGCTTTCCGCAGAAGATATTCAGGGTTTAAGTCATTAGATATGAGTTAAATCGCATAATCGCCTGGCCGAAATCACCGGGCGGTCCGGTTTACTCTATCGCCATCTTTACCGCCTCGCCGAGCTTTTGCATCACTTCCTGATGCTTCTCGTTTGGCGGCAACGCGCAGTTGATGCGTACGCAGTTGCGATACTTTCCGGATGCGGAGAACAGCGATCCCGGTGCGACCTGGATTTTCAGGCGACAGAGCTGCTTAGCGACGCAGACCATATCGACCTGGAGCGGCAGCTCGACCCACAGCATAAAGCCGCCTTTTGGTCGTGTGACGCAGATCCCGCAGGGAAAATATTCCCGTACCCAGCAGGTGTAGATCTCCATATTACGCTGATAAATCTGGCGCATACGCCGGATATGCCGATGGTAATGACCTTCGCGCACAAAGGAGGCTGCTGCCAGCTGCGTAGCGGGAACGTTAGTACCAATGACGGCGTACTTCATGTGTAGCAGTTTGTTGTAATAGCGACCGGGAACCACCCAACCCACGCGCAGTCCGGGGGCTACGGATTTGGTAAACGAACTGCAGAGTATTACCCGGCCGTCACTGTCCCAGGAGTGGATCGTACGCGGGCGCGGATACTCTGTGGCCAGTTCGCCATACACATCATCTTCAAAAATGACGATGTCGTGACGCTGGGCGAGGGCGAGCACCGCCCGCTTACGCGCATCCGGCATAATGAACCCGAGAGGGTTGTTGCAGTTGGGTACCAGCAGCACGCCTTTGATCGGCCACTGATCCAACGCCAGCTCTAGCGCTTCAATGCTGATCCCGGTATCTGGATCGGTTGGGATCTCAATCACCTTGATTCCCAGGCCGCGCAGTAGCTGCATTGTGCCGTAGTAGGTGGGGGATTCAACGGCGACAATGTCCCCTGGCTGACAAACCGCCAGCAGCGCCAGCGACATTCCGCTCTGGCTCCCGTTGGTTATCACAATATCATCGGCGTTGAGGACTGAACCGCTATCCAGCATCAGACGGGCGATCTGCTGGCGCAGATCCTGGCTGCCGGGAAGCTTGTCGTACCCCAGCACTGCCTTCAGGTTATGCTGCACTACGCGGCTGAGTTCGCGCCAGAGCGGTTTCAGGCTCGGTTGACTGACATCTGGCGCGCCGCTGCTGAAGGGGATCACAGATTTATCGCTATGCCCTTTTAGCATATCCAGCACCAGATCCCACTGCGTTATCTCGACCGGACGCTGCACCGGGCGTGACATCGGCGGTACGGGCGGCAGCGCTTTTTGCGGCGCGACAAAATAACCGGAACGCGGCTGCGGGGTGATCAGTTGCCGCTGTTCCAGCATCTGATACGCCTGCTGGACGGTGCTGATACTGACCCCGTGCTCCTGACTCAGGTTACGTACCGAAGGCAGTTTTTCGCCATGGCGATACAACCCCTGCTCAATGCGTTCGGCCAGCAGATTGGCCAGATGTTGATAACGCGTCATGCTGTATCCCTCATGGGTATCATACAGATTAAAAAACCAGTACAGATTGGCGTGAAAAAAGCGATGTAGAACTCTTTTTAACCAATCTGTATGTTAAATAAAAGTACTTTGTGAGTCTGTATTGATTAGGGCCAAATCCGTGAAGATAAAGCCTCAGACAAGGCGGGGAGGCAAGGTATGGAATTTCACGAGAATAAAGCAAAGCAGCCATTTCTTGGATTTGTTCTGATCTGGCGGGCATATAAGGCGTGGAGGTTACGGGCGCAAACGCGGCGCGTATTGCAACAGATGAGTAATGAGCGGTTGCGGGACGTCGGGCTGCGACGCGATCAGATCGAATAGCCGCGGATGGTGTTTCCTGAACGGTTTTGTGGCGACCTCGTTTGTGGTGGGGCGATGGAAGAGGAAGGACTGGGAGAAATTGCTCCTGGTTCTGCCAACGAAGGGAGTATTATTGAAGCACTTTTGCTTCATGGAAGGATTATTATCAGGATGAAAGCTACAGAAGCCCGATTACTCGATTTTCTCAAACGCTCACAGCAATTTGTTATTCCCATCTATCAACGAACCTATTCATGGTCTGAGCAACAATGTCGTCAGCTTTGGGACGATATTATTCGAGCCGGGCAACGTGACGATATTTCGGCCCACTTTATTGGCTCCGTTGTTTATATAGAGCAGGGACTGTATCAGGTTTCGGGGATTTCTCCGTTACTGGTTATTGATGGTCAACAGCGCCTGACGACGGCGATGTTACTCCTTGAGGCGTTATCCCGTCATCTTGGCGATGAAGAGTTGATTGATGGCTTCTCCGCCATGAAGTTACGCAATTACTATTTGCTCAACCCCTACGAGTCCGGAGAGCGGGGATACAAGCTGTTGCTGACGGAGACGGATAAAGATAGCCTGCTGGCGCTGATTAAACAAAAACCGCTGCCTGAAAACGGTTCGCAGCGGATTGAGGCCAATTTTAACTTCTTCGATGAACAAATCAGCAAATTAGGCGATGACTTGATTTCGCTGTGTCGTGGGCTATCAAAGCTATTGATTGTCGATGTCGCACTGAATCGCGGGCAGGATAACCCGCAGCTAATTTTTGAAAGCATGAACTCAACGGGCAAAGCGCTCAGCCAGGCTGATTTGGTGCGTAATTATATCCTGATGGGGCTGGAGCCGGAACATCAGACGCGGCTGTATGACGACCACTGGCGACCGATGGAAATTGCTTTTGGTCAGAAAGGCTATAGCGAATATTTTGACAGCTTTATGCGTCATTATCTGACGGTCAAAACGGGGGATATTCCTAGGACCGATGAAGTTTATGAAGCATTTAAGTTACATGCGCGTAGCCAGGCTATTGCCGAAGAGGGTGTGGATGCGCTGGTAGCGGATATTCAGCGCTATGCGGAATATTTCTGTGCGATGGCGCTGGGGAAAGAGAGCGATAAGCAACTTGCTATAGCGTTTCAGGATTTACGGGAGTTAAAGGTTGATGTTGCTTATCCGTTCCTGCTGGTGCTGTACCACGATTACCGGGAGGGCAATTTATCACACGATGATTTTCTGAGTGCGATACGCCTGGTTGAGTCGTATGTTTTCCGCCGCGCGGTGTGCGCTATTCCAACCAACTCGCTGAACAAAACATTCGCCACGTTTTATCGGGTGTTAAATAAAGATAAAGAACGCTACCTGGAAAGTATTCAGGCGCATTTACTGGAACTGCCGAGCTATCGACGTTTCCCGGACAACGATGAATTTAGCCACAAGTTAAAAGAGCGCGATCTGTATAACTTCCGTAGCCGTAGTTACTGGCTACGCCGCCTGGAAAATTACGGGCGCAAAGAGCGCGTGGCGGTGGATGAATATACGATTGAACATATTATGCCGCAGAATGAAAATCTGTCGGCAAAATGGCGTGAAGAGCTGGGTAGCGACTGGCAGCGGGTACATAAAGAGCGACTACATACGCTGGGGAACCTGACGTTAACCGGCTATAACTCCCGTTACAGCGATAAAGCCTTTGTGGAAAAACGCGATATTGATGGCGGCTTTAAAGAAAGCCCTTTGCATTTAAACGCCGGATTAGGGCAGTGCGAGAAGTGGGATGAAGCGGCGATGGATGCTCGGGCTGAGCGGCTGGCGAAGCGTGCCGTTCAGGTCTGGAGTGCTCCTGAGTTGGATGAAGATGTTCTTGATGGCTATCGTCAGCAGCCTGAAAAAGCGATGAACTACAGTCTGACGGATTTCCATCAACTGGAGGTCGGCTCACATAGCCGGATGCTATTTGACCAACTGGCACCAGAGATTTTAAAGCTGGATGCGAGTATCACACAGGAAGTGCTGAAGCTGTATATCGCCTTCAAGGCGGAGACCAATTTTGTGGATGTCGTACCGCAGAAAAGCCGGTTGCGCCTGTCGCTGAATATGCCGTTCCATGAACTGGTCGATCCGAAAGGGATGGCGAAAGACGTAACGGATCTTGGTCGCTGGGGCAATGGTGATGTAGAGGTCGGTTTCAGCGATCTTGCCCAGCTACCGTATGTGATGGGGCTGATTCGCCAGGCATTTGAAAAACAGATGGATAGCGCGGTGGTATAGCCTCGCCGTAACCCCGGCAGCATGGAGGCTGCCGGGGATAACGACTCGCATAAGTCACTATTGATAAGAAATATAAATCAGGCCGGATAAGCCATCCGGCAATAATCAAAACCTTAAGCAGGCAACGCGAAATGCCCCGTCGCCATATCAAACATCAGGCGGGCAAAGCCCTTAGCGCACTGCGGGTTCGATAAATACTGCAGCATAAATTCTTGTCGCGCTTCGTCACTGTCCATCACCGCGTCGTCTACCGCCTTGAAAAAACCGCCTAATATTGCCTGCTCGGGACTGTTATTCCTGATTTGTTTCATCACCGTTTCATTCTCAGTGATTTTATTAAACACGGTCATTGCGCTGCTGAGCATATCTTTATCTGTCAGATGGTCGGTGATAAACAGTTCATTCATTCGCGATAAAATATGCGACAGAAATTCCTCTTTCTTGTCTTTTGGTTTTGCCGTACCCACGTCGTTACTGGGATCAAGTGTATATTTCGCATCATCTTCTTGTAGTTTCAGATGTTGTTCGTGGATCTTTGATAAGCGATAGTGGCTCATCTCCACGTTACTGAGATCAATCTCGTCCTCTTCCAGATGTTGCTCATGCAACAGCGGGCGCAGATGGCGGGCAAACAGGCTTAGTTTCTCCAGATCTTTGTCATCGTACTCGACGATCTGCGACATAAACTCGTAGAAGCGAACAAAACTGCCAAGATCTTTCTTGAAAATCTCCAGACGATCTTTTTCCTGCTTGCAGGCGTTAAAGCTATTTTCCGCATTGGTAATTAATACCGTATCGCTTGTTTTTTTGGTGCGCTCAAACATCTCTTTTGCCATCAGGTAAGCATCGATTGCCAGGGCGTAACGCTTTTTCCAGCGTTCGACCGCCGGTTTGCAAATATTGCTGATTGCCGCGTTGGATTTATTTTTGCTGAAAAATGCTATGCAGAATTGCTCCACTTCATTCCACTGGAAAATCTGCGTGGCACGCAGTTTTTCAAACAAATCGAACACCTGCTGCGGATCGCTGACGTCGGTCAGTTCCGCCGTCTGGTAATAAGGCTGGAACGCGCAGAGGATCTCGTCCGGCTCGTTATAAAAATCGAGCACGAAGGTGCCTGACTCCGCTTTGCCCGGATAGGTGCGGTTCAGGCGTGACAGCGTCTGTACACACTCAACGCCGCCGAGGGCTTTATCGACATACATGGCGCACAGCTTAGGCTGGTCAAAACCGGTCTGAAACTTATTGGCAACCAGCATGACCTGATAATCGTCGCTGTCGAAGGCTTTGCGCATGTCCCGGCCTTTCAGACCAGGGTTCATATTCATCTCGGTAAATTTCTGATTTAACAGCGCGAGGCTATTCTGGTCGCCTTCCTGGAATTCCACCTCCCCAGAAAATGCCACCATCGCGCTGATTTTCGGGTAATTGTTCTCGCTAATATATTTATCAAAGGCCAGCTTGTAGCGAACGGCGGCTTTACGCGAGCTGGTAACTACCATCGCTTTCGCCTGACCGCCAAGCAGGTGCATAACGTGTTTGCGAAAGTGCTCGACGATCACCTTCACCTTCTGCGAGACGTTGTAATCGTGCAGCGTGACCCACTGACTCAGCCTGACCTTGGCCCGATTGCTGTCGACTTCGCGGTCTTTATCTTCCAGCTTTTGCAGCAGCTGATACGCCACTTTGTAGTTGGTATAGTTTTTCAGTACATCCAGGATAAAGCCTTCTTCGATCGCCTGGCGCATGGAGTAGACGTGGAAGGCAGCCGGTTTATTGGTTTTTGACGCAGGTTGTTCCGGATGCGGGCGGCGGCCAAACAGTTCGAGGGTTTTGGCCTTCGGCGTGGCGGTAAAGGCGTAGTAGTTCAGATTACTGCTGCCCTGACGCGCGGCGATGGTGACATCCAGAATATCTTCTGACGACAGCACCACGTCGTCATCCATCTCTTCGGTCATCAGCACTTCTTTTAGCTGACGGGCGGTGGTACCGCTCTGTGAGGAGTGCGCTTCATCGGCAATAACCGCGTATTTACGCTGTTTCACGCTGACGCTGTTTTCGATGGCTTTCAGGACGAACGGGAAGGTCTGGATGGTGACGATAATAATCGGCTGCGAGTTTTCCAGCGCGCTGGCCAGCTTTTCCGATTTAGAACCATCACCTTCTTTATTATTGATGCGTCCGACCACGCCGTCAGCGTGTTCGAATTGCCAGATGGTGTCCTGAAGCTGGTCGTCCAGTACCGTGCGGTCCGTCACTACGATCACGGAGTGGAACTGTTTTTCTCCGTTCACGTCGTACAGACGGGAAAGCTGATGGGCGGTCCAGGCAATGGAATTCGATTTACCGGAGCCGGCGCTATGCTGTATCAGGTATTTGTAGCCGGTTCCTTCCAGCGTTGCGGCTTCCAGCAGCTTGTTGACCACGTCCCACTGGTGATAGCGCGGGAAAATCAGGCTCTCTTTCTTCGATTTCAGCCCGTTCCAGTCCTCTTTTTCTTCAATCTGCAAATGCACGAAGCTGGCGAGGATTTTTAATAAGTTATCCGGCAGCAGGACTTCATTCCACAGGTAGTCCGTGGCATAGCGGGTGGTATCTTCGGGAATATTGTTGCCCGCACCGCCCTCTTTGGTGCCTTTGTTAAAGGGCAGGAAGAAGGTGCTGTCCCCCGCGAGCCGGGTGGTCATAAAGACGTCGTACTGGCTGACCGCGAAATGGACCAGCGCCCCGCGCTTAAAGGTCAGCAGCGGTTCGGGTTTGTTGGTGGCCGGATCTTTCGCCAGACGGGTCTTTTTGTACTGCACAATCGCGCTATGCACCGTCTGTTTAAATTCGGATTTCAGCTCCAGCGTGGCGACCGGCAGGCCGTTGATAAACAGCACCAGATCGATGCGCCACTTTTTGGCTTTCAGGCCGGTTTCCGCAAAGGCGCAGTTGGAGGCATAGGGGCTATACACCAGCTCCGGTACGATGCGGCAGAGATTCTGCCGATAGCACGCCAGGGTTTCCGGGTTCAGATTGTGCTCGGGTTTAAACTGGCACAGGGAAAAACGGGCGTTGCGGATTTTCAGGCCGTGGCGCAATACGCCCAGCGTGCCCCAGCTGCGCGACTGGATATCCGTAGCGTTACTGTCGGCTTTTTTAAGCTGCGTAACCAGTGCGTCGAGGAAATGGCGCCCGGTATCGTTGGGATAGACGCGGACGAATTTCTCCCACTCCTGCGGTTGGGTGGATTGCACAAATTGTAATGTGTCCTGCACATAGAGCGCCCGTTCGCGATCGTAGCCGTCACCTTTGCCGATAATCCAGCCTTTTGCCACCATCTGCGCGATGATATCGTTTTGAAGATTGACCTCTTTGGCTATGTCGTTGCTCATGCAAAGGCCTCCGCGGGTGATTCTGCTTTGGCTTGTTCGCCCGGCGCAACCCAGTTGCGCACGTCGATTTTTCCGGTGACGGCGGCGGAGATCAGAGCGGTACGGCGTTCCTGGAGGAGTTGAATTCCTATTATGGCTTGATTCTCTAAAGCATTATATTGATTTTCTTGATTTATAAGATACTCACTGATTTGCTTCATTTCATTTTTAGGAGGAATAACGATTTGATAGTTAAGTAAAAAATCTGAAGGTATGCGTTTTAAACCTCCAGCACCGATCATTGCTCCAGTAGCGGCACACATAAAATTATTTTCTTGTAACCTATATAGCAAATAATCTACGTCAATATATTTATTGGTTCTAATAACATATATTTCAGAAGAACCAAAGCCAATGGCATTGGTTAAATTTTTAGCGATGGCTATATTTTTATTTTCAAAGCATGGGGTTACTTTTGCCACTAAAAGATCTCCATCTTTGAAATATGTATACCCGTTTATTACGTCTTTTATTAATCTGTTTTCATCAGTAATAACAGAGTTGTTTTTAAGCTTCTCCATAGGTAAAAAAGTGCATTCATTGATATTATCATAAGTTAATTTCGACTTTGAAGGATTTAGTAATGATACATATTTTATTCTCGTGTATGACCAATGCTCTGGTACTTCCCCCAACCACTCAACACCAGAATCTTTCATCGGTACATCAGGATTTAGCCCTTTGGTCACCACATGGCTAATCACTGCGTGACGTTTTTCATTTAGCAGTTCAATCAGTTGCTGCTGCTTCTCGATCAGGTTGTCGATTTTTGCGGTTTCGTGATCAAGGAACGTCGCGATATTTAATTGTTCATGTAATGTACAGTTAGGAATTGGGATATTAACTAAATCTGATGAATTAATTGCGGGGTAACTTATTCCTACTGAGCGAGATACTACTTCTTTTATAAAACCACTTGCGCGTAAGCAATATGAGGCAAATCTGTTATCAAGATTAGAAGATGGTCTGATTACGGCAAATCCAGTGGATACAACCATATTAGCTGGCGGTTTAATGATAGGAGCGATAGCTTCTAGGTATGTTCTAACTGTCGAGATAATTATATCGCCATCTTTTACCAAGCGTCTTGCCCTTGATGGAGCCTTTGAAAACGACATGTTCTCTGTAGTTGTTATCCCCAGAGAAGAAGACACACTGCCTATGTCAACATACTCGATCTCGTAATCTTTGTCTGTTGAATCAGAAATAACTTGATCATTACAGGTGCAAAGAAATTTCAGTGGTACTGTGCTCCAGCGAGCGGGTAACGTTTGTAGCCACTCCACCCCAGAATCCTTATATTCTGAATACGCCTTATATTTAGCCATCAGGAATGTACCTCCCGCAGCAGTTGCATAATCTCGATGCTGACCGCATCTAAATCCGCATCAATCTCCTCCAGTGGGCGCGGCGGCTGATAAATATAAAAATGACGGTTAAATGGAATTTCATAACCGATAATCCCGATATCGCCGTCTTTCGCATCACGCTTATCGGCGTTGATCCACGCATCCGCCACGTGCGGCAGGACTTCCGCTTTGAAGTAGCTCTCGATTAGCTCGCTGGTGGAAATAGCCGGATTCAGCGGCACATTCTCGTTATCGCGCAGGTCGCCATCCTGCTCAAACTCAACAACTTTTCCTTGGTAATCAAACGCGCCGTACAGCGGCTGAGCGGCCTCTTTCAGCACCTTTTTCACCACCGGTTCGGCATTCGGATTTTTGCGGGTGATGGCGTCGATAAGCTGCTTGTTCTCTTTGGCATCCAGCTTCACGCCTGCGGTGTTGAGCGCGCCCTTCAGCGTCAGCTGGAACTGGTTAAAGTCGTTGCTGATGACCTCTTTTCCCCCCGCCTGAGCGCCTACCGCTGCCCGAATACGCCGCGCTTTTTCCATTAACTCTCGCTGGAATTGCCACAGTTTGCTGTCGAACAGGTCTTTGATTTGCTTCTCTTTCAGCTCGGCAAACTCGGCTTTGATAATGGCGCGGGCTTCGGTTGCCAGTGTGGTGAAATCACCATAATTCTCATCCCGCCACTGCGAGGCAAATACTTCGTACAGGCGTTCCATCGGCGCGTTAAACGGCTTCGGCGCGAAGCGCAAAGTGGCAATGGCCTCATCGGAAATCTGTGCCGACAGGCGTAGCGGACGCTCAATGGTTAACCGGCGGTAACCAAAATCGGTGTTGTTGAAGATTTTGCTGGCGAAAGTTTTTGGCGCTTCGCTTTTCGCGGTAGCAGACTGGCGACCGCGGCTGGATTTTTGCTCTGGTGCTTTTTCCAGACCCAATACGTCCAGCGTGGTCGCACTAACTGACTCAATATCCCCGAAGGTTCGGGTAATCAGCCGGATATCCTCATCGCCCATTTGATGACGTTTCGACCCCAGCGATTTGCGCATCTTGTCGCACAGGTTGCTGCCGTCAATCAATTGAACCTTGCCCTTACGTTCTGCGATCTTTTTGTTGGATAAAATCCATATATAGGTGGCGATGCCGGTGTTGTAGAACATGTCCGTTGGCAGGGCGATAATCCCTTCCAGCAGGTCGGCTTCAAGGATGTAGCGTCGGATCTCGCTCTCACCGCTGCCTGCGCCGCCGGTAAACAGCGGCGAGCCGTTGAGGATAATGCCGATGCGTCCACCGCCGTTTTGCGCATCGCGCATTTTGCCGATCAGGTGCAGAAGGAACAGCAGTGAACCGTCGGAAACGCGCGGCAGGCCGGGGCCGAAACGACCGCTAAAGCCTTTCTGTAGATGCTCGTCGTTGATCTCCCCTTCAATCTTTTTCCAGTCCACGCCGAACGGCGGATTAGAAAGCATGTAATCAAACCGATCGGCCGGAAGCTGATCGTTAGAGAGGGTGTTGCCGAGCTTAATGCGGCTGACATCCTGACCTTTTATCAGCATATCGGCTTTACAGATGGCGTAAGACTCCGGGTTTAACTCCTGTCCGAAAGCACGCATGACCGCATTCGGGTTTAGTTCGTGCAAGTATTCCATACCCGATGAGAGAAACCCGCCAGTACCGGCGGTCGGGTCGTAAATCGTGCGGATAATACCGTCTTTGGTTAACGCATCATCGTCTTCCATAAACACCAGTGAGGTGGTCAGGCGCACGATATCGCGGGGGGTAAAGTGTTCTCCCGCTGTCTCATTTGAGCTTTCAGCAAAGCGACGGATCAACTCTTCAAACACAAAGCCCATTTCATGGTTGGAAATCGCTTCAGGGCTCAGATCGGTGGCCGCGAATTTTTGTACCACTTTATACAGTAGATTCGCGTCTTCCAGTTGCCCGACAAACTCGCTGAACTTGAAGTGATCGAAGATCTCGCGGGCATCCGTGGAGAACGATTGAACATATTTCTCCAGGTTGGCCTTGATACCGTTTTGCCCCATTTTGCTGAGGTCCATCGGTGAGGTGTTGAAGAATGTCAGATTGTCCGCCGCTCGCAGGATCATTTTCTCTTGTGCTTCTTCCGGCAGGTTCATTGACTGGATTTTTTCGACCTGAGCAAGCACGGATGGTTTGCTGCTTTCGAGTACGCACTCCAGGCGGCGCAGAAGAGTGAAAGGGAGAATGATGCGGCCATATTGTGACTGTTTGAAATCGCCGCGCAGCAGGTCTGCTACCGACCAGAGAAAGGCGGCCGTCTGGGAAAAACTTCCTGATGTCATAAATACAATCCTGGCCTCTGCTGTGAGGCTTTTTTTTCAATGGTTAGATAGTCTCCTTTTTACCAGAAATTCGTAAGTTGATCATTTATAAAGGTTTTTTATAATTTTCGGTGATTTTTGGGCATTAATGATCATCCTAATGAATGTTTTATGAGGGGGGAGAAAAAATAGCGTTCTCCGTCGGTAAGAGTGCGACAAACGGTTGGGAATATATGCCGGATGGCGGCTGCACCTTGTCCGGTCTGTGGGCGTAGGTTTTGAGACATGGTGGGGAATTGTAGGCCCGAAAGCTGTGCGCCATCGGGCAATCCAGAATGAGGGTTACTTCTTCAATCCCGCAAACGCGGCTCTGATCTCGTTTTCCGGTAGGTTAATGCCGATAAACACCAGCAGGCTGTGCGGTTGCTCGTCGCCCCATGGGCGGTCCCAGTCGGCGCTGTACAGGCGCTGAACGCCCTGGAACAGCAGACGGTTCGGTTCGCCGTCAATCCACAGCATGCCTTTGTAGCGCAGCAGCTTCTCGGCAGATTCCAGCAGCAGATTTTCCATTACCCGCGACACGTCACTGATGTTTACCGGGTAATCCAGCTCGACGACGATCGAGGAGATATCGTTTTGCTTGTCGGCGATAAAGTGGAAGCGTGGTTTGGCGCTGACCACGTTCTCCTCGAGCATGAAACCGTTGGTATCGAACAGCAAGGAGAGGTCGATATCACCATGCGTGACGGTATACACCGGGGCGCGGGCGTTGATGCGCGCCAGGCGCTCACGCAGTTTCTCGCTTTCACCCGCCACGTCGGTTTTGGTCAGCAGGATGCGGTCAGCGTAGCCCACCTGCGACTGGGCGATGGTGAACTGGTTCATCTGCTCGTCGGCATGTACCGCGTCAACTAGCGCAATCACACCGTCCAACAGGTAGCGTTCGCAAATCACTTCATGGGAGAAAAAGGTCTGGATAATCGGGCCGGGGTCGGCCATGCCGGTGCACTCGATCACCAAACGGTCGAAATGGATGGCGCCTTTGTCGAGGTTGTCGAGCAGATCTAACAGTGCGTCTTCCAGCTCACTGGAGCGGGTACAGCAAATGCAGCCGTTGGTCAGGGTTTTGATCTGCGTGGCGCGGTCGCCAATCAGCTGATCGTCCACCGAGACTTCGCCGAATTCGTTTTCGATAACGGCAATCTTATAGCCGTGCTGCTCGTTGAGAATATGGCGCAGCAGGGTGGTTTTACCCGCGCCAAGAAAACCGGTGAGTAGGGTAACTGCAATCGGGGTCATTCATTTCTCCTTCTAACAGCAACTGCTTCCGCCGCTACCGTAGCGGGCTTCCTGGCGCTCGCGGAAGAATTCTTCGTAGGTCATGTACGGCTTATCGGGATGGTTGGTCTTCATGTGCTCGACGTAGTTGTCGTAGTCCGGAATGCCAATCAGCATCTTTGCCGCCTGACCGAGGTATTTTTTTGCCTGACCTAAAGTACCAAACATAAACAATCCTGATAAGCGAAAAGCCCCGCCGAAGCGGGGCTGAATACGGTTAGTGATGTGAAGAGGTCTTCACGCCGCCTTCCGGCACCGGTACATACGGCGTCTCTTTATCAGAGCGACCGTTGATGGCGCGGGCTTTCTGCCAGGTACGGAACCCGTAGAAAATGATGCTGTACACCACCACCAGGAACAGAATACTCAGGCCTGCGTTGGTGTAGTTGTTGACGACGATGTGGTTCATGTTGGCAATCTGCTGAGCGGTCAGTTCGCCGCCGTTAGCAATCTTCTCTTTGTACTGATTCGCCATGAAGAAGAAGCCTTCCATCTGCGGGTTGGTGCTGAACAGTTTCAGACCCAGCGCCCAGGTGGTGCAGATAAGCAGCCATACAGCCGGAACAACGGTAACCCAGATGTATTTGGTGCGCTGCATTTTAACCAGTACCACGGTGCCCAGAACCAGTGCCACGGCAGCCAGCATCTGGTTAGAGATACCGAACAGCGGCCACAGGCTCTTAACGCCGCCCAGCGGGTCAACAACGCCTTGATACAGCAGGTAACCCCACAGGCCTACGCAGCCCGCAGTACCGATGATACCCGCAACCAGAGAGTCGGTTTTCTTCAGGAACGGAACGAAGTTCCCCAGTAAATCCTGCAGCATAAAGCGGCCAGAACGGGTACCGGCATCCAGTGCGGTCAGGATGAACAGTGCTTCAAACAGAATACCGAAGTGGTACCAGAAGCCCATATCAGCCATTGGCAGCACTTTGTGGAACACGTGAGCGATACCAACGGCCAGCGTCGGTGCGCCACCTGCGCGGTTCAGAACGGACGGTTCACCGATGTCTTTCGCGGTCTGCAGGATCTGCTCAGGCGAAATGACGAAGCCCCAGGAACTGACGGTCGCCGCCGCATGTGCGGTTACGTCTTTCAGCTGCGCCATAATCAGCGGGGCGTTCTCGCCGCTCATTTCATGCAGGTTCGGCATGGTGATGCCAAGGCCCGCAGGCGGGGTGTTCATTGCGAAGTACAGACCCGGTTCGATGATAGATGCAGCAACCAGCGCCATAATCGCCACGAAGGATTCCATCAGCATGGCGCCGTAACCGATAAAGCGCGCGTCGGTTTCACAGGCCAGCAGCTTCGGTGTGGTACCAGAAGCGATCAGCGCGTGGAAGCCAGAGACCGCACCACACGCGATGGTGATGAACAGGAACGGGAACAGAGCGCCTTTCCACAGCGGACCAGTACCATCAACGTACTGAGTCATCGCCGGCATTTTCAGTTCCGGGTTGAGGATAACAATCCCCACCGCCAGACCGACGATAACGCCGATTTTCAGGAAGGTAGCCAGATAGTCGCGCGGCGCGAGGATCAGCCATACCGGCAGCAGCGCAGAGATAAACGCGTAGCCGATCAGGGTAAAGGTAATGGTGGTGTCTTTAAAGGTCAGCGCCGGGCCCCAGTACGGGTCGTGAGCAATCACGCCGCCGAAGTAGATAGACGCAACCAGCAGCACAATACCAATCACCGACACTTCGCCCACACGACCCGGTCGCAGGAATCGCATGTAGATCCCCATGAATAGCGCGATAGGTACGGTTGAGCAGACGGTGAACACACCCCACGGGCTTTCAGCCAGCGCTTTCACCACGATCAGCGCCAGTACCGCGAGGATGATGATCATGATTAAGAAGCAGCCAAACAGCGCAATGGTTCCCGGGATCGGGCCCATCTCTTCTTTGATCATCTCACCCAGAGATGCGCCGTTACGGCGTGAAGAGATAAACAGCACCATGAAGTCCTGCACCGCACCGGCCAGCACGACACCCGCCAGCAGCCACAGCGTACCGGGCAGATAGCCCATCTGCGCGGCCAGTACCGGCCCAACCAGCGGACCCGCACCTGCGATAGCGGCAAAGTGGTGGCCAAACAATACGTTACGGTTGGTTGGAACGTAGTTCAGACCGTCATTGTTGATGACCGCCGGCGTGGCACGCGTCGGATCAAGTTTCATCACCTTTTGGGCGATGTACAGACTGTAGTAACGATAGGCCACCAGATAAACAGAAACTGAGGCGACCACGATCCACAGGGCACTGATGTGCTCACCCCGACGTAATGCCACTACCGAGAGGCAGAATGCACCGATGATTCCGAGAATCACCCAGGGTATGTGCTTGAATATCTTTTTCGTATCCATAGTAAAACCTGGTATCTAATTAATAATTGGCCGAAGCCGCGTGGGTTTGATCTTGTGTTTGAGGAGGTAAATTGACTGCTATGTTGGGGGGATCTTGCCAGAGAAATACGCGCGTAAAGTAAGGTAAATAAGTGAGCGGTTATATGTCAGCTTAAGCGGTCCCAAGTGTCAGTGAGCGGTAAGCAATGGGGGATAGTGGGGGAATTTATGTGATTGAGATCACTAATAAACCCGCTTAGCGCTTTGGCAGACGGCGTGGATCGACGAATCGTCGATGCTGAGATCGATTCAACTAGCACAAATTTCATAAAGTTTTCCCTTTCCAGGCCGAAAATTCTGACATCTGTCTAGCGGAAAGAGAAAACATGTTAAAACGAATGAAGATTGTTACCAGCTTACTGCTGGTATTGGCGCTATTTGGCCTTTTACAGCTCGCCTCCGGCGGCTTGTTTTTTAACTCACTTAAGAATGACAAAGAGAACTTTACCGTTCTGCAAACCATTCGCCAGCAGCAGTCTGCGCTGAACGCCACCTGGGTTGAGCTGCTGCAAACGCGTAATACCCTGAACCGGGCGGGTATTCGCTACATGATGGATCAGAACAATATCGGCAGCGGTGCGACCGTTGCTGAGCTGATGCAGGTAGCCAGCACGGCGCTGAAATTGACGGAAAAAAACTGGGCGATTTACGAGTCGCTCCCGCGCGATCCGCGTCAAAGCGAAGCCGCGTTCCAGGAGATCAACCGCACCTATGACATCTATCACGGCGCGCTGGCGGAGCTGATCCAGTTACTGGGTGACGGGAAGATCAACGCGTTCTTTGATCAACCCACGCAGAGCTATCAGGATGGTTTTGAGAAGACATACATCAACTACATGCAGCAGAACGATCACCTGTATGACATTGCGGTAGCAGATAACAACAGCTCTTACAGTCAGGCGATGTGGGTACTGGTCTGTGTGCTGATTACCGTACTGGCGGCAATTATTGCGGTCTGGTTCGGCATCAAACTGACTCTTATCTCCCCAATGAACCGTCTGATCGACAGCATTCGTCATATCGCCAGCGGCGACCTGGTGAAGCGTATTGAGGTGGAAGGTTCCAACGAGATTGGCCAACTGGCGGAAAGCCTGCGTCATATGCAGGGTGAGCTGATGAACACCGTGGGTGATGTGCGTAACGGTGCCAACGCGATTTATAGCGGGGCCAGCGAGATTGCGATGGGCAACAACGATCTCTCCTCGCGTACCGAGCAGCAGGCTGCATCTCTGGAAGAAACCGCAGCCAGCATGGAACAGCTGACGGCGACCGTGAAGCAGAACGCCGAAAACGCGCGTCAGGCTAGCCATCTGGCCCTGAGCGCTTCTGAAACCGCGCAGAAAGGCGGGAAAGTGGTGGATAACGTGGTGCAAACCATGCGTGACATCGCTTCCAGTTCGCAGAAAATCGCCGACATTATCAGCGTCATCGACGGCATTGCCTTCCAGACCAACATTCTGGCGCTCAACGCCGCGGTAGAAGCTGCGCGTGCGGGCGAGCAGGGCCGTGGTTTTGCGGTGGTTGCGGGTGAAGTTCGTAACCTGGCCCAGCGTAGTGCGCAGGCCGCGCGCGAGATCAAGAGCCTGATTGAAGACTCGGTCAGTCGTGTGGATGTGGGTTCAACGCTGGTAGAAAGCGCTGGTGAAACCATGGATGAGATCGTCAATGCGGTAACCCGCGTGACCGATATCATGGGTGAAATTGCCTCTGCTTCTGATGAACAGAGCCGCGGTATCGACCAGGTTGGTTTGGCCGTTGCTGAGATGGATCGTGTGACGCAGCAGAACGCCTCGTTGGTGGAAGAATCCGCCGCCGCCGCTGCGGCGCTGGAAGAGCAGGCCAGCCGTCTGACCCAGGCCGTTGCCGTGTTCCGTATTCAGCATGACCAACAGCGCGCGCGTGACGTTGCTGCTGCTAAAACAGTTTCAACGGTCCAGCCGCGTAAAGCTGCGGCAACGGATGCCGGGGATAACTGGGAAACGTTCTAAGAGCCAGGCCCATCAGGCGATTTTTGCGCTCACTCTGTGTGCCCTCTGCTGAGGGCACTTTTACAAACTGGGTAAAAAAGTGGTGAGGGCCGGAATAAACGTCACCATCAAGAGTACGACCAGGAGCGCAATAAATAACGGTATCACTTCGCGAATAAATTCTGAAATTTTGGTTCCGGTGATCGACGTTGCCACAAACATAACCGTACCCATAGGCGGTGTCAGGCATCCCACGGCTAAATTTAGGATCATCATGACACCAAATTGAATAGGATCGATTCCCAGCATTTTTACTGTGGGCATCAGGAGCGGCACCAGGACGATAATCGCCGCATTCCCTTCGATGAACATACCAAGAAATAACAGTACCGCATTAACGATCAGAAGAAACAGATAAGGATTATCTGAGAATCCTGTCATCAGGACAGCAACATTCTGCGCAATTTGCTCATTGGTCAAAATCCATGCTAATGCAGAACAGGTCATAATGATGAGCATTACGCTTGCCGTTGAGCGTGCTGTTTCCAGTACAGAAGCAACGATATCTTTTAAGGTCATTTCCCGATAGAAAAGGGTACCGACGATAATGACAAAAAGTACGGCGATAGCACCCGCTTCTGTCGGTGTGAATATACCAAAACGAATCCCGCCAATAATCACCAGGATAAGTACCAGCGCTGATGTTGCGCCTTTTCCCGCCTCCCAAAGTTCACGGACGGTTGGGCCGTGGCTTCTCGCGGGCAAATAACCGCGCTTTTTCGATATCAGGTAGATGGCAGTCATCAATGCGACACAGCACAGCAGGCCGGGAATAATCGCCGCCATAAACATCTTGCCGATAGAAACATCGGCGACAAAGCCATAAATAATTAAAGCAATGCCAGGGGGAATAATCGGCGTTATTAACGATCCTGCGGCCGTTACTGCGGTAGAGAATCCTTTGCTGTATCCCAGTTTCGTCATTTCGGGTACCAGCATTTTTGACAACATCGCACAGTCGGCGAGGTTTGAGGCTGATAGCCCTCCCATCATGGTACTCAGCAGGACGTTGGATTGCGCCAGTCCGCCAGGGTAATGACCTGAGAGAACTCCCGTAAACTTTAACATCCGGTGAGTAATTCCCGTATAGTTGAGGAGATTACCCAGCAGAATGAAAAAGGGAATTGCCAATAGCGTGACGTTTTCACCTGCGCCGATGATGCGCTGAATCGCAATTAAGGGCGATATATCACCTGCCATGAAGAAATAAATCAGAATCGCAACCAGAACGCTGATGAAAATTGGCGTGTTCAATATGAACAGAAATAGTAAAACAATACAGGCAATGGCTACTGACATGCGACCTCCCTGTTTTTCATTTTTTTAATATCTTGCCAAAGATGTTGTAGACAGAAAATGACCATGATCCCAGCTCCGGTTGGCACGGCAAAGTCAATGTATAAATAAGAAACCCCGAGGATAGGGGTTATCTTATCCTCTGCGATTAAAGACAGCTCATAGCCCAAATAACCGAATGTAGATAGCGCTATAATAGAAATAATGTGCGTGAAGAGGGTGCAGATAAGCTGTAATTTTTCGGGTAGCATTGCAGTTAATGCATCGATACTCACATGCATACGCAACCGCATGGCAGAAGCGGCACCTAACATAATGAGCCATATATAACAAATAATGAGTACTTCTTCTCCCCAGATTAGCGGAGAGTTTAGCAACCAGCGCATGAAAACGGCCAGGATTGTTATCAGTACAATTCCGCTGGTTGCAACACCGGCTAATATATCGCTAAATCTGTTGAAAAAACCGAACATAGCAATTCCTTTAAAATGACATGTTTATCAGATAGGCGCGGTATCTCTTCGACCGCCTCTCTGTCAGTTTTATCCCGGTTCTTTGGGGGTTGCGCAGGTGATAAACCTGCGCAACCTGACGGTTATTTAGCAATGATTTCTTGCGTTTTCTCGTATAGAGCGGGGGGCCATTCCGGAAATTTCGTGTAGAAAGATTTTGAAGCGTTGCGGAATAACGTGCGATCGACTTCAACAACGGTAACACCCTCGTTTTTCATTTTTTCTATCAGGCTCTTCTCTTCTTTCAGGACCAGATTTGTCAGATACTGACCTGCTTTATTACCCGAGTCGATCAACGCGATTTGAATGTCAGGTGGCAGCTTTTTGTATGTGCGACTTCCCATGACCAGATTCGTCACATTTTCGACATGCCCTGTCAGGATAAGGTATTTGGCCGCTTCATAGTGTTTTTGTCCATATAACACGGGAATTGGATTTTCTGCGCCATCAATAATTTTTAAATTTAACGAGGTATAAACTTCTGCCAGTGGGAGTGGCGTTGGCGTTGCGCCCATCGCTTTCATCCCTTCAATCTGAATACGGTTATTCGGTACCCGGATTTTCAGCCCTTGCAGATCTTCCGGCTTATTAACCATTTTGTTGGTTAACATGTGACGGGAACCATATAACCAGTCTTTCGTGATGATATGGAGTCCCTTCGCATCCAGTTTGCTTTCCAAATCCTTGTACCAGTCCGACTGATTCAACTTGAAAATATCCTGGTAATCATTACCCAGATAAGGGCCAAACATGATGCCGAAATCCGGCACATAGTCAGAGAAGAAGGCACCATCGGCCAAGGTTATCAACGGGCTTCCCAGCTTCATTTGTTCAATTACATCTTTCTTCGAACCTAACTGAGAGCTGGGATAAGGGACTAATTCACCTTTTCCGGCAGTTTGTTCACTGAACAGGCGCGCCCATTCATGAATGGCTTGATCAAAAGGTTCTCCTGGGTTGTTTTCATAAGCGACTTTTAATGTATATTCAGCCGCGGCAAAGGCAGAACCCGTAAGGGAGGCTGTTGCGATTATTGAACCCATTGCAAATGCCAGTAACTTATTTCCTTTTTTTATCATTTTACTCATCATTGCTCTCCAGTTTCGTGGGAACTGCGGAATTAATTCACATTACGATAGGGGAATGATAGTCCGGTCAGGTTGATGCTTATTTTGTTATACTGCCCAACTCGCAGGTCTATTTTCTATGTGAAGATTTAGAGCCTATTATCTCATCACCACCAGGTGGCGTTTTTTGGGTGATTTTGTGGTAGTGGTAATGCTTTATTGTTTTTAATCGGTATTTAACCAGAGGTATTAATCGAGTGAACCATGGTCTGTCTGGCTGTTTGCAGATGTTGGCGTAAAGCGGTGGTGGCACCAAAATCATTACGGCAGATTAACGCGCTAAGAATGGTCATATGCTCATTGACCGCAATAATATTCCTCTGTTTAAGATCGCTTTCATCCCATTGATAATGAAAATGAAAAATAACCGAGATTATCTCCAGCGACTGGTCAAAGAAAACATTTTCTGCCGCGCTCAGCAGTAGCGTGTGAAACTCTCTGTCCAGTGAGGAAAACATACGATAGTTGTCACCAATCGTGTCTCGCAGGGTGCGATGATGGTCAAGAAGATCGCGGGCTTTCTGCCAGCGAATGTCATCGGCTGGAAGGTTAAGGAAACGTTGTAACGCGTGCGTTTCCAGCATTTCACGTAGTTCGAACAGTTGCTCGGCATAGGTCTGATCAAACTTTTTCATGCTCCACTGACCACGTTTTTCACTTTGGATTAGATTGTAACGTCCAAATTTTAAAAGAAACTCCCGGACAACGACTGGGCTTACGCCAGCCGCGCGGGAAAGCTGTAGTTCGGAGAAACTCTCGCCTGCGCGTAGCTGACGCTGGTTGATCATGGTGAAAAAAGCCTGCTCAAAAATCCGGTTTTGCTCAGTCATGGAGGCGGTGGTACAGGCGAAGCCATCATCATGATCGGGTTTACGGGCAATGACGTAATCGCTGCCGACCTGCGTCAGCACACCGCATTCGCTGAGATGGCTCAGCATGTGGCGTACCGTGGTGCGACTGATGTTGTACATCTCGGCCAGCGCACTTTGCGATGGCAACGGTGAAGGAATATGACCGCGTGCCATATCGTCAATCATCTGGTTAATCACATTGTGACGTAAGTTCTGCGAACGACTCATGGCTCCCTCCTTTTTGAGCATTAAAACCCGATTTAAAACATTTTAATGCGTTGAGTTTCACAAGTTATGTCACCCGTTTATTTTTAGAGGCTTTTTCCAGGATATCTGTTGCAACAGAAAATATGGGAGAGAATATGATGGCAACAATGAATGTCCTGGTGTGTCAGGAACCCAAAAAAATGCACTGGGAAACGCGTGAAATACCTATTCCGGGTGAGGGTGAAGCATTAATAAAAATTAAATCAGTCGGGATTTGCGGTACCGATATTCATGCCTGGGGCGGCAATCAGCCATTTTTCAGCTATCCACGTGTGCTGGGTCATGAAATATGTGGGGAAATTGTCGGGCTGGGCAAAAATATACAGAATCTGAAAAATGGTCAGCAGGTGGCGGTTATTCCTTACGTGGCCTGCCAGCAGTGTCCGGCCTGTCTGAGCGGGCGCACTAACTGCTGCGAGAAGATTTCGGTGATTGGCGTGCATCAGGATGGCGGCTTCAGCGAATACCTGTCCGTACCGGTCACCAACCTGTTGGATGCGCAGGGAATTGATCCGCAGGCGGCGGCGCTGATTGAGCCTTATGCCATTAGTGCGCATGCGGTACGCCGGGCGGTGGTGGCTCCGGGTGAGCAGGTGCTGGTGGTCGGTGCCGGTCCGATTGGTCTGGGCGCGGCGGCGATTGCCAAAGCCGATGGCGCACAGGTGGTGGTCGCCGATACCAGTCCGGCTCGCCGGGAGCATGTGGTTTCCCGGTTGGGGCTCCCGGTTATCGATCCGTCTGCAGAAGATTTTGATGCGCAGTTGCGTGACCAGTTTGGCGGTTCGCTGGCGCAAAAGGTCATTGATGCCACGGGCAATCAGCATGCGATGAACAACACGGTGAATTTGATTCGCCATGGCGGCAGCATTGTTTTCGTTGGGCTATTCAAAGGCGATTTGCAGTTCTCCGATCCGGAGTTCCACAAGAAAGAGACCACCATGATGGGCAGTCGCAACGCCACACCGGAAGATTTCGCCAAAGTTGGCCGCCTGATGTCGGAAGGCAAACTGACCGCCGACATGATGCTCACGCACCGTTACGCGTTTGCCACACTGGCAGAAATCTACGAACGGGATGTGATTAACAACCGTGAGCTGATTAAAGGCGTGATCACGTTCTGAGAGGGTAAATGCGATGAAGACATTGAATCGACGTGATTTTCCGGGGGCAAGCTACCCAACGCGCGTGATCCAGTTTGGTGAGGGGAATTTCCTGCGAGCGTTTGTCGACTGGCAACTGGATATCCTCAACGAGCAAACCTTTCTGAACGCTGGCGTGACCATCGTTCGCCCGATCAATAGTGATTTTCCACCGTCGCTGAATACCCAGGACGGGCTGTATACCACGCTTATTCGCGGTCTAAACTCGCAGGGCGAAGCGGTGAGCGAGGCGCGGCTGATCCGTTCGGTGAATAACGAAATCAATCCGTATCAGGACTTCGCGGCGTATCTGGCGCTGGCCCACAATGCGGATATTCGCTTTGTGTTTTCAAATACCACCGAAGCCGGAATTAGCTATCACGCGGCAGACCGGGTCGATGATGCGCCGCCGGTAAGCTTTCCGGCTAAACTGACACGTCTGCTGCTGGAGCGTTTTAATCATTTTGAGGGCGCAGTGGATAAGGGGTGGGTCATTATCCCGTGCGAGCTTATCGACTATAACGGCGAGGCGCTCAAAACGCTGGTACTGCAGTATGCGCAGGAGTGGCAGCTTCCCCCGGCGTTTGCCGACTGGGTGGCGACGGCAAACACCTTCTGTTCCACGCTGGTCGACCGCATTGTCACCGGCTACCCGCGAGAAGAAGCCGCCGCGCTGGAAGCTACGCTTGGCTATCACGATGCGTTTCTCGATACCGCGGAGCATTTTTACCTGTTTGTGATTCAGGGGCCGCAGTGGCTGGCCGAGGAGCTGAATCTGGCGCAGTGCCCGCTGAACATTCGGGTAGTGAGCGATATTAAACCGTACAAAGAGCGTAAGGTCGCCATTCTCAATGGCGCGCATACGGCGTTGGTGCCGGTGGCCTGGCTGTGTGGCCTGGAGACCGTCGGCGAAGCGATGCAGGATGCCGATGTCCGTCACTTTATCGAGCGGGCGATTAGCGAGGAAATTATACCGGTATTGGATCTCCCGGCGGATGAACTGCGTGAATTTGCCGACGCGGTGAGCGGGCGTTTTCAAAACCCCTACATCCGTCACCAGTTGCTTTCCATTGCGCTTAACGGGATGACCAAATTCCGTACCCGAATTTTGCCGCAACTGCTGGCGGGCCAGCAAAATGGGCGCTGGCCCGTGCGGTTAACGTTCGCCCTCGCGGCGCTGCTGGCGTTTTATCGCGCAGAGCGGGAGGGAGAACGCTATCCGATACAGGATGATGAGCAGTGGGTTAGCCTGTATGCCAGTCTGTGGCCGCGAGTTGGCAAAGATTTAACGCTGCGTGAACTGGTGGATACTGTGCTCGGCGATGCGGCGCACTGGGGTGAAGATTTGACGTTGCTGCCGGGGCTTGCCGGGCAGGTGACGGCAAACCTGGAAATGATTCTGGTGCAGGGTATGCGCCAGACAGTGAAAAGTCTGGAATAAGGTTGCCATGCAGCGCCCGGTGTGGTGTTGGGCGCTGTTTTTTTTCAGACAATAAATGCGGCTGGCTGTAAGGCTGATAAGCGAAGCGCCATCAGCCATTTCATGTTACGAGCCCTGAGCGACCACTTTGATTTCAACCATCCCGATCCCCAGCTTACGCGGCGAGTGGCCGAGAATATTGCCCTCGTTGGTGGCGACCGGATCGGGCGGGACAATCACCAGCGTATCGGCATCTGCCGGGTTATCAAAATGCAAGGTTGTGGTAGTGACATCATGGCCTAACACCAGCGTCTGTTCCTCGCGGCCAACGCGCACGGGAATAGGACGATTGGCATTGTCGCCGAAGGCTTTCGCGGTGATGACCAGATCGAATTTCTTCGGCAGCGGGGCCTTGTACTCGATGGTCACCTCTTTGCTGAGCTGCGCATTGGACCAGCGCCCCCAGGATTCGGGGCGTGATATGCCGCTAAACTGTTTAACCTCTTCCGGCGCGCCCGCCACGTTGAAGACGAAGCTGTCGGCTTTGTAGCGAATGTCGTTATCGACAATTTTCAGCGTATCAACGTTACCTTTGTAGCGCTCCATGTCGATCACCGTGTCTTTAAACACGGTTTTACTTTTCCATTTGGCTTTGTCGACGTGCTGCACGATTTGCTGTCCGCCTAACTGGCCTTGCGATACGCACCAGTCGGTGGAGAGCGCCAGCTCCGGGGCCCATAGCTGCGCCATTTTGTAGCAGCGATCAACCCAGACAAAGTTATCTCGCGGCGCGAAATCTGCCAGTTGGAAGCGCAGCGGGGCCGAGTATTCGCTTTCCGGCAGCGGCTCGACGCGTTTGTCCGATACGCGCAGCAACAACGGCAGGCGGAAATGGCTGCCGGAGAAAGAGATCATGTTTTTGTCCTGGTCGACGGTGAACTCTTTCATCTCTTTCGGGAAATTCCACAGGCGGATGATATCGGGCTTCCACGCCAGCATTTTTTCTTTGATGTTCAGGAACACTTCAGACACGGATTCGCTCGACAAACTGCTGCGGCCAAGACCGATAAAGTTATCGCCACCGAGAATATCCAGTACCGTTGCCCCGTTATCCATCGTGTTACGCTTCACCGCCAGCGTCTCCTGCTGTGGCTGGTCGCCGCGCAGCACGAAGAACAGGTTGTTGCGATCCTGCTTGTTCAGATACTTCCATGCGGTGTTGTTCATCGCCAGATGATCGGAAGAAACCACGATAACGGTATCTTTGAACCACGGTGAGGCTTTGATCTTATTGATAAATTCGGCAATGTTTTCCTGGCTGCAGCTGACCGCGCTGAAGGACTGGTTGGCCTTCCCGTCGATGTCATAACGTTTACGGTTGCAGCTACGTGAGATAAATCCGTCTGGATGATGGGTATCCACGGTCAGCGTAAACAGTGAAAAGCGCTGGCCCGAACGTGAAAGCTCTTCGAATTTTTTCCATGCTTCATCCAGCACGGTATCGTCGTAGAAGCCCCAGTCGTTGCGATAGGCTGGGTCCGCAACCACGCTTTTTAACTCTTCCGCACCGTAGAGATGATCAAAACCGTGAGATTTCAGGAACACGTCTTTGCCGGCAAAGCGCAGGTTGGCTCCCTGCACAAAGTAGTTTTGATAGCCGGAGTTTTTCAGGATATCGCCCAGACAGATATTGTTGGGGAAGAAGCTGGAGACCGACGCCGAGGCGTTGCCTTCAAACGGCGCAAACAGCGGAATACCGCACTGGGAGGCGACCATGCCAGCGATGGTGTAATCGGTACCCGGCAGTTGCATGGTATTGCTGAAATCCAGACCTTCGTTTTTCAACGCACCGAGTTCCGGGGTCAGATCCGGGAACGCGTCGTTGTTAAAATAGGTGCGCTCGAGGCTTTCGCCATAGATATAAACCAGGTTCAGCTTCGGGTTGGGAATCGTTTTTGACGGCTCTTTATAATAGGTTGGGAAATCCGGATCGCCATCGCGCGACTGCGACTTTACCAGTTCGGTTATCTGGTGAAACGCCGGGCTGGCATCTACGGAGGCCAGCGCCAGCAGCAGGGCCAGCAGACTGTAACCCACATGATGCGGATGATGGCGACGGCGGCGCAGAATCCAGCCGAGAGCGACAAAAACGGTCGTCAGGACCAGCGCAATCCCGACGCCAGGTAAGATATATTTTCCAATTCCCGCGCCGGTCAGGCTGTTGGTCAGCGTGTACAGAACCGCGTCATTGATACCGTCGCCGGTGAAATAGTCACTGGCATACAGCGTGATATTCAAGACAATAAAAATCCCCAGCACCGTTAACGTGGCAGCAAACCACCAGGTATTGCGACCCGCTTTCCAGGCGTAAATCAGCACTGAAGCGAGAAACAGAGTAATGGAGATGAGTTCTGACAACGATCGATCCTCAGTTAACCGGGCAAACGCCAGGCAGGCTAATGATTTTGGGAAAGCACAATGTAATAGCGATGTTGCATTGCTGCAATTGTAGTGACATTAAATTACGTTGTTATTCAGAATTGGTTTAGATATGCGTGTTTTTTGCGGGGGATTTACTGATTATTTGACGTGTGAATTTTATGGGGAACAGGTTGATGCCGCGCAGGGTATACGCGGCATATCGTGCGTCAGGAAATGAAGTTCATACCCTGTTTTAACACCAGATCGCAGGCCTTGGTTTTTACCTGCTTCGCCAGCGAGCTGTTGCCAATTGTGTTCAGGTCCAGTTGTTGACCATCTTTGGCGTTGAGCAGCCCCTGAATGCCGTCCATATAGTTGGTGTCTTGTTTCTGCTCCGGAGCACTGAGGCCCAGTTTATCCAGCACCTGGTTTTTGACGTTCTGCGTGTCGGTGACCGAGGCCAGTTTCTGTTTCGCGCAATATTCCAGGATTCCGGCGGCGTTATTCATGCTGCTGGAGGTCAGCGACTGATTGCTGCCATTCAGTAGACTGGTCAGGGAAGAGAGCGACGAGCCGCCCTGCGAGCCGGAGCTTTGTTTGCTCAGTTCGCTGGCCGCGCTGGAGAGCGAATCCTGCCAGGAGGCGGCGAAAACGCTGGTCGAGATGAGCGTGCTGGCGGCAAGCGCACAGCACAGCAGACGTTTGGTTGTTTTCATCATTATATGCAACTCGTGTTATGCCTTTTCAGCGCAGTATAGCGCCGGCAGTCTTAGGAGTGGTCCTAATACGTTAATACTCTTTACCGGTTACCCGACTACGGTAGCTTTCCCAGTTAAAAATCACCCACAGGCTGTTGCCAAGGCGCATACGGTCCATTACCCGCTCGCCCAGCAGTTTGTTCATTTCGTCCATATTGCTGTTGGTCAACATACCGGTCGGGCGTTTTGAAGACGAGCGGCGATCGACGATCTGGTTGATGATCACCTTTTCATAGCGGGATTCGGTCTGCACGCCGATTTCGTCGATCACCAGCAAATCGACATTGCTGAGATCGTTGAGTAGCTGTTCTTCGCTGGTTTCACGGTTGCTGAAGGTATCTTTCATGGCTGACATAATGTCCGCAACGGTGATAATCAGCACCGACTTGCCGCGCAGCAGCAGTTCGTTGCAGATAGCGGCGGCCAGATGGTTTTTGCCGGTGCCGGGCTTGCCAGAGAAAATAAAGCTGGCGATGTTGCCGTCAAACTCTTCAACGTACTGGCGAGCTTTGCTCAGGGCGTTCATCTGACCTTCGCATTCCACCCGATAGTTATCGAACGAACAGTTCTGATGCAGTGGACGAATACCGGAACGGTTGAATGTGCGCTGCATTTTCATAGCCCGGTTTTCACGGGCCAGCGCTGCGGCGCGAATTTCACCTTGCTCTTTTTGCCATGCCAGCAGCTCCTCGCCCGTTTTAAAGGCTGGCTCGACATTAGCCGGCATCATTTTTTGCAGACGTTTCATCAGGTCGCCAACGTTTTTCATCGTTATCCTCTAAAACCCGGTGGAATATGGTTGTCAGGCTCGCTGACACTGTTCACATCGCGCTTCGGCATTCCGCCATTGCTGGCCCGGCCAATCTGGATGCTGCGTGCCAGTTTTTGCTGCCACTGAATATGGTGAAAGACTTTGCCTTCGGCCTGCCAGTAGGCGACAAATGAGGCCAGTTCCTCGGCGGTGACCGGTTCTCTTAACGCCACGCCCCACAGGGCGGCCTGGCGCTGAAAGTCGGCATCGGGCTGCCAGTCAGCGTACATCGCAAATTTCCCCATTGGCACGACAACGGGAGCGGTTTGCGGCTCTTCATAAAATTGTGCATCCAGCGTCACATCGCTTCCCGGGTGTGACAGCTTCTCTTCAAGCGCCAACAACTCGGCCAGTCGTGCAGGCGTCACCGCGTAAAATGCTGGCGCGTTATTGGCGAATACGGCTACGGCGCCGCCCGCAGACCTGGCCAGCACCGTATGGTGATCGTGTAGTAAGGCGTCAATGCTAGTGACGTCCGGCGTCAAAATTTTGCTGGGCATAATGTTTCTCAATACTGAACAACAACCGAGAAGGGGACTGCTTTTATAGTAACACAGAGAAGAAGGAGAGCAGCAGATGAGGGGGAGATTCCCCTCTCTGCGAGGGCTAACAAAGCGTGCCGCTAAACGCGCGGGCGTTTGCGATACAGCCATAATCCCGGTACGGATAGCCCGATGGAGAGCGCTCCGACAATCGATGAGGCTTTCAGGAAATTGGTCAACAGCGTTATCATCAGCGCTTCGCTGTAACCAAAATGGCCGATTTTTACCGCCGAGATCATGGCGGTATAGGCAGAGATCCCAGGGAACATGGGGATTACTGCCGCAACGGTGAAGACTTTCGGATGCGCCAGATACCAGCGTGACCACTGGATCCCAATGCAGCCCACCAGTAGCGACGCCATAAAGGTTGACCATTCGATATTAAATCCTGCGCTCATCATCACCATTCGTGAACCGTGGCCGAGTGCGCCGAGTAACGCGCACCAGGGGAGCGCCCGATGTGGTACGTTAAATACCATGGCAAAACCAAGCGCAGGTATTGCCGACAGGATCATGTCCTGCATTAGCGCCAAAATGAAATCAATCACGCCCATCCGCGCAGCCCCCATAAGGTCATCGACATGACTACGCCAATGCAGGTCGCCAGCGTCAGCAGACTGGCAATAGCCCAGCGAGCGAGCCCTGTATTAATGTGTCCCTTAAACATATCCGCGACGGAGTTGATCAACGGAAAACCCGGAACCAGCAGCAGCACGCTGGCGGCCATGGCGATGGTTGGAGTGTGGTTAAACGTCGGCAACGTTAGCAGCAGACCAGAAATCGAGGTTGCCACAAACGCAGTAATGCAGAAGTTGATTTGCGGGTGCAAATGCCGGGACGCCAGAATCTGGCGAATATACATTGCCACCATACTGGCGAAAAAGGTGATCACCGCGCCATCCCATCCGCCATTATTGAGTTTACAAAAGCAGGCACAGGACAAGCCGACCATAAAGGCGACCAACCATCTTGGATAGCGCAGCGGTTTAATCTGGCTAAAGCGTTTCTCAACGCCTTTAACATCCAGCAGTTTGTGTTCCGCCAGAATAACGATGTGCTGCACCTCCGTCACGACGTGCATGTTAATTCCGCGATCCTGATTTTTTCGCGTTGAAGTCAGGCACTGCCCGTCTTTAATGGTGGTCAGGACGATGGCGTTAGAGGAGATAGCGCTTTCTACGCTATCCATGCCAAGCGCCAGCCCGAGGCGGGTGGATAGCTCGTCAACCAGCGCACTTTCTGCCCCATGCTGCAGTAAAAAAAGACCGCATTGAATACATAACCGTGTAACCGTTCGCTGTGACGACTGCTCTGTTTGCATGACTCGCTCTGACTGAAAAGGATCTCTTTGCATGGCGGATGTCTTCTTTTTATCATGAAGCATGATCCTGTTGGCTCTGGCTAAGATCAATCTTTGCGTCGAAAAAAGATGCAGATTGTACGTCTGATGCGTTTGCATACCTCACTTGCTTATCAATAAAGACAGCGCTTATGAAAATGTAGTGCTATTTATCAGGATGGAAAATACGTAAGCAACGCTAACGATCTATTGTAGTTCTTTTAATTGTACAAAGAGTGTATTTATGAGTAATTATTGGCATGATGGTTCAATAGTTTGATGCTACTGGGATTGTAGCGGTGTAACTTTATTTATAAATAAAAGCCAAGGATAAACAATTCACCTCGTCTATTGTTTAGGGTTTCCTGTTAATTAATGTTTTTAATTTATCAGGGGATTTTTAATACGTGCGAATACGGACTGGTGAATGTGGAGGAGATATGTTGCCAGGACGCTGCAAAAACGCAATTATTATTAGTAAATTACCGATCGTACAAACCGGACTTAAAGGTGTAATGCAGGGGCAGTTCGCTGATTATGAACTTACCTACTGCCGCTCCGTCGAAGAATTGACGTTGCTGCAGCTGCGTTGTGCCGATTTGGTGATTGCTGACTTATCCGGAGACTGTAATCATCCACGTTCAGTCTGCGAACAATATTATTCTTTATTATCTCAATACCGCGATATTCACTGGGTATTTCTCGTTTCTCGTGTTTTTTATCCGCTGGCCATTGAATTGCTGATGTGCCCTGTCAGTTCGCTGTTATCTGATGCCGAGACGATTGAAAGTTTGGTGAATGTTATTCACGCAGGAAATAGCCGTGCCGAGAGAATTAGCAAGTCTCTGCTCTCTCCGCCCCTGATGCCAGAATTAGCAGACCATAGCGCCCGCTCAATTGTACTTACCCTCTCGGAGAGGAAAGTGCTGAGACTCCTGGGAAAAGGTTGGGGAATTAATCAGATTGCGACATTGCTGAAGAAAAGCAATAAAACGATCAGCGCCCAAAAGAACAGCGCTATGCGTCGCTTGTCGATACATAGCAATGCAGAAATGTACGCCTGGATAAACAGTTCTCAAGGATCGCGAGAATTGAATTTACCTTCAGTTTATGGAGAAACCACGGAATGGAAAGCCGAAGCATCAAAAGAAACGTTGCGCTGGTAGAGAAGTGCGCGATGAGTAGCGTCGGTATTAAGAGCCTGTTTAATACCATGCCGGATAACCAATACGAACTTCATATCTTTTCGAGCCAGCCTGCATTTAGTCAGGTGATGTTAAAAACGTCGTTTTCGGCGGTTATTTTCTCCCTCTCTGCAATCAGAACCGATCGCAGGGCCGGGTTAGCTTATCTGACGGAATTAGCGGTAAATTTTCCGCGTATTCGCCGGGTGGTTATTGCTGATGATGACGCTGAAGCGCGATTAATCGGCTCTTTGTCGCCGTTGCCGTTAGATGGCGTTGTGAGCAAATCTTCTTCATTAACGGTACTGCAGGACGCGTTATTTACGGTATTGAACGGTCCCAACCGGGGAACCGAAGGTTCTAAAAACCATTGGTATATCAATCAAAGCCGTATGCTCAGTCCAACAGAACGAGAAATACTGCGCTTTATGTCGAATGGCTATTCAATGCCGCAGATCGCTGCTCAGTTAGAGCGGAATATTAAAACCATTCGGGCACATAAATTTAATGTGATGTCCAAGCTGGGCGTGAGCTCAGATGCCGGACTGCTGGATGCTGCAGATATCCTGCTGTACCTGCGTGCAGGTGAACCTGCACCTTTTCTACAGGCGGCTTCTTAACGGGTAATGTTAGATCGTTTCGTGCCGGGTTTCGTTATCGGCACGGAACGTGAATCATCCCTGACACACATCCACCCAGGTGGCGGAAGTCAGCTCAGCCATCCTTTCTGGCGTGATACGAACGGCGCTGTGGATGGCGCCTGCGGCGGGAAGCACTTCAGCGTAATGCTTCAACGAAACGTCGCAGTACACTGAAATCGGCGTTTCCAGTCCGAAAGGGCAAACGCCGCCAACAGGATGGCCCGTCGCGTTCACCACTTCATCGCTACTCAACATCCGGGCTTTGGCACCGAAAGTGCTCTTTAGCTTTTTGTTATCCAGTCGGGCATCACCTTTGGCGACGACCAGAATAATGTCGTTCTTGACCTTCAGAGAAAGCGTTTTCGCGATCTGGCCAGGTTCGACGTTATGGGCTTTCGCTGCCAGATCGACGGTAGCTGTGCTCTGATCTAATTCGATAATCTCAATATCTGGTGCATATTGCGCTAAAAATTGGCGTACTGATTGCAAACTCATTCTTCTCTCCAAATCGCCTACAGGCAGCTCCATCCAGCAGAAAACCGCATGGCGTAATTTGTCATAGGGGCAAGCTCGCTGTAAATATTTTAATATAACAACATGGCAACATTGGCAGTTTTTCGATCATCTTCACAATCAAAGAAACCGGTTACAGTAACCGGTTGCAGAATGCTCAAATGGCGATTAATACTGAAGTTGTCACTTCCTCTGTATTACATAATAAGAGCCATCTATGAAACTGAACTCAAAATACAGTAGCGCTGGCGTTCCTCCCGGCACGGTTGCGAAAAGCAGTAATGGGCTTTACGTGGTGGTGTTGATACCAGCACGGTTGCAGGGTTTTGCACAACGGGAGAACGGCTATGTCTACTAATCATGCTGTGTTTAATGCGATTTTCCGCTTCGTTGAAAATTACGTCAGCCCTGTTGCCGGGCGCATCTCTTCACAACGTCATGTGATGGCTATCCGTGATGGGTTTATTTCGGCGATGCCCTTCATGATCGTAGGCTCGTTTCTGCTGGTTTTCGCCTATCCGCCTTTTTCTCCGGATACCACCTGGGGGTTTGCACGTGCGTGGCTGGATATGGCGAAACAGTTTGAAGGCCAAATCCTCACACCGTTTGATATGACGATGGGGATCATGTCAGTCTACATATGTGCGGCTATCGCTTATAACCTGGGCAAGCACTATGTGAAGTCACATCAGCTAGATCCCTTCATGTGCGCGATGCTATCGATCATGGCTTTTTTGCTGATTGCTGCACCGAAAACCAAAGGCACTATGCCGGTTGATAGCCTGGGCGGTACGGGGATTTTCACTGCGATCCTGGTGGCTATTTACTGCGTTGAAATGATGCGCTTCCTGAAGGCGCACAACATCGGCATTCGTTTACCCGATCAGGTGCCGCCGATGATCAAAAACTCCTTCGATCTGCTGATCCCTGTGCTGGTGGTGGTGCTTACGCTGTACCCGCTGAGTCTGGTGATTCAGTCGCAGTTTGACATGCTGATCCCGCAGGCCATCATGGCCATCTTTAAACCACTGGTGTCTGCAGCGGATTCTCTGCCAGCGATACTGCTGGCGGTGCTGATCGGCCATCTGCTGTGGTTTGCCGGTATTCATGGCGCGGCAATTGTGTCGGGAATGCTGCAAATGTTCTGGCTCACCAATCTCGGGATGAACCAGTCGGCGCTGGCGCAGGGCGCGCCTTTACCGCATATCTTTATGGAAGCGTTCTGGACGTTCTTTATTGTGGTTGGAGGTTCCGGCGCGACGATGGGGCTGGTGATTTGCTATCTGCGTAGCCGTTCGGCCCATCTACGATCGATCGGGCGTTTGAGCGTTGTCCCGAGCATTTTTAATATTAACGAACCGGTGATTTTTGGTACGCCGATTGTCATGAACCCGGTGTTCTTCATTCCCTTCCTGCTGGCCCCGATGGTGAACGCGGTGCTGGCCTGGGCGGCGATGAAGCTAGATTTGATTGGGCGGGTGATTTCAGTGGTTCCCTGGACGGCCCCGGCACCGGTTGGCGCGGCGTGGGCGTTAGGCTGGGACTATCGTGCGGCCATTCTGGTTGTCCTGCTGGCACTGGTGTCTGCCGTCATCTACTTCCCATTCTTTAAGGTTTACGAAAAGCAGCTATTAGCGCAGGAAAAAGAAGAAGCACAGCGTATAGAAGAGGAAAATCAGCAGGTTGCATAACTGACGGGCGAGGGGCTACGGCTCCTCGCTTACTTCAGCGTGCAGTCACCGCATTGCTGGACATCGGGCAGGCGATAGCGCTGGCAGCAGGTTCTGCGCACTAACAGTCCCTCGCGCGGAACAACGGTACGCCACAGGGGATTATCCTGACCGCAGGAGAGCTGCTTCTCAAAAAAACAGGTCTGGCGCAGTGTGGTCAGCAGTTCTTCACCTAATAACGGCTTCATTTCCGTTAAATACCAGTGAATTAAATATCCGGTGTTGCTCCAGATAAGCTTCGCATTGATCTCGCCTGTCGCTTCCAGCGCCTGCACAACCGGCGTCAGCGCCGAGAGAATCAGTGTTTCCATGCGTTGCTGAGGAGACTGGGCCGTGACCTGGTGATCCTGATGCACGTCGATCCAGAAGCAGGCAGCACGGCCTGTTTCGTGGAATTCTACGTGCATGTGTTCAGGAGAGACATCGATGGCCTCTTTTTGCGTCAGCAGGGCCACCATGAGCGGAGGCATCATCAGGCCGATATACCACTGCGCCCAGAGAGAAATCAACGGCTTATTTTCGCGTGGCAGCGTGGGCTGATTGCGATAAATATGGTCTGAATAGACAGCCAGCAATGAACTTAGCGTCGTTGATTGCGTCCATTCATGTAGCGTCATCGCTCCTGGCACGGGCGTTTCGTCAAGACGAATGAAGTCCAGCAGGTGCTCACGGGTGTTGGCTATCGTTGCGCGTACGGCAGCAGCCAGCGAGGGCATCTTTGCAGGCAGAGGGCTACGCCAGATGACATCTTCAACGATCGGTGCGGAACGATAAGCCATGTCGATATAAGGATGTTAATCTTAATGATAATGATTGCTAATCCTATAATTGACATTGAGCGATGGCAAGATCTTTGTCGCCATCCCGGGCCACACCGCACAGATAGCTCAGGCAGAAGGGCAGTTTACCCGCAGGTCATCGCTGACCAGCGTACTGTTGCGCCCAAGGCTCTTGGCCTCATAAAGGGCTTTATCCGCTCGGGCAACAGCGGCATCAATATCCTGCTCGACCAGAGGCGCAATACCAATACTCACGGTTACGTTGGTTGCCACGCTCTCGTTAAACATGTGAGGAATTTTAAGGTCGTACACCTTCTGGCGAATACGTTCGGCGGCAGCCTGGGCCTGCTGGGGATCGACCGCGGTCAGCAAAACCATAAACTCTTCCCCACCAAAGCGCGCCACCACGTCCCGGGAGCGCACGGAGTCACGAATCGCGGCAGAGACGCGGATCAGCGCCTGATCTCCCATCATATGACCGTAGTGATCGTTATAGGCTTTGAAATGGTCGATATCCAGTAGCAAGACGTAGTGCTTCGCGTTGCTCAAGGCCAACAGCGTATCGAGTCGGTGTTGCAGCCCCCGACGATTGTACAAACCGGTTAGCGGGTCGAGCATGCTGAGCCCGTTCAGGGTCTCCCGTTCTTCCAGCAGTTTATACATCAGCTGCTGGGCGAAGCCATCGTAGCGTTTTTGTATCACATGCTGGATGGCGATCCCGGCCATGGGCAGCGCCATAAAATAGAAAATTCGCAAACCATGCTCGCTGCCATTCAGCCATAAACAGACGGCGACGGAAGGTAGTGAGTGAAGCGTAAACGCGATGATATTATTGGCAAAAGCGATAGATCCAATAAACAGCACGCTGAGAAGCGCGATTAATAGAAAATAATAATCATTATGACCCAGTGCGTTATATTTCAGGAAAATATGTAATGCCCATAGCAAACCAAAAACGATTGAAATAAAAGGAAGATTAATTCTTTTATCCACATATTTCCTATGCCATGCCAGCAACAATGTACTCATCACGAGAATCAGCAACGCCGGTACTGACAACGCTTTGACGGCAAACAGGGGAAAAAAAAGCGTAAACAGTGCGGAGACTGCGTTGAGCAGCAGAAACAATCGTAAAGAGAGTTGGTATTTTTTGGTGCGCAGAGCTCGCCAGGATTGTACTGTCATAGGTAAATATTGTTAGTTATCTGCAATGTACAAAGGTGTGTTGGTAAATAAAACAAATAACGAACGGGGTATCATTCGCAGAGGTTTTTATTGTTTTTAGTTGAAAAGCTAACCGGCGAGCAATTTATCACCTTAAATTATTCATGTCATCAATCGCTAAGTAAAACTCATATAATTGATAGTGTCTCCCAGCTGACAAATGAGAAAATTTATCATATGATATTGGTTATCATTATCAATGTCATAGGTGGTACCATGTTGCAACGTACGCTGGGCAGTGGATGGGGTGTTCTGCTGCCGGGAATACTGATTGCCGGGATGGCATTTAGCGACCTGTCGGTCTACGTATGGAAGGCGATGATTGTATTAGGATTACTGTTGACTTCACTCATGCTGTACCACAAGCGTTTGCGGCATTTTGTCCTGTTGCCTTCATGTGCGGCGCTGATCGGCGGCATTGTTCTGGTGATGATGAACGGGAATCAGGGATGAACAAAACAGGGAAGAAAATCGAGAGGGAAATAAGATAATTGGTGCGAGGGGGGGGACTCGAACCCCCACATCCTAAGGACACTAACACCTGAAGCTAGCGCGTCTACCAATTCCGCCACCTTCGCACAGTCATCTTATTTTTTGATATCGCCTCGTTGGTGCGAGGGGGGGGACTCGAACCCCCACATCCTAAGGACACTAACACCTGAAGCTAGCGCGTCTACCAATTCCGCCACCTTCGCCCAGTGCGAGCAATATCAACGTGGATTATGGTGCGAGGGGGGGGACTTGAACCCCCACGTCCGAAAGGACACTAACACCTGAAGCTAGCGCGTCTACCAATTCCGCCACCTTCGCATACCATCGACACTCAAAAAAGTATCGTTACCACGGAGGCGCATTCTAGTGGTTTTCAACTTTTCGTCAATAGTTAATTGCCCAGGACGCGCTTAATTGATGTAAAAATGGGCGCTAAACGCAGGCCGTGTAAACGAAGTGCCACCCCGCATTTAGCAAACCCTGCCGGATGGCCGTTCTACTTCTTCGCCTGACGCGTCATGATGGTGCGATAGACCTTGAAGCGACCGGTCTGCGCGATAACTTCGTGGAAGCCAAACACTTCATCCAGTACCTTCGGATAAGGCAGGAAGGCGTTCGCCACGATACGCAGTTCACCGCCGCTGTTGAGGTGGCGCACTGCACCGCGAATCAGCGTTTGCGCGGCATCGAGGCTGGTCTGCATCCCATCGTGGAACGGTGGGTTGGAGATGATCATATCAAAGCGACCCGTCACGTCAGAAAAGACGTTACTGGCGATTACGTCTCCTTCAATACCGTTGGCAGCAAGCGTTGCGCGGCTGGCTTCAACGGCGGCGGCACTAACATCGCACAGGGTTAAGCGCACTTTTGGCGAGTGGCTGGCTAAGGCGACGGAGAGTACGCCTGCACCACAGCCGACATCCAGAACTTTGCCTTTGGTGTGCGGCGTCAGCGTGGAGAGCAGCAGTTGGCTGCCAACATCCAGGCCGTCACGGCTGAATACGCCCGGCAGCGTTTTGATGGTCAGATTTTCGGTCTGGTATTCATCCCAGTATTTTTCTGCATCAAAGACAGGCTGTTTTTCCAGACGACCATGGTACAGGCCACAGCGACGCGCGCTGTCGACTTTGTTCAGCGGCGCGTATTCGGCCAGCATCTGCTCTGCGCTACGAACGCCGCTGCGGTTCTCACCAACAACAAAAATATCGGTGCCCACCGGTAACAGCGACAGAATGTTCATCAACTGGAACTGGGCTTCCGGCTTATTCTTCGGCCAGTAGTAGATCAGCGTATCGCTATCGGTAACGTCATCAGCCTGGGCGACGAGGCTAAAGCGAACGTTGTCGCCCATCTGGCGGTTAAGCACCTGCCAGTGGTGAAGCTGCTGAGTGTGCGCACGGCTGGCGGCGCATTCAAAATGGGCAGGCAGGTCATCCTGCAAATCACCGGCAAACAGAATACGGCTTTGTTCGAAATCATCACTGTGGCGCAGCAAGACTTCACTTGCCGGGGTAAAAGCAGACATGGAGTGCTCCTTAAATTGTACAGCGGGGGATTATAGTTGTTTGATGGCACGGATTCGACAAATTTGCTATATTTGCGCCCCTGATAGACAGGAGTGTTTCGCTATGACATCCCGACGAGACTGGCAGTTACAGCAACTGGGCATTACGCAGTGGTCATTGCGTCGTCCCGGCGCACTGCAGGGCGAGATCGCGATTTCAATTCCTGCGCACGTCCGTTTGGTGATGGTTGCTGCACAATTACCCGCACTAACCGAACCGTTGATGAGCGATATTTTACGCGCATTAACCGTCAGCCCGGATCAGGTTTTACAACTGACGCCTGACCGTGTCGCCATGCTGCCGCAGGGCAGTCGCTGTAATAGCTGGCGGCTGGGAACCGAAGAGCCGCTGCTGCTGGAGGGCGCTCAGGTCGAGAGTCCTGCGTTTAATGAATTACGGGAAAACCCCGCGGCCCGCGCCGCGTTATGGCAACAAATCTGCGCATATGAACACGATTTCTTCCCTCGAACCGACTGATTTACCTGCAGCATTTCAGATTGAAAAACGCGCCCACGCTTTTCCGTGGAGTGAAAAAACATTTGCCAGCAACCAGGGCGATCGCTACCTCAATTTTCACTTGAGGGTTGATGACGTAATGGCCGCCTTTGCGATTACACAGGTCGTGCTGGATGAAGCTACGCTGTTCAATATTGCCGTCGATCCTGACTTTCAGCGCCGGGGCCTGGGGCGTGAGCTACTGGAATACCTGATCGATGAGCTGGAAAAGCGTGGCATTTTGACACTGTGGCTTGAAGTGCGCGCCTCAAATGCTGCCGCTATCGCGCTGTACGAAAGCCTGGGCTTTAACGAGGCGACGATCCGGCGCAATTACTATCCGACGGCCGATGGTCATGAAGACGCCATTATAATGGCATTGCCAATCAGCATGTAAGACAAGGTGTAATGATGAAGAAGTGGGACTGGATTTTCTTTGATGCCGACGAAACGCTGTTTACGTTTGACTCGTTTACCGGCTTACAGCGGATGTTTCTCGACTATAGCATTACCTTTACCGCTGAAGATTTTCAGGACTACCAGGCCGTAAATAAACCGCTGTGGGTGGATTATCAAAACGGTGCGATAACCTCATTACAACTCCAGCACGCTCGTTTTCAGAGCTGGGCTGAACGCCTGAAGGTTGAGCCAGGCCAGCTTAATGACGCCTTTATCAATGCGATGGCGGAGATTTGCTCGCCGTTGCCAGGGGCGGTTTCTCTGCTCAATGCGATTCGTGATAAAACAAAAATCGGTATTATTACTAACGGCTTTACGGCGTTGCAGCAAATCCGCCTTGAGCGGACGGGGCTGCGCGACTATTTCGACCTGCTGGTGATTTCTGAGCAGGTTGGCGTGGCAAAACCCGATCCCCGTATTTTTGACCATGCACTGGAGCAGGCGGGCAATCCTGAGCGTTCTCGCGTACTGATGGTGGGCGACACCGCAGAGTCCGATATTCTTGGTGGCATTAACGCCGGGCTATCCACTTGCTGGCTAAATACGCACCACCGCGAGCAGCCAGCGGGCATTCAGCCGACCTGGACCGTGGCGTCATTAAGTGAACTGGAGCGGCTCCTGTGTAAACACTGATTGCCTCCCCCCCGTTGATGGGTAAAATAGCCGCAATTTTTCGTATTCAACTTGCACGGCCTGTTGCCGTGCTTACCTAAGAAGATTTGACTATGACGTTGTCTCCTTATTTGCAAGAGGTGGCCAAACGCCGCACTTTTGCCATTATTTCTCACCCGGATGCCGGTAAAACGACAATTACTGAAAAGGTACTGTTATTCGGACAGGCGATTCAGACCGCCGGTACGGTAAAAGGCCGTGGCTCCAGCCAGCATGCGAAATCTGACTGGATGGAAATGGAAAAACAGCGTGGTATCTCCATTACCACCTCTGTGATGCAGTTTCCATATCATGACTGCCTGGTAAACCTGCTGGACACCCCAGGGCACGAAGACTTCTCTGAAGATACATACCGTACTCTGACGGCGGTGGACTGCTGCCTGATGGTCATCGACGCCGCAAAAGGTGTTGAAGACCGGACCCGTAAGCTGATGGAAGTTACCCGTCTGCGTGATACCCCGATCCTGACCTTTATGAACAAACTCGACCGTGACATCCGCGATCCGATGGAGCTGCTGGATGAAGTCGAGAATGAGCTGAAAATCGGCTGTGCGCCGATCACCTGGCCGATTGGCTGCGGTAAGTTGTTCAAAGGCGTCTATCACCTATATAAAGACGAAACTTACCTGTACCAGACGGGTAAAGGCCACACAATTCAGGAAGTGCGCATTGTTAAAGGTCTGAACAACTCGGAACTCGATGCCGCCGTGGGGGAAGACCTGGCGCAGCAGCTGCGCGACGAGCTGGAGCTGGTGCAGGGCGCGTCTAACGAGTTCGACCATGAGCTGTTCCTCGCGGGCGAAATCACCCCGGTATTCTTCGGTACCGCGCTCGGTAACTTCGGCGTTGATCATATGCTGGATGGCTTAGTGGAGTGGGCGCCTGCGCCGATGCCGCGTAAAACCGACACCCGCGTTGTTGAAGCCTCAGAAGAGAAGTTCACCGGCTTCGTGTTTAAAATTCAGGCCAACATGGACCCGAAACACCGTGACCGCGTGGCGTTTATGCGCGTGGTGTCCGGCAAGTACGAGAAAGGCATGAAAATGCGCCAGGTGCGCATTGGTAAAGACGTGGTTATCTCCGATGCGCTGACCTTTATGGCCGGTGACCGTTCTCACGTGGAAGAAGCGTATCCGGGCGATATTCTGGGTCTGCACAACCACGGCACTATCCAGATTGGCGATACCTTTACCCAAGGCGAAATGATGAAGTTCACTGGTATTCCGAACTTCGCGCCGGAGCTGTTCCGTCGTATTCGTCTGAAGGATCCGTTGAAGCAGAAACAGCTGCTGAAAGGGCTGGTTCAGCTGTCCGAAGAGGGCGCAGTGCAGGTTTTCCGTCCGATCGCTAATAACGATCTGATCGTGGGCGCTGTTGGTGTGCTGCAGTTCGACGTGGTGGTTTCACGCCTGAAGAGCGAATACAACGTTGAAGCGATTTATGAGTCGGTCAACGTAGCGACAGCACGCTGGGTAGAGTGTTCTGACGTGAAGAAATTCGAAGAATTCAAGCGTAAAAACGAAATTCAGCTGGCGCTGGATGGCGGCGATAACCTCACTTATATCGCGCCGACCATGGTTAACCTGAATCTCACCCAGGAACGTTACCCTGACGTTCAGTTCCGCAAAACGCGCGAACACTAATCGACCTTCAGGGCACGGTATCCACCGTGCCCTACAACTTTTCCTGTCTTTTAAATCCCTTGCGGAATGTTCTTAAAACCTCTCGTTTTTCTTTTGTTTGCACGTTTTTTAGTCAATCTGGACTGCGATCACGAAATCCTGAACTATATTTAACAATGTGATGACATAAATGTCGGCGTTAAATGCTTTTTAGGCTGCCTGTTGCAGCTTCTATTGCTGATATTTATTCCACTTACAAGATTAGTTGCTGGCTCAAGCCGTTTTACGGCAGAGCGCAGCTTTTAGCAAACATACAGGAATACATCGATGACAATGACAGGACTTAAGATTTCTAAAACGCTGCTGGCCGTGATGCTGACCTCCGCTGTTGCAACGGGTTCTGCTTATGCAGAAAACTCCACGACGGATAAAACGCAATCCGGCGTCGAAAGTGCGGGGCAGAAAGTCGATAGCTCCATGAACAAAGTCGGTAATTTCATGGATGACAGCACCATCACTGCGAAAGTAAAAGCCGCGCTGGTGGATCACGATAGCATTAAGAGCACCGACATTTCCGTTAAAACCGACCAGAAGGTGGTGACGCTAAGCGGGTTTGTTGAAAGCCAGGCACAAGCCGAAGAGGCAGTTAAAGTCGCCAAAGGCGTTGAGGGTGTGACCTCCGTTAGCGACAAACTGCACGTACGTGATAGCAAAGACTCTTCTGTAAAAGGCTATGCGGGCGATACGGCAATCACCAGTGAGGTAAAAGCCAAGCTGCTGGCCGATGATATTGTCCCTTCCCGCAAAGTGAAAGTTGAAACCACCGATGGCGTGGTACAGCTTTCAGGAACCGTTGAATCACAGGCTCAAAGCGATCGCGCTGAGAGCATCGCCAAAGCGATTGATGGCGTAAAAAGCGTCAAAAACGATCTTAAAACTCACTAATTAGACTTAATTCGTCCTCCCGACGTTTGTCGGGAGGCGTGTTGTGCACCACACTGAAAATATCGCCGATGGGCAGCCTGAGTGCTCATATCAAGCGGTGACATTAACTATGGTAAAGGAGAAGCGCATGTTTCGATGGGGCATCATATTTCTGGTTATCGCGTTAATTGCCGCTGCACTGGGTTTTGGTGGACTGGCGGGTACCGCTGCTGGCGCAGCGAAAATTGTTTTTGTGGTGGGGATCATTCTGTTTCTGGTCAGCCTGTTTACAGGTCGTAAACGGCCCTAGCGACATCCCCTTTATTCTTCAAGTTAAAGGTGCGCTGGCTACGCGTGCTCGCCCGTATCACTTACCAGAGTAAGCAGATCGGGATTCACGCCCTTGCCGCCTTCTTGTGACTCGAATTATTTTGGGGATTAACCGTAAAGATAACTTGCTACTAAGCCAGTCCACCGGACTGGCTTTTACGGTTTTAGCATCAGGCAATTTGCGTTACTTTGTTGTTCTATTACAAAAACAACAGGAAGGCAGAGGTGGGGCAGAGAATACCCGTCACGCTCGGTAATATTGCGCCGTTATCGTTACGTCCGTTTCAACCAGGCAGTATGGCGCTGGTGTGTGAGGGCGGCGGACAAAGAGGCATCTTCACCGCTGGCGTACTGGATGAATTCATGCGCGCGCAGTTCAACCCTTTTGATCTCTTCTACGGGACATCCGCTGGCGCGCAAAACCTTTCAGCCTATCTTTGTAACCAGCCGGGTTACGGCCGTAAAGTCATCATGCGTTACACTACCCGACGTGAATTTTTTGACCCGGTGCGCTTTGTGCGCGGGGGAAATTTAATCGATCTCGATTGGCTGGTGGATTCGACTGCATCCCAGATGCCGCTGGCGATGTATAACGCCGAGCGCCTGTTTGCCGCAGGGAAATCGTTTTATATGTGCGCCTGTCGGGGCGATGACTACACGCCTGGCTATTTTTCGCCGAACCGGCAAAACTGGCTCGATCTTATTCGTGCCTCCAGCGCTATTCCCGGGTTCTACCGCGCCGGGGTTGCGCTGGATGGTGTGAATTATCTCGATGGGGGAGTCAGCGACGCCATTCCCGTGCAGGAAGCGGCGAAGCAGGGGGCAAAAACGCTGGTGGTTATCCGCACCGTGCCTTCGCAAATGTATTACACCCCGCAGTGGTTCAAGCGTATGGAACGCTGGCTGGGCGAAAGCAGCCTGCAACCGCTGCTGAATCTGGTCCAGCACCATGAAGCCAGCTATCGCGCGATTCAGAGTTTTATTGAGAAACCGCCGGGCAAGTTGCGTATCTTTGAGATCTACCCGCCCAAACCGCTCCATAGCATGGCATTAGGAAGCCGTATTCCGGCGCTGCGGGAAGATTACAAGACCGGACGCCTGTGTGGTCGTTACTTCCTGGCAACCGTCGGCAAGCTGCTGGCGAAAAATGCGCCGCTGCCTCGTCAGACGCCGAAGATTGTGGTGCCGGGACCGGTCGTGGTTCCACCTGCGCCGGTGGCTAACGACGCTCACGCGCCGGTGGTGACCAATGCGCCTCAGGCTAACGACACGACGTTTAATAATGAGGATTTGGCGTGAGTTATCGTTTTATTGATACGCATTGTCACTTTGATTTTCCGCCGTTTACGGGCGATGAATCTGCCAGTATTCAGGGCGCGGCTGACGTCGGCGTGCAAAGCATTATCGTTCCGGCCACCCAGGCGGCAAATTTTTCCCGTGTACTGGCGTTAGCGGAAAATTACCCTCCATTGTTTGCCGCCCTGGGGCTGCACCCCATTGTTATTGAACAACATAGCGATGACTGTCTGGAGCAGTTGCAGCAGGCGCTGGATAAGCGCCCGCAAAAGCTGGTGGCGGTAGGCGAGATTGGGCTGGATCTTTATCGGGACGATCCGCAATTCGATAAGCAAGAGCGGTTGCTGGAAGCGCAGCTTAAGCTGGCGAAGCGTTACGAACTGCCGGTGATCCTGCATTCGCGGCGCACTCATGACAAGCTGGCGATGCACCTGAAACGCCATGCTTTGCCGCGAACCGGCGTGGTGCATGGATTTTCCGGGAGCGTGCAGCAGGCCGAACGTTTTGTGCAACTGGGCTACAAAATTGGCGTGGGCGGCACCATTACCTGGCCGCGCGCCAGTAAAACCCGCGAGGTAATGGCGCAACTGCCGCTGGACTCACTGCTGCTGGAAACTGACGCGCCGGATATGCCGCTCAACGGCTTTCAGGGACAGCCGAATCGCCCGGAGCAGGTGGTCAGAGTCTTTGATGTCCTCTGCGAGCTGCGCCCGGAACCTGCGGATGTTATCGCTGATGCGCTGTATCGCAATACGACGGCGTTATTTGATTTTTAATTGCCGGACGACGGATGCGTCGCATCCGGCAATCACAGGTACAGCGCCGGGAAGATCAAATTATCCACCCCGCGCTCGCGCAATCCTTGCGCCAGTTGCTCCACATCCTCAGGCGTGGCGCTCGGCCAGTCCTTCGCTTCGCCGTACACCCCGTGCGCATGAAAGGCATTTAGCCGCACCGGTACATCACCTGAACGTTTGATAAACGCCGCCAGTGCATCGATATGCTGTAGATAATCCACGTGGCCAGGAATAACCAGCAGGCGCAGTTCCGCAAGTTTTCCCTGCCCGGACAAAAAGGTAATGCTTTGTTTAATCAGCGTGTTATCGCGGCCAGTCAACTGTCGATGACACGCGCTATCCCAGGCTTTTAAATCGAGCATTACGCCGTCGCATACCGGCAGCAGTTTTTGCCAGCCGGTTTCGCTCAGTATGCCGTTGCTGTCTACCATGCAGGTCAGGTGTTGCAGCTGCGGATCGGTTTTGATCGCGTTAAACAGCGCCACGATAAACGGCAACTGGGTGGTCGCTTCGCCGCCGCTGACCGTAATTCCTTCAATAAACAGCACCGCCTTGCGAATATGCTGCAGCACTTCATCAACGCTCAGGGTTTGCGCCATCGGCGTGGCCTGCTGTGGGCACATGTGCAGGCAGGTATCGCACTGCTGACATACGTCGGATTGCCATCTCACTTTCCCCGCGCTCAGGCTCAGCGCCTCATGCGGGCAATGCAGGACACATTCCCCGCAGTCGTTGCAGCGTCCCATCGTCCACGGATTGTGGCAATTTTTACAGCGCAGGTTACATCCTTGCAGAAACAGAGCCAGGCGACTGCCCGGCCCGTCGACGCAGGAGAAAGGAATGATCTTACTTACTGAAGCGCATCTGCTGTTCATGGCTAATCACGCGAGGTTGTCGTTCCAGAATGCGCGTATTGCGCGCGGCTTCTTCGCCCAGCCAGGTGGTGTTGGTGCGTGAACCTTCGGCGCGATATTTTTCCAGATCCGACAGGCGTACCATATAGCCGGTGACGCGGACCAGATCGTTACCACTCACGTTGGCGGTAAACTCACGCATCCCAGCTTTAAACGCCCCGAGGCATAATTGCACCAGCGCCTGAGGATTGCGCTTGATGGTTTCATCCAGCGTGAGAATGTCGCTGATCCCAGCGTGATAATACGCATGATGCGGCGCGACGGTTTGCAGGTGAGTGATCGGATCCGGCTCATCGCCGTAGGGCAGACGCGCGCCCGGCGTGGTGCCGATGTCAGAACTGATCCCTGACTGTGCGTGCAGCATTGCGCGCTGCTTCCAGCCAAATTTCACCGGGGTACTTTCTACAAACTCCGCCAGTTGGGCGCTGATGCGATAGCCGAGCTGATTGGCGACCTCGTCTTTTCCGTAGCGAGCATTCTGCCCCGCCTTATCGCACAGCAGGTTCACCGCCTCCGCCAGGCCATACATGCCGAACATAGGGACAAAACGTTCGGGATCAATCAACCCTTCCTGCACCAGGAAGCTATTCTCAAAGAAATGTGATTTTTCATAGAGGAATTCACATCGTGAATCAATGATGGCGATTTGCTGCTGGCAATAGTGCGGTAGGGTGCGCGTAAAGAAGTCATCGACAGAGGTGCTGCGCTCTGCGATGGCTTTCAGATTGAGCCTGACCAGCGTGCTTCCACCCCCGGCGAGCGGCAATGAGTTGTAACAGCTGACGACGCCATACTGACCTTTTGTGAAAATTTTATCATTTTCGGGGCCGTTGGAAATGTGCGGCTTACTGCACTCGCAGATATTTTGCGCCACGTTGAGCAGCAGGTCGTCAGGTGTAATTTGCGGATCATAAATGAACGTTAGATTAGGCGAAACCTGCTTTAACTCTGCGTCTGCGCGTAAAATTGCACGGGTGATAGGCGTATCTGCGGGGCCGATATTGGCATGCATAAATGCGTCTGGCAGGGTTCTGTCGAGATAACGCCAGAAACGTTTTATTCGAATATCGATCTCATCTTGTGTTAGAATTCTAACATACGGTTGCAACAGAACGTCGAGCTGGCCGAGATAGACCGGCATCGAGGTGACTGACGGAACGTGGTGATACAGGATGGTGAGTAAGGATAACGCGTCATCAAGATCCCTGGCTCCTTCCAGTTCCAGCCATGAGGAACCGTTGGCCAGAAAACGCGCGTAGTCGGGTAAAACATAGCGCGGTTTGAACGGGGCATGACCTTCATACATATCGCAGATCACCCCGTCATCCAGCGCCTGGCGAGCCTCAGCAGGTAGTTGCGGGTAAGGCAGCGCGTTTTCAGCCTCCAGCGCCAGGAAGTGGCGTTTCTGCTCAGGGCTGAGCACCGGACTGGTCACGATTTGTTGGCAACGCTGTTGCAGCGCGAGTTCGCTTGAAGTGGGCATCGTTGATTCCTTTTAATCCCGAAGGTGTAACGCCATTGTAGAAAGCAACGCCGCCACAACCTTTGATCCGGATGCGCCTGATGCCACCGCATCCCTTCTTGAAAGGTGATTTATTTGAAGTAGATCTCATTAGAGTAATGCAAATCTGTATGTGGTTTTCATTAACTGTGATGTATATCGAAGTGTAATAGCGAGCGGATGTTAGAATACTAACAAACTCGCAAGGTGAAATTTTATACGGCGATGCCGTTGGAGAATGTTATGACCGATTTAACAGCAAGCAGCCTGCGTGCACTGAAACTGATGGACCTGACCACTCTGAATGACGACGACACCAATGAAAAAGTGATCGCGCTGTGTCATCAGGCGAAGACTCCGGTAGGCAACACTGCCGCTATTTGCATCTATCCGCGTTTTATCCCTATCGCGCGTAAGACGCTGAAAGAGCAAGGCACTCCGGACATCCGTATTGCAACCGTGACCAACTTCCCGCACGGCAACGACGACATCGAGATTGCGCTGGCTGAAACCCGCGCGGCGATTGCCTACGGCGCAGATGAAGTTGACGTGGTGTTCCCTTACCGTGCCCTGATCGCCGGTAACGAGCAGGTTGGTTTTGATCTGGTTAAAGCATGTAAAGATGCGTGTGCGGCGGCAAACGTGCTGCTGAAAGTGATCATCGAAACCGGTGAGCTGAAAGAAGAGAGTCTTATCCGTAAAGCGTCTGAAATCTCCATCAAAGCGGGTGCTGATTTCATCAAAACCTCTACCGGTAAAGTGCCGGTAAATGCGACGCCGGAAAGCGCACGCATCATGATGGAAGTGATCCGCGACATGGGCGTTTCTAAAACTGTAGGTTTCAAACCGGCAGGCGGCGTGCGTACCGCAGAAGATGCACAGCAGTTCCTGGCGATTGCTGACGAACTGTTTGGCGCTGACTGGGCCGATTCCCGTCACTATCGTTTTGGCGCATCCAGCCTGCTGGCGAGCCTGCTGAAAGCGCTGGGTCACGGCGATGGTAAGAGCGCAAGCAGCTACTAATTACTCGTCATACTGCAAGCCGCAGGTGCGTTAGCTGCACTCCCTCACCCCAGTCACTTACTGTAGTAAGCGCCTGGGGATGAGCTTCCTTGCCGCTTCCTGCGACTCGAATTGTTTAGAGTAATCATTCATTGCAGTGGGTTTTCCGCTGCATTTAACCTGATTTATCGGGGGTTACCATGTTTCTCGCACAAGAAATTATTCGTAAAAAACGTGATGGTCATGCGCTGAGCGATGAAGAGATTCGTTTCTTTATCAATGGGATTCGCGACAACACCATCTCTGAAGGGCAAATCGCCGCCCTGGCGATGACCATTTTCTTCCACGATATGACAATGCCTGAGCGTGTTTCGCTGACCATGGCAATGCGTGATTCAGGAACCGTGCTGGACTGGAAAAGCCTGCAACTGAACGGCCCGATTGTGGATAAACACTCTACCGGCGGCGTGGGTGACGTAACGTCACTGATGTTAGGCCCGATGGTCGCTGCATGTGGCGGCTATATTCCGATGATCTCCGGACGTGGTCTGGGTCATACCGGCGGTACGCTCGATAAACTGGAAGCCATCCCAGGGTTTGACATCTTCCCGGACGATGCGCGTTTCCGTGAAATTATTAAAGACGTGGGTGTGGCGATTATTGGGCAAACCAGCTCGCTCGCACCGGCGGATAAACGTTTTTATGCCACCCGCGATATTACCGCGACGGTGGATTCCATCCCGCTGATTACCGGCTCTATCCTGGCGAAAAAGCTGGCGGAAGGGCTGGATGCGCTGGTGATGGATGTGAAAGTAGGCAGCGGCGCCTTTATGCCGACCTATGAGCTTTCTGAAGCGCTTGCCGAAGCGATTGTCGGCGTGGCGAACGGAGCGGGTGTACGTACCACCGCGCTGTTAACCGATATGAACCAGGTACTGGCATCCAGCGCAGGTAACGCGGTAGAAGTCCGCGAAGCGGTGCAGTTCCTGACAGGTGAATACCGCAATCCACGTCTGTTAGACGTCACGATGGCGCTGTGCGTGGAAATGCTGATCTCCGGCAATCTGGCGAAAGATGATGCCGAAGCCCGTGCGAAATTGCAGGCGGTGCTGGATAACGGCAAAGCGGCAGAGATTTTTGGTCGCATGGTTGCGGCGCAGAAAGGCCCGACCGATTTCGTCGAAAATTATGCGAAGTACCTGCCGACGGCAATGCTCAGCAAAGCGGTATATGCTGATACCGAAGGTTTTGTCAGCGCTATGGATACCCGTGCGCTGGGAATGGCGGTTGTTTCCATGGGCGGCGGTCGTCGTCAGGCTTCGGACACCATTGATTACAGCGTTGGCTTTAGCGACATGGCGCGTCTGGGCGACAGCGTAGACGGACAGCGTCCGCTGGCGGTGATCCACGCCAAAGACGAAGCCAGCTGGCAGGAAGCGGCGAAAGCGGTCAAAGCGGCAATTAGCCTTGACGATAAAGCGCCAGAAATTACACCGACAGTCTATCGTCGTATTACCGAATAACTGTATACTGATCTGATCGCTTTTTTGCGGCGCAGATGTTGGAGAACAAGATGAAACGTGCATTTATTATGGTGCTGGACTCCTTTGGTATTGGTGCGACTGAAGATGCGGATCGCTTTGGCGACGTAGGCTCAGACACTATGGGACACATTGCAGAAGCCTGTGCGAAAGGCGAAGCTGACAAGGGTCGCAAAGGTCCACTGAATCTGCCTAACCTGACCCGTCTGGGCCTGGTGAAAGCTCACGAAGGTTCTACCGGTAAAATTGCTGCTGGTATGGACGGTAACGCGGAAGTGATTGGTGCCTACGCCTGGGCGCATGAACTCTCTTCCGGGAAAGACACGCCGTCTGGCCACTGGGAAATCGCGGGTGTTCCGGTTCTGTTTGACTGGGGTTATTTCTCCGATCATGACAACAGCTTCCCGCAGGAACTGCTGGATAAACTGGTCAAACGTGCCAACCTGCCGGGCTACCTCGGCAACTGCCACTCTTCCGGTACCGTGATCCTGGATCAACTGGGTGAAGAGCATATGAAAACCGGCAAGCCGATTTTCTATACTTCCGCAGACTCCGTGTTCCAGATTGCCTGTCACGAAGAGACTTTTGGCCTGGATAAACTCTACGAACTGTGTGAAATCGCTCGTGAAGAACTGACCGAAGGTGGTTACAACATCGGTCGTGTTATCGCGCGTCCGTTTATCGGTGATAAAGCGGGTAATTTCCAGCGCACCGGTAACCGTCACGATCTGGCCGTTGAGCCGCCAGCACCGACCGTGCTGCAGAAACTGGTCGACGAGAAAGACGGTCACGTGGTTTCCGTCGGTAAAATCGCGGATATCTACGCTAACTGCGGCATCACCAAAAAAGTGAAAGCTACCGGCCTGGACGCGCTGTTCGACGCCACCATCAAAGAGATGAAAGAAGCGGGTGATAAGACCATTGTCTTCACTAACTTCGTTGATTTCGACTCTTCCTGGGGACATCGTCGCGATATCGCTGGTTACGCTGCAGGTCTGGAACTGTTCGACCGCCGTTTGCCTGAACTGATGGAGCTGGTGGGTGAAGATGACATTCTGATCCTGACCGCTGACCACGGCTGTGACCCGAGCTGGACCGGCACTGACCACACCCGTGAGCACATTCCGGTGCTGGTTTACGGCCCGAAAGTGAAACCAGGTTCTTTAGGTCACCGTGAAACTTTCGCGGATATTGGCCAGACGCTGGCGAGCTACTTTGGTACATCGCCGATGGACTACGGTAAAAACATGCTGTGATACCCGTTGTCTTTCGCGCTGTAGATGCGTTGACTACATTCGCTCACCCCGGTCACATAGGTAATCTATGCTCCCGGGGGGGCCGAATTCGTCGCCTTCCTACAACGCGAAATCCTTAGGGTATTTGAATTCGTTTTGTCGGTTGGGTAAGGCATTGCTACCCCCCCGACAAAAACAATAAATCAAAAGGGAACTGAAGATGGCAACTCCACATATTAATGCAGAAATGGGTGATTTCGCTGACGTCGTATTGATGCCGGGCGACCCGCTGCGCGCAAAGCATATTGCTGAAACTTTCCTCGAAGATGTTCGTGAAGTGAACAACGTTCGCGGCATGTTAGGTTTCACCGGTACTTACAAAGGCCGTAAGATCTCCGTTATGGGTCACGGGATGGGTATCCCGTCCTGCTCTATCTATACCAAAGAGCTGATCACCGATTTTGGCGTGAAGAAAATCATTCGCGTAGGTTCCTGCGGCGCTGTGCGTATGGACGTTAAACTGCGTGACGTGGTTATCGGTATGGGCGCCTGCACCGACTCCAAAGTAAACCGTATCCGTTTTAAAGATCATGACTTCGCAGCTATCGCTGACTTCGACATGGTGCGTAATGCAGTTGATGCGGCAAAAGCGCTGGGCGTAGACGCGCGCGTGGGCAACCTGTTCTCCGCTGACCTGTTCTACTCTCCGGACGGCGAAATGTTCGACGTAATGGAAAAATACGGCGTGCTGGGCGTGGAAATGGAAGCGGCGGGTATCTATGGCGTTGCGGCTGAGTTTGGTGCGAAAGCGCTGACCATCTGCACCGTGTCCGACCATATCCGTACTCACGAGCAGACCACTGCCGCTGAACGTCAGACGACCTTCAACGACATGATCAAAATCGCACTGGAATCCGTTCTGCTGGGCGATAAAGAGTAAGTGTTGTGATGCCCGGTAGCGCTGCGCTTACCGGGCTACAATCGATGTATGCCGGACCGCCATCCGGCATTTTCAGGCCAGCGTTTAGCTCACTGCACTGGCAATCCACGCTGACAGCTCGCGTAACTCTTTCTCCTGCTGTGGGAAATCAACCAGCAGCGCTTCGCACTCCTGTTGCAGCATATCTGCACGGTACAAACACCCCTGCAGACGACCCGCCAGCGCTTCTAACGGCGCGGGATTGAGGCTGTCGGTAAAGACCTGCGTACGGGTGATATGACCTTTTTCCACGTCGAAATGCAGCTCAACGCCGCCCCAGGTGAAACGCTCGTCCAGAAGGTGCGAGAACGCAGGCGCCTGACCAAAATTCCACTCCCAACTGCTCTGACGGGCAAAGGTTTCGGCAAAGTTCGGCAGATCCGGGGTTTTGTCCGGCGAGATAATTTCCGCTTCGACACGTTCGCCGTAGTGGGCAAAAAAGGCTTCCGTGATGGCCTGACAGACCTGTTGATGGGTGATGCCCGGCAACAGCTCCGTTAGATTCGCTACGCGTGAGCGAACCGAGGTGATGCCTTTGGCGGCGAGTTTCTTTTTATCCGGATTGAGATAGTTTGCCAGGCGGCTGAGATCGGCGTTCAACAACAGCGTGCCGTGGTGGAATCCGCGGTCTTTCGTTTCCCGATAAGCAGAGCCGGAAACTTTGCGATCGCCGTCTGGCGTTTTCACGACCAGATCGTTACGCCCGGAGGCGTCGGCGTCTACGCCCAGCGCGTTCAGGGCATGGAGGACAATAGCGGTAGAGATGGTTTTGTCGTACTCCGGTTTACCGGCCATAAAGGTAAAGCAGGTATTGCCTAAGTCATGGAACACCGCGCCGCCGCCGCTGCTGCGACGGGCGAGCCGCACGTTGTCTTCTTCCATACGGCGGGTATTACACTCTTTCCACGGGTTTTGCGCCCGGCCAATCACCACCGTATCGGCGTTACGCCACAAGAACAGGACGCGCTGCGTGGCGGGCATCTGGCGAAAAATGCACTCTTCGACCGCGAGGTTAAACCACGGATCGTAAGAGTCTGAGATAAGCAGGCGTAGTGTCGTCATGGTCGATTTCCTTTCTGTTATTACTCTTTCTTCTCGTTGTCTTCTTCCTGTACCGGTTTGTTGGCGGTCAGCAGGAAAGGGGATTGCTGCCAGCGGGTGCGCTTGCCTTGCAATAAGGTACGGGTGAGCACCACGCCAATTGCCAGTGACAGAAGCAGCATTAGGCGTAAGATGTTGGTGGTGTTATCCACCTGCTTGGCTTCGGTGGCGAGCGTGTGGGTATCCAGCGTCAGGCGTAGATAGCCCAGCGGACCATTTCTTCCCTGAATGGGCTCGACAATCTGCTGGTTAAAATAGCCCCCGGCTTTTTTGCCGTCCAACGCCAGTCGGTCTCGAACGTTGACGCTCTCACCGGTGCGTGTAATCAGGTCTCCCTTTTCATCGTAGACGCCCGCATCCAGAATACGGCTACTTTCCGTGAGCTGCGAGAGTACCGCTTTAATGCGCTTTTCATCCGGCGTTTCGGTACGCATCAGCGGGGCGACGTTCAAGGAGACCTGGCGAGCCAGCGTGCGCGCCAGCTCTTCGAGCTGCGGATTACGCTGCTGTTGGTGGCTTTGACTAAACCAGGACGCGCCCTGCATCAGGGCAACGAGCAGCGCAAGGCAGGACAATACAATCACTGCACGATGAAGTCGGAATTTCAGTTTTGTGCGAGCCATATTCCACCTGCTGAAAATTTGAGACTTAATGTTGCCAGAAGCGCTGGTTACAGGGTAGCCTCATGCGTTATTTTCCCCTGATGATTCCGACCCGAACGATTTTACAGGAGCTTTAATGCCTAACATTACCTGGTGCGATCTACCTGAAGATGTTTCTCTGTGGCCAGGTCTGCCTCTCTCTTTAAGCGGTGATGAAGTCATGCCGCTGGATTACCACGCGGGCCGCAGTGGCTGGCTGCTGTACGGTCGTGGGCTGGATAAACAACGGTTAACGCAATACCAGAGCAAACTGGGTGCGGCGATGGTGATCGTGGCGGCGTGGTGCGTTGAGGATTATCAGGTGATTCGTCTGGCGGGCTCGTTAACGCCGCGTGCGGCAAAACTGGCGCATGATGCCAAACTGGATGTTGCGCCACTGGGTAAAATTCCGCATTTGCGCACGCCGGGTTTGCTGGTGATGGACATGGATTCAACGGCTATCCAGATCGAGTGTATTGATGAAATTGCCAAACTGGCGGGAACCGGCGAAATGGTTGCCGAAGTCACCGAACGCGCGATGCGCGGCGAGCTGGACTTTACCGCCAGCTTGCGCAGCCGCGTGGCGACGTTGAAGGGCGCTGATGCCAATATTTTGCACCAGGTGCGCGAAACGCTACCACTGATGCCTGGCCTGACTCAACTGGTGTTAAAACTGGAAACGCTCGGCTGGAAAGTGGCAATTGCCTCCGGCGGTTTTACCTTCTTTGCCGATTATCTGCGTAACAAACTACGTCTGACGGCGGCTGTGGCAAACGAGCTGGAGATCATGGACGGTAAATTCACCGGCAACGTGATCGGCGATATCGTCGATGCGCAGTACAAAGCCAACACCCTGACCCGCCTGGCGCAGGAGTATGAGATCCCGATGGCGCAGACGGTGGCGATCGGCGATGGCGCCAACGATCTGCCGATGATCAAAACGGCTGGACTGGGTATAGCGTATCATGCCAAACCCAAAGTGAATGAAAAGACGGAGATTACGATCCGTCACGCTGACCTGATGGGCGTGTTCTGCATTCTCTCTGGCAGCATGAACCAGAAATGATTTAATTGCCTGATGGCAAAGTGACCGTAGGCCGGATAAGCGCCCACGCTGTCCGGTAAACGCGCTAACGAAAGAGGTAAAACGTGGCCAAAGCTCCAAAACGCGCCTTTGTTTGTAACGAATGCGGGGCCGATTACCCGCGCTGGCAAGGGCAATGCAGCGCCTGTCAGGCCTGGAACACCATTACCGAGGTACGCCTTGCTGCGTCACCAACGGTGGCGCGTAACGAGCGGCTCAGCGGCTATGCCGGGAATGCGGGCATCGCAAAAGTGCAGAAGCTGTCTGATATCAGCCTTGAAGAGTTGCCGCGTTTTTCCACCGGATTTAAAGAGTTTGACCGCGTGCTGGGCGGCGGTGTGGTGCCCGGCAGCGCCATCCTGATTGGCGGTAACCCCGGCGCAGGGAAATCAACGCTGCTGCTGCAAACGCTGTGCAAGCTCGCTGAGCAGATGAAAACCCTGTACGTCACCGGCGAAGAGTCCTTGCAACAGGTGGCGATGCGCGCACATCGACTCGGTCTGCCGACGGCGAATCTGAACATGCTGTCGGAAACCAGCATCGAACAAATTTGCCTGATTGCCGAAGAAGAACAGCCGAGGCTGATGGTTATCGACTCCATTCAGGTGATGCACATGGCGGATATTCAGTCTTCGCCGGGCAGCGTGGCACAGGTACGTGAAACTGCGGCTTACCTGACTCGCTTTGCCAAAACGCGCGGCGTGGCGATTATCATGGTCGGCCACGTCACCAAAGACGGCTCGCTGGCCGGTCCAAAGGTGCTGGAGCACTGTATTGACTGCTCGGTGCTGCTCGACGGCGACGCCGATTCTCGTTTTCGTACTCTGCGTAGCCATAAAAACCGCTTTGGCGCGGTGAATGAGTTGGGCGTCTTTGCCATGACCGAACAGGGGTTGCGCGAAGTTAGCAACCCTTCCGCTATCTTCTTAAGCCGTGGCGATGAAGTCACCTCCGGCAGTTCAGTGATGGTGGTCTGGGAAGGCACACGCCCGTTGCTGGTGGAGATTCAGGCGCTGGTCGACCATTCGATGATGGCGAATCCGCGTCGTGTGGCGGTTGGTCTGGAGCAGAACCGTCTGGCGATTCTGCTGGCCGTGCTGCATCGTCACGGCGGCTTGCAGATGGCGGATCAGGACGTGTTCGTCAACGTGGTCGGCGGTGTGAAGGTTACCGAAACCAGCGCCGATCTGGCACTGCTACTGGCAATGGTTTCCAGCCTGCGCGACCGACCGCTGCCGCAGGACTTAGTGGTCTTTGGCGAAGTGGGACTGGCGGGCGAAATCCGTCCGGTACCCAGCGGCCAGGAGCGTATTTCGGAAGCGGCGAAGCACGGCTTTCGTCGGGCGATTGTTCCTGCCGCCAACGTGCCGAAAAAAGTGCCGGAAGGGATGCAGGTCTTTGGCGTTAAGAAGCTTACGGATGCTTTAAGCGTGTTTGACGACCTATAATAAAATACCCGTCGTCTTTCCGGCGGTATTGGGTATTACGTTTATTTTTACAGCAGGAGGCTCTTGTGTCATTTGATTATCTGAAAACCGCCATTAAGCAAAAGGGCTGTACCCTGCAACAGGTGGCAGATGCCAGTGGCATGACCAAGGGATATTTAAGCCAACTGCTGAATGCCAAAATTAAAAGCCCCAGCGCGCAAAAGCTGGAGGCGTTGCACCGGTTTCTCGGGCTGGAGTTTCCGCGCCAGCAGAAGAATATCGGTGTGGTATTCGGTAAGTTTTATCCGCTGCATACCGGCCATATCTATCTTATCCAGCGCGCGTGTAGTCAGGTCGATGAACTGCATATCATCATGGGGTATGACGACACGCGCGATCGCAGCCTGTTTGAAGACAGCGCTATGTCGCAACAGCCCACGGTGCCCGATCGTCTACGCTGGCTGCTGCAAACCTTTAAGTATCAGAAAAATATCCGTATTCATGCCTTTAACGAAGAGGGTATGGAGCCGTATCCACACGGTTGGGATGTGTGGAGCAACGGGATCAAAACGTTTATGCAGGAGAAAGGGATCCAACCTAACTGGATTTACACCTCTGAAGAGTCAGATGCCCCGCAGTATCTGGAACATCTGGGGATCGAAACCGTGCTGGTGGATCCCAAACGAACGTTTATGAACATCAGCGGCGGGCAAATCCGTGAGAACCCGTTTCGCTACTGGGAGTATATTCCTACAGAAGTGAAGCCGTTTTTCGTGCGCACTGTGGCGATCCTCGGCGGAGAGTCGAGCGGAAAATCGACGCTGGTGAACAAGCTCGCCAATATCTTTAACACTACCAGTGCGTGGGAATATGGGCGTGATTACGTCTTCTCCCATTTGGGCGGTGATGAGATGGCGTTGCAGTATTCCGACTACGATAAAATCGCCCTGGGACAAGCCCAATACATTGATTTTGCTGTCAAGTATGCCAATAAAGTGGCGTTTATCGACACCGATTTCGTTACCACTCAGGCCTTCTGCAAAAAGTATGAAGGGCGTGAACACCCGTTTGTGCAGGCCCTGATTGACGAGTATCGCTTTGACCTGGTGATCCTGCTGGAGAACAACACTCCATGGGTGGCGGATGGCTTACGCAGTCTCGGCAGTTCAGTTGACAGAAAAGCGTTTCAGTCGCTGCTGGTCGAGATGCTGCAGGAAAACAATATCAATTTTGTGCACGTTCAGGAGCCCGACTATGACGGTCGATTTCTGCGCTGCGTGGAGTTGGTGAAAGAGTTGATGGGCGAGCAGAGATAGCGTAAATGCCGGATGGCGTTGCGCTTATCCGGCCTACAAGTCGCACTAACCTCGTAGGCCGGATGAGGCGTAACGCCGCCATCCGGCGCTTAACGGTAATTACTTAGAAATACGCTTGTACTTAATACGCTTCGGCTCCAGCGCATCTGCGCCCAGCGTGCGTTTCTTGTACTCTTCGTATTCGGTAAAGTTACCTTCAAAGAATTCAACCTTACCTTCATCCTGGTAATCCAGAATGTGGGTTGCGATACGGTCGAGGAACCAACGGTCGTGCGAGATAACCATCGCGCAGCCCGGGAACTCCAGCAGGGCGTTTTCCAGCGCGCGCAGGGTTTCGATATCCAGGTCGTTGGTTGGTTCATCAAGCAGCAGCATGTTGCCGCCAACCTGCAGCAGCTTCGCCAGGTGCAGACGACCGCGCTCACCGCCGGAGAGTTCGCCTACGCGTTTACCCTGATCAACACCTTTAAAGTTGAAGCGGCCTACGTAGGCGCGGCTTGGCATCTCGGTGTTGCCGATCTTCATGATATCCAGCCCGCCGGAAACTTCTTCCCACACGGTTTTGCTGTTGTCCATGGCGTCACGGAACTGGTCAACGGAAGCCAGCTTGACGGTTTCACCCAGTGTGATGGTGCCGCTGTCTGGCTGTTCCTGACCGGACATCATACGGAACAGGGTAGATTTACCCGCGCCGTTCGGACCGATGATGCCGACGATGGCGCCTTTCGGTACGGAGAAGCTCAGGTCGTCAATCAGAACGCGATCGCCGTAGGATTTACGCAGATTGGTGACTTCAACGACTTTATCACCCAGACGTGCTCCAGGTGGGATAAACAGTTCGTTGGTTTCGTTACGCTTCTGGTATTCGGTGTTGTTCAGCTCTTCAAAGCGTGCCAGACGGGCTTTACCCTTAGACTGACGGCCTTTAGCGCCCTGACGCACCCACTCCAGCTCTTTCTCAATGGATTTACGGCGAGCCGCTTCCTGAGACGCTTCCTGCGCCAGACGCTGATCTTTCTGCTCCAGCCACGAGGAGTAGTTGCCTTCCCATGGAATACCTTCGCCGCGGTCAAGCTCCAGAATCCAGCCCGCAACGTTGTCGAGGAAGTAACGGTCGTGGGTAATCGCCACCACGGTGCCTTCGAAGTCGTGCAGGAAGCGTTCCAGCCACGCAACGGATTCGGCGTCCAGGTGGTTAGTCGGTTCGTCGAGCAGCAGCATGTCTGGTTTTTCCAGCAGCAGGCGGCACAGCGCGACGCGGCGGCGTTCACCACCAGAGAGGTTCTCAATTTTAGCGTCCCAGTCCGGCAGACGCAGGGCGTCAGCGGCACGCTCAAGCTGCACGTTCAGGTTATGACCGTCGTGCGCCTGAATGATCTCTTCAAACTTGCCCTGTTGCGCAGCGAGTTTATCGAAGTCGGCGTCCGGCTCGGCGTACTTTGCGTACACTTCATCCAGACCTTTCAGCGCGTTAACCACTTCGGCAACCGCTTCTTCCACGGATTCACGAACGGTATGTTCCGGGTTTAGTTTCGGTTCCTGCGGCAGGTAACCGATTTTAATGCCAGGCTGTGGGCGAGCTTCACCTTCGATATCGGTATCAATGCCGGCCATGATGCGCAGCAGGGTTGATTTACCCGCGCCGTTCAGACCAAGTACACCGATTTTGGCGCCAGGGAAGAAGCTCAGTGAGATGTTTTTAAGAATATGACGTTTCGGCGGAACGACTTTGCCGACACGATGCATGGTATAAACAAATTGGGCCACGTTGGACTCGCCTCTTTATTTATCCCGTCATACTTCAAGCTGCAGATGCGTTGGCTGTGAGTTACTCGGCTCATCCATGAGCCTCGCCCTTGCGGGCCGCTGCTCCGCAGCGTTCAAATCTGTTCCTGACAGATTTGTCGTTCCCCCCAGTCACGCACTTTTGTACGCTCAGGGGATTTACTCCCTCGCCGCCTTGCTGCAACTTGAATTATTTAGGGCTAATTATTGGTAAATAGTTATCAAAGGCGAAGTGTAGCCTTTTTCATTGCCCAATCCCAGCCAGCAGATCTCACTCGCAACAAAAGTAAAAAAGTGTCCGTGACGTGGCGCATTCTGCAATGTCTGGTTAGCATGAACTAATTAAGCGGCATGATGCTGCACAGACGTAACATGAGAAGAGGAAGAGCTTGTGGACAAAGCCAATCAATTTACCTGGTGCCTGCTGGCGGCCAGCGTATGTCTGCTGACGGTCAGTCAAGTGGCGCGAGCCGATTCCCTGGATGAGCAGCGCAATCGCTATGCGCAAATTAAACAGGCCTGGGATAACCGACAGATGGATGTCGTAGAGCAGATGATGCCCGGCCTGAAGAATTATCCTCTGTATCCTTATCTGGAATATCGTCAGATTACTGACGATCTGATGAATCAGCCCACCATTACCGTTACCAATTTTGTGCGCGCCAACCCGACGCTGCCCCCCGCGCGTACTCTGCAATCACGTTTCGTGAATGAACTGGCGCGACGGGAGGACTGGCGTGGACTACTGGCGTTCAGCCCAGAAAAACCGGGTACCACGGAAGCGCAATGCAACTATTACTTTGCGAAATGGAGCACCGGGCAAACCGAAGAGGCCTGGCAGGGCGCGAAAGAACTGTGGTTGAGCGGGAAAAGCCAGCCGAACGCCTGTGACAAATTATTCGGCGTATGGCGCGCCTCAGGAACTCAGGATCCGCTGGCGTATCTGGAGCGTATTCGTCTGGCGATGAAAGCCGGGAATACCGGTCTGGTCACGGCGTTGGCTGGACAAATGCCCGCGCAATACCAAACTATCGCTTCGGCGATCATCGCGCTGGCCAACGATCCGAATTCGGTGATGACCTTTGCACGCACCACTGGCGCGACGGATTTCACCCGACAGATGGCGGCGGTGGCTTTTTCCAGCGTGGCGCGTCAGGATGCGGAAAACGCCCGCCTGATGATCCCGTCTCTGGCGCAGGCGCAACAGCTGAATGACGAGCAAACCCAGGAGCTGCGCGACATCGTCGCCTGGCGTCTGATGGGCAATGACGTTACCGATGAGCAGGCCAAATGGCGCGATGACGCCATTATGCGCTCGAATTCCACCTCGCTTGTGGAGCGACGTGTACGCATGGCGCTGGGAACCGGCGATCGTCGTGGTCTGAATACCTGGCTGGCGCGTCTGCCAATGGAAGCAAAAGAGAAAGATGAGTGGCGTTACTGGCAGGCGGATCTGCTGCTTGAGCGCGGGCGTGAGGCGGAAGCCAAAGAGATCCTGCACCAGCTCATGCAGCAGCGCGGTTTCTATCCGATGGTGGCGGCACAGCGTCTGGGTGAAGAGTACGAGCTGAAAGTGGATAAAGCCCCGGCAAACGTTGACTCTGCGCTGACTCAGGGACCGGAAATGGCACGTGTGCGCGAGCTAATGTACTGGAACCTGGACAATACCGCGCGCAGTGAATGGGCGAATCTGGTCACCAGTCGCACGAAGTCTGAGCAGGCTCAGCTGGCGCGTTACGCGTTCAACAATCACTGGTGGGATCTGAGCGTACAAGCGACGATCGCCGGTAAGCTGTGGGATCATCTGGAAGAGCGTTTCCCACTGGCCTACAAGGATCTGTTTACACGCTACACCAGCGGCAAGGATATTCCGCCAAGCTATGCGATGGCGATAGCGCGTCAGGAAAGCGCCTGGAACCCGAAAGTAAAATCGCCGGTTGGTGCCAGCGGGCTGATGCAGATTATGCCGGGCACGGCGACGCATACGGTGAAAATGTTCTCGATTCCAGGTTACAGCAGCCCGAGCCAACTACTGGATCCTGATACCAACATCAACATTGGTACCAGCTATTTACAGTATGTCTATCAGCAATTCGGTAATAACCGCATTTTCGCGTCGGCGGCCTATAACGCCGGACCGGGGCGCGTTCGCACCTGGCTTGGCAATAGCGCGGGTCGTATCGATGCTGTCGCGTTTGTCGAAAGCATTCCATTCTCTGAGACGCGTGGCTACGTGAAGAACGTGCTGGCTTACGATGCGTACTATCGCTATTTCCTCGGTGACAAACCGGAGTTGATGAGCGACGCAGAATGGCAACGTCGTTACTGATCGTGTCGGTTGTGTTATGCTATCGTACTCGTTAAAGAGTACAAAAGGGGGAGGCAAGCACGCTTCCCCCGCAACGATGGCGATAACTTATGACTCAGCAATCACCCTATTCGGCAGAGATGGCAGAACAGCGTCACCAGGAGTGGTTACGTTTTGTCGATCTGCTTAAACACGCCTATGAACAAGACTTACACCTGCCCTTGCTCAATTTGATGTTAACGCCGGATGAGCGCGAAGCGTTGGGCACGCGCGTGCGTATCATTGAAGAGCTGCTGCGCGGCGAGATGAGTCAGCGCGAGCTTAAAAACGAGCTCGGGGCGGGGATCGCCACCATTACACGGGGGTCGAACAGCCTCAAATCCGCACCGGTGGATCTGCGTCATTGGCTGGAGCAGGTGCTGCTAAAAAATGCCTGATGGCGCTTCGCTTTCAGGCCTAATTATGTGGAGCGGTTGTGGCCGGATAAGGCGAAGCCGCCATCCGGCACAATGCTATAAATACACTGCGTTATGAAATGGGCTGAGCGCCAGAATCACCGCCTGGTGGTATACGCTTGAGCGCGTCAGCTTGCCCGCGGTAAAGACGCCGATTGCGCCCTCTTTACGGCCAATCTCATCAATACCCGTGTAGTCCGACATCACCGGACCGAGCGCTTCGCCTTGACGGACTCTGTCGAGAATGGCAGCAGGCAATGGCAGCGTGGCTGAACGGGCTTCGCCGCGCTGGACGCCATTATCAATCACCACCCAACTGAAGGTCGCATCGTCGTCAATTCCCGCTTCAATAGCGACCCAGAAATCAGCCTGCGGGTGCAGACGGCGCGCATTATCAACGCGATTTCGTGCGCCAGTGCGCGTTTCCTGGTTTCCGAAAGGTTGTTCCGGCACGCCACTCTCGACGGCGACGGGTTCAATATGGCAGGATCCTTCCCCGAAAATCTCTTCAAATGCCCGCAGAATTGCCTGAATTTTGGCAGGATTGGTGGTCGCAGAGATAACCTTGTGCATAATTAAGCTCAGTTTGAAAATTCATCGCATCGCAGTATAACGGAAAAAAAGCATGTTACAGGTATACCTTGTTCGCCATGGCGAAACGCAGTGGAACGCCGAGCGACGTATTCAAGGCCAGTCAGACAGCCCACTGACCGCTAAAGGTGAACAGCAAGCCATGCAGGTGGGCGAACGCGCCCGCACGTTTGGTATTACGCATGTCATCAGTAGCGATTTAGGTCGTACACGACGCACCGCAGAAATCATCGCCCAGGCCTGTGGCTGTGATATCACCTATGACTCACGTTTGCGCGAGCTGAATATGGGCGTGCTGGAGCAACGCCATATCGATACGCTGACGTCGGAAGAAGAGGGCTGGCGTCGCCAGTTGGTGAACGGTACGGTGGAGGGGCGTATTCCGGAAGGGGAATCGATGCAGGAACTGAGCGATCGCGTCCACGCGGCGCTGGCATCCTGTCTGGAACTGCCGCCGGGGAGTCGTCCGCTGCTGGTCAGTCACGGTATTGCACTGGGTTGCCTGGTGAGTACGATTCTGGGATTACCGGCATGGGCTGAACGTCGCCTGCGTCTGCGCAACTGTTCTATTTCTCGCGTCGATTACCAGGAAAGTTTGTGGCTTGCGCCGGGATGGGTAGTTGAAACGGCAGGGGACATCTCACATCTGGACGCCCCTGCGTTAGACGAACTGCAGCGTTAGCGGCGAATCGGAATCAGGAATTCGCAGCGCAGGTTGATCGGGCGATCTCCCGCTTTGGCATCTTCTGCCGGGTAGTATCGCTCGATATCCTGCCCTTTACGGCGCGTCAGGTTCAGCATTGGCATGCATGTGCCGTAAACCGTCAGGATAAACTCCTGTACGCCGGTCCCCAGCCCTTCATAGGTAAACATGACATACTCGCCGCCCTGTAGCAGGATAGGCTGTGCCGACGGCACATAACCATTGGCCTGTTCCGGCGTTAGTGCTGTGGTGTAAAACACTTCCTGCTCATCATCTTTTTCGAGGCTCGGACGCGTTTCGTTCAGCCCGTACAGCACCGGTGGGATCGCAGGAGCCTGGCTAAGGAAGTCGCGCCAGAACTGAATTCGCATTTCATGACGGAAATCTGAAATCTGCTCCAGCGAGCAGGAATAGCTTTGCGTGGTGCCAAGCAGTTGCGTATCTTCCAGCGTGACAAACTCGTGCGCAGGCATGGCAAATTCACCCAGTCGCATAGGCGGGCGAATACCAAACGCGCTCCATTCCGGCGAACGGCGATACAGCGCAGGCGTCTGGGAAAACTGTTTCTTGAACGCGCGGGTAAAGGTTTGTTGAGAGTCAAAGCGATATTGCAGCGCAATATCCAGAATTGGGCGTGCAGTCAGGCGCAGCGCCACTGCGGATTTCGATAAACGACGGGCGCGGATATAGGCGCCAATAGCATGGCCTGTCACGTCCTTAAACATTCTCTGCAGGTGCCACTTGGAATAGCCTGCTTTTGCCGCCACATTGTCAAGCGACAAAGGCTGATCCAGATGACCTTCCAGCCAGATTAATAGGTCGCGAATAATGCCAGCCTGATCCATAAAATATCCTCATCCTTTCAACAACGAGTACCTGACGTCAGGTATGAGGATAATAGCATTTTTTGCTGTTTTAGCATTCAGTGTTTTTTTTGCTCATAAATGCTTTTTTCGATCATTCGAAAGCGTGATTATTGTAATCCTGTGATCTGTATACGTTTTATCTTAGAATGTCGAATAATTACACAGAGTAACTTTTAAAAATGGTAACAATATGAAATATAAGAGCTTAATCATTTCCTCAATTCTGCTGATGTTGGCGCAGGTTGTCCATGCGGAGCAGATTGGATCTGTCGATACGGTGTTCAAAATGTTTGGGCCGGATCATAAAATTGTGGTCGAAGCGTTTGACGATCCTGATGTTACCAACGTGACCTGCTACGTGAGCCGGGCGAAGACCGGCGGCATCAAAGGTGGGCTGGGGCTGGCGGAAGATACCTCCGATGCCGCCATTTCCTGTCAGCAGGTGGGGCCGGTAGAACTGAGCGACAGAATCAAGAACGGCAAAGCGCAGGGCGAAGTGGTATTTAAAAAACGTACCTCGCTGGTGTTTAAATCCTTACAGGTCGTGCGTTTTTACGACGCGAAACGTAATGCCCTGGCCTATCTGGCCTATTCAGATAAAGTGGTCGATGGATCGCCCAAAAATGCCATCAGCGCGGTGCCCATCATGCCGTGGCGGGAATAACAAGGAAGCAAAATGCAACAACCGTTGATCTGGTTGGTTGAGGATGAGCAGGGCATTGCCGATACGCTCATCTACATGCTGCAGCAGGAAGGTTTTAGCGTGGAAGCGTTTGAGCGCGGGTTACCTGCGCTGGAGAAATCTCGCCAGCGTTGTCCTGATGCAATCGTTCTGGATGTCGGACTACCGGATATCAGCGGTTTTGAACTGTGTCGACGCCTGCTGGAGCGGCATCCAGCGTTGCCGATCCTGTTTCTGACCGCGCGTAGCGATGAGGTGGATCGCCTGCTGGGACTGGAAATTGGCGCGGATGACTATGTTGCCAAGCCTTTCTCACCGCGCGAGGTGTGCGCCCGTGTGCGTACGCTGCTGCGGCGGGTGCAGAAATTCTCTGCTCCTTCATCGACGACGCGTTGCGGCGATTTTGAACTTAATGAGCTGGCCGCCCAGATTACCTGGTTCGGCAGGCCGTTAAACCTGACGCGCTATGAATTTCTGTTACTGAAAACGTTGCTGTTATCGCCGGGGCGCATTTACTCACGCCAGCAGTTGATGGATTTAGTCTGGGCCGATGCACAGGACACCTTTGACAGAACGGTCGATACTCACATCAAAACGCTGCGCGCCAAGTTGAGGGCGATCAACCCTGAGCTTTCCCCCATCAATACGCATCGCGGTATGGGATATAGCCTGAGGAGCGTCTGATGCGCATTGGCATGCGTTTGTTGCTCGGCTATTTTCTGATTGTTGCCGTCGCCGCCTGGTTCGTTTTGTCGATCTTTGTGCAGGAAATTAAACCAGGCGTCCGCCGGGCGACCGAAGGCACTTTGATTGATACCGCCACGCTGCTGGCTGCGCTGGCGCGCGATGACTTGCTCTCTGACTCTCCCGCCAACGGCAAGCTGGCGCAGGCATTTTCGCAACTGCATAACCGCCCATTCAGCGCCAATATCAGCGGCATTAACAAAGTCCGTAATGAATACCATGTCTACATGACGGACGCGCAGGGTAAAGTGTTGTTTGATTCCGCAAACCAGGCTGTCGGTCAGGACTATTCTCGCTGGAACGACGTGTGGTTAACCCTGCGTGGGCAATATGGCGCCCGCAGTACGCCGCAAAACCCGAACGATCCGGAAAGTTCAGTGATGTACGTGGCCGCGCCGATCGTAGACGGCGGACGTATTATCGGAGTGCTTAGCGTCGGTAAACCGAATGCGGCGATGGCGCCGGTGATTAAACGCAGTGAACGGCGGATGCTGTGGGCCAGCGCCGTATTGCTGGGCATTGCCTTAGTGATTGGCATCGGGATGGTATGGTGGATAAACCGCTCCATCGCCCGGCTGGCGCGCTATGCCGACTCCGTTACCGAGAATCGCCCCGTCCCACTGCCTGATTTAGGTAGCAGCGAGCTACGTAAACTGGCGCAGGCGCTGGAAAGTATGCGACTGAAGCTGGAGGGCAAGAACTACATTGAGCAGTATGTTTATGCGTTAACGCATGAACTGAAAAGTCCGCTGGCGGCCATTCGCGGCGCGGCTGAGATTTTGCGCGAAGGTCCGCCGCCGAACGTGGTTGCGCGCTTTACCGATAATATTCTGACGCAAAATGCGCGCATGCAGGCGCTGGTCGAAACCCTGTTACGCCAGGCGCGACTGGAGAATCGACAGGACATTACGTTGACGGCAGTGGCGGTAGATGCGCTGTTTGCTCAGCTCAAAGAGGCGCGTAGCGTGCAACTGGCGGCAAAAAACATCACGCTTACCATTATGCCTTCATCGCTTAGCGTCGCCGCCGATCCTGCGTTACTGGAGCAGGCAGTGGGGAATTTGCTCGACAACGCTATCGACTTCACGCCACAGGACGGGACGATTACGCTGAGCGCGCATCAGCAGGATGAACTGGTCATGTTGCAGATAATCGACAGCGGCAGCGGGATCCCCGACTTCGCGTTGCCGCGTATTTTTGAGCGTTTCTATTCGCTGCCCCGTGAAAATGGGCATAAGAGCAGCGGTTTAGGGCTGGCGTTTGTCAGTGAGGTTGCGCGACTGCACGAGGGGACGGTGACATTGTGCAACCGACCACAAGGCGGCGCACAGGCCTCGTTTACGCTTCACGCTCACTTCACATAACTTCAAATTCTCCGCACATAGCTGTTCTACCTTGCTGATATTGCAAAGGAGAACGCTATGTTTAAATCACCCCTGTTTTGGAAAATAGTCACCTTAGGTGGCGCAATACTGCTGCTGTTAATCCCGCTGACGATGGTCAGGCAGATCATCGTGGAGCGATCGGATTACCGCGATGAAGTCGAAGATGCTATCCGACAGAGCACCAGCGGGCCGCAAAAGATGGTAGGACCGCTGATAGCCATTCCGGTAACGGAACTTTACACCTCACTGGAGGATGGCAAAGAAATCCAGCGTAAGCGTAGCTATATCCATTTCTGGCTGCCGGAGTCGTTGGTAGTTGAGGGGAATCAGAACGTTGAAGCGCGTAAAATCGGTATTTATGAGGGCCAGGTCTGGCACAATGATGTTTCGGTGAAGGCTGAGTTTAACGCCGAACGGTTGAGTGATTTAAATCATCCAAATATCAGCATCGGCAAACCGTTTATTGTGGTTGGCGTGGGGGACGCGCGTGGGATTGGCGTGGTAAAAGCGCCGCAGGTCAATGGAACGTCGCTGGCCGTTGAGCCTGGGACGGGGCTGGATGGACGTGCGCAGGGGATCCACATTCCGCTACCCGATGCGAGCTGGGCTGAGCAAAATCTGAGCATGGCGTTGTCGCTTAATTTGAGCGGAACCGGCGATTTCTCCGTCGTTCCGGTTGGGCGTAACAGTGAAATGACCTTAACCAGCAACTGGCCACATCCCAATTTTCTTGGGGACTTCCTCCCGGCTAAGCGTGAAATTAGCGAATCAGGATTCAAGGCTCAGTGGCAAAGCAGCTGGTTTGCGAACAACCTCGGCGAGCGCTTTAACGACGAAAAGATTGGTTGGCTGGGCATGCCAGCGTTTAGCGTCGCCGTCGCCACGCCAGCAGATCAGTATCAGTTAACGGACAGGGCGACAAAGTATGCCATCCTGCTGATTGTGCTGACCTTTATGTCTTTCTTCGTCCTTGAAAGTATGACCAATCTGCGCCTGCACCCGATGCAGTATCTGCTGGTGGGGCTATCGCTGGTAATGTTTTATCTGCTGCTGCTGGCACTGTCGGAACACATTGGTTTTACGGCGGCGTGGATTACGGCAAGTCTGGTGGGGGCGTTGATGAACGGTGTGTATCTGCAGGCGATATTGCAGGGCTGGCGGAACAGTATTTTGTTCACCGTGGCGCTGCTGGGGTTGGATGGTGTGATGTGGGTGCTGCTACGTTCACAGGATAGCTCTTTACTGCTGGGAACCGGCGTGCTGTTGTTCGCGCTGTGTGGGGTCATGTTCCTGACGCGTCATCTTGACTGGCACTCGCTGGCACAGCCAAAAACAAAGCCAAAATCTACAGAACTTCCAGAGCTTCAGCCTGCGCAGAGCGACGAATTTCGCTTGTGGAAATAGGGCAGTAGGGGAAATGAAAAACGGCGCATAAAGCGCCGTTTTTATACCAGTGAGGATTGAATTAATCCTGCAGGTCGCCGCAGAAACGGTAGCCTTCACCGTGAATGGTGGCGATGATTTCTGGCGTATCCGGCGTTGATTCGAAATGCTTACGAATGCGGCGGATCGTCACGTCAACGGTACGGTCATGCGGCTTCAGTTCGCGACCGGTCATTTTTTTCAACAGTTCTGCGCGAGACTGGATTTTGCCCGGATTCTCACAGAAGTGAAGCATGGCGCGGAATTCGCTGCGTGGCAGTTTATACTGCTCACCGTCAGGACCAATCAGAGAGCGGCTGTTGATGTCCAGCTCCCAGCCATTGAACTTGTAGCTTTCGACGCTACGGCGTTCTTCGCTGACAGTACCCAGGTTCATGGTACGGGACAGCAGGTTACGAGCACGGATAGTCAGTTCGCGCGGGTTAAACGGCTTGGTGATGTAATCGTCTGCGCCGATTTCGAGGCCGAGAATTTTATCGACTTCGTTATCACGGCCCGTCAGGAACATCAGCGCAACGTTAGCTTGTTCGCGAAGTTCGTGCGCTAACAGCAGGCCATTTTTCCCAGGCAGATTGATATCCATAATCACAAGGTTGATATCATATTCAGAGAGAATCTGATGCATTTCCGCGCCATCTGTCGCTTCGAATACATCATAGCCTTCTGCTTCGAAAATGCTTTTCAACGTGTTGCGTGTTACTAACTCGTCTTCAACGATAAGAATGTGCGGGGTCTGCATGTTTGCTACCTAAATTGCCAACTAAATCGAAACAGGAAGTACAAAAGTCCCTGACCTGCCTGATGCATGCCGTAAATTAACATGATCGGCGTAACATGACTAAAGTACGTAATTGCGTTCTTGATGCACTTTCCATCAACGTCAACAACATCATTAGCTTGGTCGTGGGTAGTTTCCCTCTGGACCCGACAGTGTCAAAAACGGCTGTCATCCTAACCATTTTAACAGCAACATAACAGGCTAAGACATGCCGGACACCCAATAAAACTACGCTTCGTTGACATATATCAAGTTCAATTGTAGCACGTTAACAGTTTGATGAAATCAACGTATCCAAATGTTTGCTTTCATCACAAAATTGCAATATTACAACTAGTTGCACGAGCAAATTAATAAATGTAATGAATCCAACCGGTGCGATCCATTTTAAATTAAATTATCATGGATAAACAGAGGGATATGCAACTTTTGTTAACATAAAAAGCAATAGTACACCCGGGAAATAGTTTAGCATTTTTTAATGGATGCGAAATGCTTTTTCAGTGATTTCTGTTAAAAATATGTAAATTCGCACTGCGTAATATGTTGAAGCACGTCACATTTTTCCTTGCAGACTGGCCAAAAAGAGTATCGAAATGCGTTTAACAATTATTCTGGTTGCCCCCGCCAGAGCGGAAAATATTGGTGCGGCTGCCCGCGCTATGAAGACCATGGGGTTCACCCAATTACGCATCGTTGACAGCGAAGCCCACCTGGAACCCGCCACGCGATGGGTCGCGCATGGTTCTGGCGATATTATTGATAATATTAGCGTTTTTTCAACGTTAGCGGAGGCGCTGCACGACGTAGATTTTACCGTCGCGACCACTGCGCGTAGTCGGGCGAAGTTCCATTACTACGCTACGCCGGTCGAACTGGTTCCTCTGCTGCAGGAAAAATCAATGTGGATGGATCATGCCGCGCTGGTTTTTGGTCGTGAAGATTCAGGGCTGACCAACGAAGAATTGGCCCTGGCGGATGTACTCACCGGTGTACCTATGGTGGCTGACTATCCTTCACTCAATTTGGGGCAGGCGGTGATGGTGTATTGCTATCAATTAGCAGGTTTAATACAACAACCCGTCAAAAACATTGAGGTGACGGATGAGCTTCAGCTACAGGCATTGCGCGCGCGCGTTTTGCGTTTATTAGCCACGCTGAACGTTTCTGACGACATCAAGTTGACGGACTGGCTGCAACAGCGAATGGGTCTGTTAGGGCAGCGAGATACGGCAATGTTGCACCGTTTTTTACATGATATAGAAAAAAGCATCACGAAATAAAATATCGACCTGCATTTGTTGTGTGGTGTTTTGCTCTGGATTCAAGTAGGGGTGACATACTGTATTGGTCGAAACTAAAAGGGCAAGCAGTCGCTCGTGAACAAGTTTCGGAATGTGACCAATTTAAAAATTTATTGACTTAGATCAGCAGATACTTTAACCCTAAAAGAATACAGGACAGATAATAAATAATTACAGAGCACACAACATCATGAAACGCATCAGCATCACCATTACCACAACCATCACCATTACCACAGGTAACGGTGCGGGCTGACGCGTACAGGAAACACAAGAAAAAGCCCGCACCTAAACAGTGCGGGCTTTTTTTTCGACCAAAGGCAATGAGGTAAACCATGCGAGTGTTGAAGTTCGGCGGTACATCAGTGGCAAATGCAGAGCGCTTTCTGCGGGTTGCCGATATTCTGGAAAGCAATGCCAGACAGGGGCAGGTCGCGACCGTTCTTTCTGCCCCCGCAAAAATTACCAACCATCTGGTGGCGATGATTGAGAAGACCATCGGTGGTCAGGATGCTTTAGCCAATATCAGCGACGCCGAACGCATTTTCTCTGAGCTGTTGGTGGGTCTTGCCGCCGCGCAACCGGGTTTCCCGCAGGCTCCGCTCAAAGCCTTTGTTGAACAAGAGTTTGCACAGATTAAGCACGTCCTGCACGGTATCAGCCTGCTGGGTCAGTGCCCGGACAGCATCAATGCTGCGCTTATTTGCCGTGGTGAAAAAATGTCGATCGCCATCATGGCTGGCCTGCTGGAAGCGCGCGGGCACAACGTGACGGTCATCGACCCGGTAGAGAAATTGCTAGCGGTAGGCCATTACCTCGAATCTACCGTTGATATCGCCGAATCTACGCGCCGCATTGCCGCCAGCCGTATTCCTGCGGACCATATGGTTCTGATGGCAGGATTTACCGCCGGGAATGAGAAAGGAGAGTTAGTGGTGCTGGGGCGTAATGGCTCTGACTACTCTGCCGCCGTACTGGCCGCCTGTTTGCGCGCCGATTGTTGTGAGATCTGGACCGATGTCGATGGCGTATATACCTGCGATCCGCGCCAGGTACCCGACGCCCGACTGCTGAAGTCGATGTCTTATCAGGAAGCGATGGAGCTTTCTTACTTCGGCGCTAAAGTGCTGCATCCGCGCACTATTACCCCTATTGCCCAGTTCCAGATCCCGTGCCTGATTAAAAATACCGGCAATCCACAAGCGCCCGGCACGCTTATCGGTGCCAGCAGTGATGATGACGATTTGCCGGTAAAAGGGATTTCTAACCTCAATAACATGGCGATGTTTAGCGTCTCCGGCCCTGGGATGAAAGGCATGGTGGGGATGGCGGCGCGTGTTTTTGCCGTAATGTCGCGCGCGGGCATCTCGGTGGTGCTGATCACCCAATCCTCTTCTGAATATAGCATCAGCTTCTGCGTCCCGCAGGGCGACTGCGCGCGTGCGCAACGCGCCATGCAGGATGAATTCTATCTCGAACTGAAAGAAGGCTTGCTTGAGCCGCTGGCGGTGACTGAGCGTCTGGCGATCATCTCGGTCGTTGGCGATGGTATGCGCACGTTGCGTGGCATCTCGGCGAAATTTTTTGCCGCGCTGGCTCGCGCGAACATTAATATCGTGGCAATCGCCCAGGGCTCGTCTGAGCGTTCCATTTCGGTAGTGGTGAATAACGACGACGCGACCACTGGCGTGCGTGTGACCCATCAGATGCTGTTCAACACCGACCAGGTGATTGAAGTATTTGTCATTGGCGTTGGCGGCGTGGGCGGTGCGCTGCTGGAGCAGCTTAAACGTCAGCAAACCTGGCTTAAAAAGAAGCATATTGATCTGCGTGTGTGCGGTGTGGCGAACTCGAAGGCCCTGCTGACCAACGTCCATGGTCTGAATCTGGAAAACTGGCAATCGGAGCTGGAAAGCGCGAAAGAGCCTTTCAACCTGGGGCGCTTAATTCGTCTGGTGAAAGAATATCATCTGCTCAATCCGGTGATTGTCGACTGTACGTCAAGTCAGGCGGTCGCGGATCAGTATGCGGATTTCCTGCGCGAAGGCTTCCATGTGGTTACGCCGAATAAAAAGGCCAACACGTCGTCGATGGATTACTACCATCAGCTGCGTTTTGCTGCGGCGAAGTCTCGTCGTAAATTCCTGTACGACACCAACGTAGGCGCGGGCTTGCCGGTAATTGAGAACCTGCAAAATCTGCTCAGCGCGGGCGATGAACTGCAACGTTTCTCCGGCATTCTTTCTGGTTCGCTGTCGTTTATTTTCGGCAAGCTGGATGAAGGCATGAGCTTCTCCGAGGCCACCACCATGGCGCGTGAGCTGGGCTATACCGAACCCGATCCGCGTGACGATCTATCCGGTACGGACGTGGCGCGTAAGCTGTTGATCCTGGCCCGTGAAACCGGTCGTGAGCTGGAGCTTTCTGACATTGTCATTGAGCCGGTCCTGCCAAAAGAGTTTGATGATTCCGGTGATGTTTCCGCGTTTATGGCGAAATTGTCGCAGCTGGATGACGCCTTTGCCGCGCGTGTGGCGAAAGCCCGTGATGAGGGGAAAGTATTACGCTATGTTGGCAATATTGAAGAGGATGGCGTCTGTCGCGTGAAAATAGAGGCAGTAGACGGCAACGATCCGCTGTTCAAAGTGAAAAACGGTGAAAACGCGTTGGCGTTTTACAGCCACTATTATCAGCCGCTACCGTTAGTTCTGCGCGGATACGGCGCGGGTAACGACGTGACGGCGGCGGGCGTATTTGCTGACCTGCTACGCACCCTTTCATGGAAGTTAGGAGTCTGACATGGTGAGAGTTTATGCCCCGGCCTCCAGCGCCAATATGAGCGTCGGGTTTGATGTGCTCGGAGCGGCGGTAACCCCGGTGGACGGTTCGCTGTTAGGCGATGTGGTATCCGTTGAGGCGGCTGACAATTTCAGCCTCAACAACCTCGGTCGCTTTGCCAATAAGCTGCCGCCTGAGCCGCGAGAAAATATTGTCTACCAGTGCTGGGAGCGATTCTGTCAGGAGCTGGGTAAAAGCGTTCCGGTGGCGATGACGCTGGAAAAAAATATGCCGATTGGTTCCGGGTTAGGCTCCAGCGCGTGTTCCGTTGTGGCGGCGCTGGTCGCCATGAACGAGCATTGCGGTAAACCGCTCAACGATATGCGCCTGTTGGCGATAATGGGTGAGCTGGAAGGGCGTATCTCCGGCAGTATTCATTACGATAACGTCGCCCCGTGCTTTTTGGGCGGTATGCAGTTAATGATCGAAGAAAACGGCATTATCAGCCAGCAGGTGCCAGGCTTTGATGAGTGGCTGTGGGTCCTCGCGTATCCGGGGATTAAAGTGTCGACGGCAGAAGCGCGGGCGATTTTACCTGCGCAGTATCGCCGTCAGGACTGTATCGCCCACGGGCGGCATCTGGCTGGGTTTATCCATGCCTGCTATTCCCGTCAGCCAGGGCTTGCCGCGAAGCTGATGAAAGATGTCATTGCTGAGCCGTACCGTACCCGCCTGCTGCCAGGCTTTAGCCAGGCGCGTCAGGCGGTAGCGGAAATCGGGGCGCTGGCCAGCGGCATCTCCGGTTCGGGACCGACGCTGTTCGCTTTGTGCGACAAGCCGGATACGGCACAGCGTGTAGCAGACTGGCTGGGTAAAAATTATCTGCAAAATCAGGAAGGCTTTGTTCATATTTGCCGGTTGGACACGGCGGGCGCACGGGTACTGGGATAATCAATGAAACTGTATAATCTGAAAGATCATAACGAACAGGTCAGCTTTGCACAGGCCGTCACGCAAGGGCTTGGCAAGAATCAGGGATTGTTTTTTCCGCACGATTTGCCGGAATTCAATCTGTCAGAAGTCGATGAGATGTTGAACCAGGATTTCGTTAGCCGCAGCGCGAAGATCCTTTCCGCATTTATCGGTGATGAAATCCCACAGGAGATTCTGGAACAGCGCGTGCGTGCGGCGTTTGCCTTCCCGGCGCCGGTTGCTCAGGTTGCCGCGGATATCGGCTGTCTGGAGCTGTTCCACGGCCCAACGCTTGCATTTAAAGACTTTGGCGGGCGCTTTATGGCGCAGATGCTGACGCATATCAGCGGTGACAAACCGGTTACCATTCTGACGGCGACCTCTGGAGACACTGGTGCGGCAGTCGCACATGCCTTTTATGGCCTGAAAAATGTGCGCGTGGTGATCCTTTATCCGAACGGCAAAATTAGCCCATTACAGGAAAAACTGTTCTGTACACTGGGTGGCAATATTGAAACCGTGGCGATTGATGGCGATTTTGATGCCTGTCAGGCGCTGGTGAAACAGGCGTTTGATGACGAAGAGCTGAAGGTCGCTTTGGGGCTGAATTCGGCTAACTCAATCAACATTAGCCGTCTGCTGGCGCAAATCTGTTACTACTTTGAGGCCGTGGCTCAACTGCCGCAAGAGGCGCGTAATCAACTGGTTATTTCCGTTCCCAGCGGCAACTTTGGCGATCTGACTGCCGGGCTGCTGGCAAAATCACTGGGCTTGCCGGTGAAGCGTTTTATCGCGGCGACCAACGTCAACGATACGGTTCCACGCTTTCTTGCACAAGGTGAGTGGGCGCCGAAAGCGACACAGGCGACGTTGTCGAATGCGATGGATGTCAGCCAGCCGAATAACTGGCCGCGTGTGGAAGAACTGTTCCGCCGTAAAATCTGGCGTCTGAATGAGCTGGGTTATGCCGCTGTTGATGATGCCACTACTCAGGACACGATGCGTGAGCTGCATGAGATGGGGTACACCTCAGAACCGCATGCGGCGGTGGCTTACCGTGCGCTGCGTGACCAACTGAACCCTGGCGAGTACGGCCTGTTCCTCGGTACTGCGCATCCGGCCAAGTTTAAAGAAAGTGTTGAAGAGATTCTTGACCTGACGCTGGCTCTGCCAAAAGCGCTGGCGGAACGCGCGGACCTGCCGCTGCTTTCTCATCACCTGCCTGCTGATTTTGCTGAACTGCGCAAGCTGATGATGACCCGCGGTTAACGGTTGTGCCCGCTGGCGCTTTGCTTAGCGGGCATACAAAACCAGTCGGCCGGATTGGGAGTTCGCCGCCATCCGGCCTTTTTACTACTGCTCCTGGCGCTTAAACACCAGTTCGCCATTTCCTGACGCTTCTTCATCAAAGAAATAGCCTTCGCTGTTAAAGGCGGTCAGCTGTTCTGGCTGCGTTAAGCGGTTCTCAATAATGTAGCGACTCATCAGGCCGCGCGCTTTTTTGGCATAGAAGCTGATGACTTTGAACTTGCCGTTCTTCTCGTCGAGGAAGACCGGTTTGATAAGCTCCGCGTTGAGCTTTTTCGGCTTCACGGATTTAAAATATTCATCCGAGGCGAGGTTAATCACCACGCTGTCGCCTTGCGCTTCCAGCGCTTCGTTAAGTTTATCGGTGATGGTATCTCCCCAGAACTGGTAGAGATCTTTACCTTTCGCATTGGCCAGACGAATACCCATCTCCAGACGGTAAGGCTGCATCAAATCCAGCGGACGCAAAACGCCGTACAGCCCGGACAACATCCGTAAGTGTTGCTGAGCGAAGTCGAAATCCGCTTCGCTGAAGGTTTCAGCCTGCAGTCCGGTATACACGTCGCCTTTAAATGCCAGAATGGCCTGGCGCGCGTTTTCCGGCGTGAAGTCAGGCTGCCAGTCATGGAAACGCGTGGCGTTCAGATCCGCCAGCTTGTCGCTAATTCCCATCAGCTTGCCAATTTGCGGAGCAGAGAGTTGGCGCGCCACGTGAATAAGCTGCTGAGAGTGATCCAGCAGTTCGGGCAATGTATGACGTGTCGTTGCCAGCGGACTTTGGTAGTCGAGCGTTTTTGCAGGTGAAATCAGAATCAGCATATCCAGTCCTTGCAGGAAATTTACTGCGACTTTAGCAAAAAAAACGACAGAATTGATCGATGGTTGCGATTGCCGCGCTATCCGCGCGGCGTCTCATCCCAGCTTTCGGGCGCAAGTTGTTGTCTGATATCAGGATAACGGCGCGGATCGAATTCTGGGCGCACCCCGAGTTTGCGTTGGCGTAGATAGTCGCAGGCGATCGTCTGCACAACCGGTGAAAGCAGCAGAATCGCCGTCAGGTTAGTGATGGCCATACACGCCATAATGATGTCCGCCAACTGCCAGATCAGCGGAACGCTGACTAACGTTCCGCCAATAACGGTGCTAACGGTGGCGATCCGTAATAGCCAGATGACGCGGATATTGTCCAGCTTCAGGAAAACGAGGTTATTTTCCGCATAGATGTAGTTGGCTACGATAGAGCTAAAGGCAAACAGAATCACAATTAACGCCACGAATCCGGCACCCCATTCTCCCGTCACTGAAACCATCGCTTTCTGGAGTAACTGGATGCCTTCCATCGGTACATAGCTGGCGTCATTACCCGCCAACAGAACAATCATCGCGCTGGCCGTACAGAGAATCAGCGTATCAACTAATACTCCGATCATTTGCACAATGCCTTGTGCCGCAGGATGCGGAGGCCAGGATGCTGCCGACGCGGCCGCGTTCGGAGTTGATCCCATTCCGGCCTCATTAGAAAACATACCGCGTTGAAAGCCGCTGGCAATGGCCTGGCTTAGTGTATACCCGGCGGCACCGGCTGCGGCTTCCTGCCAGCCAAAGGCACTTTTTATAATGGTCATGATAATGCCGGGGAGCTGCCCGAAATGCCAAAGACAGATGACGATGCTGCAACCGACCCACAACAGCGCCATCATCGGAACGAACCATTGCATCAGGCGGGCAACGCCTTTAATGCCGCCAATGATTGCCAATAATGACACTATTGCCAGTGCGATACCGGTAAAGAGGGGAGGGATATCAAAAGCAAAGGTCAGCGCATGAGAGACCGAATTTGCCTGAACGCTGTTAAAAATCAGACCATAAGCAATGAGTAAAAAGATGGCAAAAAGAACGCCCATCCAGCGCATGCCCAGCCCACGCTCCATATACCACGCAGGACCGCCGCGAAACTGTCCCTTGCTGTCGCGCTCTTTATACAGTTGGGCAAGAGAGCTCTCGGCAAATGACGTCGCCATACCAATGATCGCCGAGACCCACATCCAGAACACGGCTCCCGCGCCGCCAGCGGCAATCGCCAACGCCACGCCCGCCAGATTTCCGCTACCGATACGTGCGGCAAGACTGGTGCATAAAGCCTGAAAGGAAGTTAAACCGCCCGGCTGCGGGCTGATGCTGTTTTTAAGACTTTTGCCAAACTGGCGAATATAGCGAAACTGAATAAACCCTGTACGCCAGGTGAACCAACATCCTGCGCCAAGCAGGAGGTAGATCATCACCGATCCCCAGAGTATTTCATTAATAAATGAGAAAAAATCAGGCATTAACATCCCTCTTGTTGATGCCGGTAAGCGCGAATATTCCCGTGTAAGCGCTACCAATAATCGACCAGTATATACTTATAAGGTGATTGATTACGGGAGTTTATCATAACAATCGTTATATCCCTTAATTGCGCATCACAGGCTTGGCGATGCGTAATCAGGGCTGAGCGGCTGGTCGGACAATCCAGGCGGTTGCGCTGAGAGTGCGTCGTGCTATCATCAGGGAAGATCGGTTACATCCCCCTAACAAGCTGTTTAAAGAGAATCGCTATCATGACGGACAAATTGACCTCCCTTCGTCAGTTCACCACAGTAGTGGCCGACACCGGAGACATCGCGGCAATGAAGCTGTATCAGCCTCAGGATGCCACAACTAACCCTTCTCTCATTCTTAACGCAGCGCAGATCCCGGAATACCGCAAGCTGATTGATGACGCTGTAGCCTGGGCTAAGCAGCAGAGCAACGACCGTGCGCAGCAGGTCGTCGACGCGACCGACAAGCTGGCAGTAAATATCGGTCTGGAGATCCTGAAACTGGTCCCAGGTCGTATCTCCACTGAAGTTGACGCTCGTCTGTCCTACGACACCGACGCGTCCATCGCTAAAGCAAAACGCCTGATCAAAATGTACAACGATGCTGGCATCAGCAACGATCGCATCCTGATTAAACTGGCTTCAACCTGGCAGGGCATCCGTGCCGCTGAGCAGCTGGAAAAAGAAGGCATCAACTGTAACCTGACTCTGCTGTTCTCCTTCGCGCAGGCGCGTGCATGTGCAGAAGCTGGCGTATATCTGATTTCTCCGTTCGTTGGCCGTATTCTTGACTGGTACAAAGCCAATACCGACAAGAAAGAGTATGCACCGGCAGAAGATCCGGGTGTGGTTTCCGTAACGGAAATCTACGAGTACTACAAACAGCACGGTTACGAAACCGTAGTTATGGGTGCGAGCTTCCGTAACATCGGAGAAATCATTGAGCTGGCAGGCTGCGATCGTCTGACGATTGCTCCGGCACTGCTGAAAGAACTGGCGGAAAGCGAAGGTGCTATCGAACGTAAACTGTCTTTCTCCGGCGAAGTGAAAGCGCGCCCTGCACGTATCACCGAAGCTGAGTTCCTGTGGCAGCACAACCAGGATCCAATGGCTGTAGACAAACTGGCGGACGGTATCCGTAAGTTTGCTGTAGACCAGGGTAAACTGGAAAAAATGATCGGCGATCTGCTGTAATCATTAGTGCGTGGCCCTGATATGGGTCACGCTACCTCTTCTGAAACCTGTCTGTCCTTCCCTTCGCAGTGTATCATTCTGTTTAACGAGACTGTTTAAACGGAATAATCATGAATACTTTACGCATTGGCCTGGTTTCCATTTCTGACCGTGCTTCCAGCGGCGTTTACCAGGATAAAGGTATCCCGGCCCTTGAAGAGTGGCTGGCGTCTGCCCTTACCACCCCTTTTGAGCTGCAAACGCGGTTGATCCCGGATGAACAGGCGATCATCGAACAGACCTTATGCGAGCTGGTAGACGAAATGAGTTGTCATCTGGTGCTGACTACCGGCGGAACGGGTCCGGCCCGTCGTGACGTAACGCCTGATGCGACGCTTGCCGTAGCCGACCGTCAGATGCCGGGCTTTGGTGAACAGATGCGCCAGATAAGCCTGCACTTTGTGCCAACGGCGATTCTTTCCCGTCAGGTTGGCGTGATTCGCAAGCAGGCGTTGATCCTGAATCTGCCTGGGCAGCCAAAATCGATCAAAGAGACGCTGGAAGGCGTGAAAGATGCCGACGGTAAGGTTATCGTGCCGGGTATTTTTGCAAGTGTACCGTATTGTATACAGCTATTGGATGGGCCGTATGTGGAAACCGCACCGACTGTTGTAGCATCTTTTCGTCCTAAAAGCGCAATACGCGAAACAAATACCTGAAAGTAGCCCGATCGTGGCATAAGTACCAATGACAGTGGAGTATTGAATTGTTTACGATATAGTAATTTTTGCTTTACATATATCAACGAACAGATTCAATTACTTCACTGACTCATGGTTTGCTATGTCACAACACACTCGACCGCTGAATCGCCAGGATTATAAAACCCTTACGCTTGCTGCCCTTGGTGGTGCGCTTGAGTTTTATGATTTCATTATCTTTGTCTTCTTTGCCGCTGTTGTTGGCGAGCTCTTCTTCCCTGCAGACATCCCTGAATGGCTACGTCAGGTGCAAACCTTCGGCATTTTTGCCGCCGGCTATCTGGCGCGTCCGCTGGGGGGCATCATCATGGCGCACTTTGGCGATCTGGTCGGGCGCAAAAAAATGTTCACCCTGAGCATTTTGCTGATGGCAATACCGACGCTGGCGATTGGTCTGTTGCCTACCTACGCCTCAATGGGGATCCTCGCGCCGCTGCTGTTGCTGCTGATGCGTATTTTGCAAGGCGCTGCCATCGGCGGAGAAGTTCCGGGCGCGTGGGTGTTCGTGGCGGAGCATGTACCGGAGCGTCGCATCGGCATTGCCTGCGGAACGCTGACTGCCGGCCTGACGGTGGGAATTCTGCTGGGGTCGGTTGTTGCGACGCTGGTGAACACCAGCCTGACGCAGCAGGCGGTGCATGATTACGGCTGGCGTATTCCTTTCCTGCTGGGGGGCGTGTTTGGGCTGGTGGCGATGTACCTGCGTCGCTGGCTGCAGGAGACACCCATATTTCTCGAAATGCAGCAGCGTAAAGCGTTGGCGCAAGAGCTACCGGTGAAGTCAGTGGTGAGCAAACATAAAAAAGCGGTGGTTATTTCAATGCTGCTGACCTGGCTGCTATCGGCTGGGATTGTGGTGGTGATCCTGATGTCACCAGTCTGGTTGCAGAAGCAGTATGGCTTTGCGCCGGCGCTAACGTTACAAGCCAACAGTGTCGCTACCATTATGCTGTGCGTCGGTTGCCTGCTGGCTGGGTTTATTGTCGATCGGGTCGGCGCCAGCAAAACCTTTATTGTCGGCAGCCTGATGCTGGCCTGTTCAAGCTGGTTTTTCTATCACCTGACCGGCAGCCATCCCCAGCATTTGTTCCTGTTATACGGGCTGGTGGGGTTATGCGTTGGCGTGGTGGGGGCTGTGCCTTATGTGATGGTGCGGGCATTTCCGGCGGAAGTCCGCTTTACCGGAATATCCTTTTCTTACAACGTGTCGTACGCCATTTTTGGTGGTCTGACGCCAATAGCCGTCACGATGTTAATGAGCGTGTCGCCAATGGCTCCGGCCTGGTATGTGCTGGCGTTATCGCTGGTAGGGCTAGGTTTGGGGATTTGGCTGCGACAGGATCTTTATCATCGCGATTCGAGCGTACAGGCAGAGTTACAGCGCTTGTAAGGAATATCCCCCCGTCAGGGGGGGATAGCATCAGATTAGTGCGCTTCACCAATCGGCAGGATGGTACGGCCAAACTGTTCGTTCAGCACTTCACCCATCGCCAGGTAAATGGCGCTTGCGCCACACACTAAGCCTACCCAGCCAGCAACGTGAATGATCGCTTCGTTACCCGCAATGTTGCCCACGGCCAGCAGGGCGAACAGCACTGTCAGGCTCAGGAACACGAACTGCAGCATGCGCGCCGCTTTCAGCGTACCGAAGAACATGAACAGAGTGAACACGCCCCACAGACCGAGGTAAGCGCCCAGGAACTGACCATTGGTTGCATCCGCCAGGCCCATTTTCGGCATCAGCAGGATCGCAACCAGCGTCAGCCAGAACGAACCGTAGGAGGTAAAGGCGGTTAAACCGAAGGTGTTGCCTTTTTTATATTCCAGCAGTCCGGCAAAAATTTGCGCGATACCGCCGTAGAAAATGCCCATCGCCAGAATAATAACGTCCAGAGCGAAGAAACCCGCGTTGTGCAGGTTAAGCAGAATGGTGGTCATGCCAAAGCCCATCAGGCCCAGCGGTGCCGGATTAGCCAACTTAGTGTTGCCCATAATTCCTCAAAATCATCATTGATTGAATGGTGAAATAGTTTCCCCGAATAACGATCGCTGTCTTCGGGGCGCGGCATGATAATCAGGGGAGAAGGCACTGTCTATGATCTAACGAAGGGAAAATGAATTATTTTCCCTGTGATGGGCATCACGTTTGCCAGTTACGGCGGTGCTGCTCAGCAGAAGGCCCATAAGCAGGCTGGTGGAAAGAGTTAACACAGATTTCATGGAGTTTCTCTTTGACGGCTGCAACAGTGTGTGACTTCAGACCAGATTACCGTCGTCATAAAAACGATTCATGCTCGTAATCTTTTCTTTTTATTGCAATTTTTATGTGAATAACTTTCCTGATTTAATTGGTTGTATGAATTAATTCTGGTTGGCGACTATTCATTTTTCTCTCTTTTTGCCTTTTTTCTGCGAATTTAATGCCACAAGGCTAAAAAAATTTTTCATGCCCCCCTTGATGACGTGGGTTACGACCCCATCTTGTAGACAACCGCAGTGGTGAGTCTGAAAAAAAACGATTCAGGGTAGTTGAAACCGCACGTTTCGCCCTTATTACAGATTCACAACCACATGATGACCGAATTTTTAGTGGAGACGTTTAGATGGGTAAAATTATTGGTATCGACCTGGGTACTACCAACTCTTGTGTAGCGATTATGGATGGCACTACTGCACGTGTGCTGGAGAACGCCGAGGGCGATCGCACCACGCCTTCTATCATTGCTTATACCCAGGATGGTGAAACTCTGGTTGGTCAGCCGGCTAAACGTCAGGCAGTGACAAACCCGCAAAACACCCTGTTTGCGATTAAACGCCTGATTGGCCGCCGCTTCCAGGACGAAGAAGTGCAGCGTGATGAAGCCATCATGCCGTACAAAATCATCGGTGCTGACAACGGTGATGCATGGATTGACGTAAAAGGTCAGAAAATGGCACCGCCGCAGATTTCTGCTGAAGTGCTGAAAAAAATGAAGAAAACGGCTGAAGATTACCTGGGTGAACCGGTAACTGAAGCAGTTATCACCGTACCTGCATATTTTAACGATGCTCAGCGTCAGGCAACCAAAGACGCCGGCCGTATCGCAGGTCTGGAAGTAAAACGTATCATCAACGAACCAACCGCAGCTGCACTGGCTTACGGTCTGGATAAAGAAGTCGGCAACCGTACTATCGCGGTTTATGACTTGGGTGGTGGTACTTTCGATATCTCTATTATCGAAATCGACGAAGTTGACGGTGAAAAAACCTTCGAAGTTCTGGCAACCAACGGTGATACCCACCTGGGTGGTGAAGACTTCGATAGCCGTATGATCAACTACCTGGTTGACGAATTTAAGAAAGATCAGGGTATCGACCTGCGTAACGACCCGCTGGCGATGCAGCGTCTGAAAGAAGCCGCTGAGAAAGCGAAGATCGAACTGTCTTCCGCTCAGCAGACCGACGTGAACCTGCCGTATATCACTGCAGACGCGACTGGTCCGAAACATATGAACATCAAGGTGACCCGTGCGAAACTGGAAAGCCTGGTTGAAGACCTGGTTAACCGTTCTATCGAGCCGCTGAAAGTTGCTCTGCAGGATGCTGGTCTGTCTGTTTCCGACGTTCAGGACGTTATCCTGGTCGGTGGCCAGACTCGTATGCCGATGGTGCAGAAGAAAGTTGCTGAGTTCTTCGGTAAAGAGCCGCGTAAAGACGTTAACCCGGACGAAGCTGTGGCAATCGGTGCTGCCGTTCAGGGTGGTGTATTGACCGGTGATGTGAAAGACGTGCTGCTGCTGGACGTTACCCCGCTGTCTCTGGGTATCGAAACCATGGGCGGCGTGATGACTGCACTGATCGCGAAAAACACCACTATCCCGACCAAGCACAGCCAGGTGTTCTCTACTGCTGAAGACAACCAGTCTGCGGTAACCATCCATGTGCTGCAGGGTGAACGTAAACGTGCCGCTGATAACAAAGATCTGGGTCAATTTAACCTGGATGGCATCAGCCCGGCTCCGCGCGGTATGCCGCAGATCGAAGTTACTTTTGACATCGATGCCGACGGTATCCTGCACGTTTCCGCGAAAGACAAAAATAGCGGTAAAGAGCAGAAGATCACCATCAAGGCTTCTTCTGGTCTGAACGAAGAAGAAATTCAGAAAATGGTTCGTGAAGCAGAAGCGAACGCAGAATCTGACCGTAAGTTTGAAGAGCTGGTTCAGACCCGTAACCAGGGTGACCACCTGCTGCACAGCACTCGCAAGCAGGTTGAAGAAGCAGGCGACAAACTGCCGGCTGATGACAAAACTGCCATCGAGTCTGCATTGACCGCGCTGGAAACTTCTCTGAAAGGCGAAGACAAAGCGGATATCGAAGCGAAAATGCAGGCGCTGGCACAGGTTTCCCAGAAACTGATGGAAATCGCTCAGCAGCAGCACGCACAGCAGCAGGCTGGCGCAGCAGGTGCTGATGCTTCTGCAAACAACGCGAAAGATGACGACGTTGTCGACGCTGAGTTTGAAGAAGTGAAAGACAAAAAATAATCGCCCTTTGAACGGGTAATTACTGGCACGGGCGAAGAGGTTTCCTCTCCGCCCGTGCACGCATGTTAGGGGCAGATAAAAAGAGATGGCTAAGCAAGACTATTACGAGATTTTAGGCGTTTCCAAATCAGCGGAAGAGCGTGAAATCAAAAAGGCCTACAAGCGCCTGGCCATGAAATATCACCCGGACCGCAACCAGGGTGATAAAGAGGCCGAAGCCAAGTTTAAAGAGATCAAAGAAGCGTACGAGATCCTCACCGATGCGCAAAAACGTGCGGCTTATGATCAGTACGGCCATGCAGCGTTTGAGCAAGGCGGTATGGGCGGCGGCGGCGGTTTTGGCGGCGGGGCCGACTTCAGCGATATCTTTGGTGACGTGTTTGGCGATATCTTTGGCGGCGGTCGCGGTCGTCAGCGCGCCTCACGTGGTGCTGATTTACGTTACAACATGGATCTCACTCTGGAAGAAGCCGTGCGTGGCGTCACCAAAGAGATCCGTATTCCGACGCTGGAAGAGTGTGATGTTTGCCACGGCAGCGGTGCGAAGGCGGGCACGCAACCCCAGACCTGTCCAACCTGTCACGGTTCTGGTCAGGTGCAGATGCGTCAGGGCTTTTTTGCCGTACAGCAGACCTGTCCACACTGTCAGGGCCGCGGTACGTTGATTAAAGACCCGTGCAACAAATGCCATGGTCATGGTCGCGTTGAGAAGAGCAAAACGCTGTCCGTTAAGATCCCGGCTGGGGTTGATACTGGCGACCGTATTCGTTTAGCGGGTGAAGGTGAAGCCGGTGAACATGGCGCGCCAGCAGGCGACTTGTACGTTCAGGTGCAGGTAAAACAGCACCCAATTTTCGAACGTGAAGGCAATAACCTGTACTGCGAAGTGCCGATTAACTTTGCGATGGCAGCGCTGGGCGGCGAGATTGAAGTGCCGACGCTGGATGGTCGCGTGAAGTTAAAAATCCCGGGCGAAACGCAGACCGGCAAACTGTTCCGCATGCGTGGCAAAGGCGTTAAGTCAGTACGCGGCGGCGCACAGGGCGATCTGCTGTGCCGTGTGGTGGTTGAAACCCCGGTAGGCCTCAACGACAAGCAGAAGCAGTTGCTGAAAGATCTGCAGGACAGCTTTGGCGGCCCGACCGGCGAGCAAAACAGTCCGCGCTCTAAAAGCTTCTTCGACGGTGTGAAGAAATTTTTTGACGATTTGACGCGCTAATTCTCGACTCAATAATCTTTGATAAAAAGCCTGGGACTGAAAAGTTTCAGGCTTTTTTATTTCTGTTTTCCGTTCGGAAAATCCTGAACGACTTTATTTAAATGGCTCGTTAAAACCGATCTATTCATCATGAATAATCTAATTTTAACGAGCTTTCTGAAGGTGTAAGATAGTATTTACGAAGTATTCACCCAATAGAGAGAATAAAAGTGAAACATCTGCATCGTTTTTTTAGTAGTGACGCCTCGGGGGGCATCATTCTGATCATCGCTGCCGTGGTTGCTATGCTGATGGCAAATATCGGGGTTACCAGTGGATGGTACCACACCTTTCTGGAAACGCCCGTTCAACTGCGGGTTGGCGCGCTTGAGATCAACAAAAATATGCTGCTGTGGATCAATGACGCGTTGATGGCGGTGTTCTTCCTGTTGATCGGTTTGGAAGTGAAGCGTGAGTTAATGCAAGGTTCGCTGGCCAGTCTGCGCCAGGCGGCGTTTCCGATCATTGCCGCTATCGGGGGCATGATTGTCCCGGCGCTGCTGTATCTGGCATTCAACTATGCTGACCCTATCACCCGTGAGGGTTGGGCGATCCCGGCGGCAACGGATATCGCTTTTGCATTAGGCGTGCTGGCGCTGTTGGGCAGCCGTGTCCCGCTGGCGTTGAAAATCTTCCTGATGGCGCTGGCGATAATCGATGACCTCGGCGCTATTGTGATCATCGCGTTGTTCTACACCAGCGATCTCTCGCTGTTGTCGCTGGGCGTTGCCGCGTGCGCGATCCTTGTCCTGGCAGCATTGAATCTGTGCGGTGTAAGACGTACCGGTATTTATATTCTGGTTGGCGTAGTGCTGTGGACGGCCGTACTGAAGTCTGGCGTGCATGCAACTCTGGCGGGCGTGATCGTCGGTTTCTTCATTCCGCTGAAGGAAAAACACGGGCGTTCACCGGCGAAGCGTCTGGAGCATGTTTTGCACCCGTGGGTGGCATATCTAATCCTACCGTTGTTTGCCTTCGCTAACGCGGGCGTCTCACTGCAGGGCGTCACCATTGATGGACTGACTTCGGTGTTACCGCTGGGGATCATTGCTGGCCTGTTAATCGGGAAACCACTGGGTATCAGCCTCTTTTGCTGGCTGGCGTTACGCTTCAGGATGGCGCAATTGCCGGAGGGAACGAATTTCCAGCAAATTATGGCGGTCGGCATTCTGTGCGGCATTGGCTTTACGATGTCGATTTTCATCGCCAGCCTGGCGTTTGGGACCGTCGATCCTGAGCTGATTAACTGGGCGAAACTGGGGATCCTGATTGGTTCTTTGCTGTCGGCGGTAATAGGTTACTGCTGGTTACGTACCCGGTTGAACGCAGCAGCCTGACGGGATAACCCTTTCGTGACAATTTTCAGGGAGAGTGTATGTCTCATATAAACTACAACCACCTGTACTACTTTTGGCATGTATATAAAGAAGGATCTGTGGTTGGTGCAGCAGAGGCGCTTTATCTGACACCGCAGACCATTACCGGGCAGATTAAAGCGCTTGAGGAACGCTTACAGGGAAAGTTGTTCAAGCGGAAGGGGCGTGGACTGGAGCCCACCGAATTAGGCGAATTGGTTTTTCGTTATGCGGATAAGATGTTCACGTTAAGCCAGGAAATGCTGGATATCGTGAACTATCGCAAAGAGTCGAATTTACTGTTCGATGTCGGCGTAGCGGATGCGTTGTCCAAACAGCTGGTCAGCAGCGTGCTGAATGCCGCAGTCGTTGAAGATGAACAAATCCATCTGCGTTGTTTTGAATCAACGCACGAGATGCTGCTTGATCAGCTCAGCCAGCATAAACTGGATATGATTATCTCCGACTGCCCGATCGATTCTACGCAGCAGGAAGGGTTGTTCTCAGTGCGGATTGGCGAATGCAGCGTGAGCTTTTGGTGCACCCAGCCATTGCCTGAGAAACCATTTCCGGCCTGCCTCGAAGAGCGTCGATTGCTGATCCCAGGGCGCCGTTCGATGCTCGGGCGTAAGCTGCTGAACTGGATTAACTCCCAAGGGCTGAACGTTGAAATCCTTGGCGAGTTTGATGACGCCGCGCTGATGAAAGCGTTTGGCGCAACGCATAACGCTATTTTTGTTGCGCCTACGCTTTATTCCCACAATTTCTATGCCGATGATTCTATTGTTGAAATTGGACGCGTAGAGAATGTGATGGAGGAGTATCACGCCATATTTGCGGAAAGAATGATCCAGCATCCAGCGGTGCAGCGTATTTGCAATGCGGACTACTCGGCATTATTTAAGCTGCAATCAGCCTGATCGTCGTAATGCTTCCGGCTGCGGTGGTTGCCTACAGCCGGAAGGATTCTACAGCTTTAATAAATTCCGGTATTGACCACTTTCGCGGATAAATACCGGAATTCTGTTCCGTGGCCAGCCGTTTTCACGCATCTCCCGATATCTCTTGGGGCGGTTCTCCACCTTCAGCCAGACAGAGATTATCAGCTCAATGCCCAGTGAATGGCGGTTGCTGTCGAATCCGGCTGCAAACGACGGGCATAAAAAAACCCGCTTGCGCGGGTTTTTTCACAAAGCGACAACAAGCAGGCGATTAAGCCAGTTTGTTGATCTGTGCAGTCAGGTTTGCTTTATGACGTGCAGCTTTGTTTTTGTGGATCAGACCTTTAGCAGCCTGACGGTCCACGATCGGTTGCATTTCGTTAAATGCTTTCAGTGCAGTAGCTTTGTCGCCAGCTTCGATAGCTGCGTATACTTTCTTGATGAAAGTACGCATCATAGAGCGACGGCTAGCGTTGTGCTTGCGGGCCTTTTCAGACTGAACGGCGCGCTTCTTAGCTGATTTGATATTAGCCAAGGTCCAACTCCCAAATGTGTTCTATATGGACAATTCAAAGGCCGAGGAATATGCCCTTTTAGCCTTCTTTTGTCAATGGATTTGTGCAAATAAGCGCCGTTTAAATTGCAGCACTCGTTGCGTAGTGATGGCGCAGGATTCTACCAGCTTGCGGGGCGTGAATACAGCCTTTCCACGAGAAAAATTGCATTGGTGCGCCCGTGAAGGGCGTCAATTTGTTTCATAACGATGAAAACCATCCTCTTTCTGTTTCGTAGAAACAATCGCCGGTTAACGTTGAACGCGGTACAGGGTATACTTTCACGATTTTCACTGTTTTGAGCCAGACATGAAGCTGATACGAGGCATACATAATCTCAGTCAGGCCCCGCATGGGTGTGTGCTGACTATTGGTAATTTCGACGGCGTGCACCGTGGCCATCGTGCGTTGCTGCAGGGCTTACGGGAAGAAGGGCGCAAACGCAATTTACCGGTGATGGTGATGATTTTCGAGCCGCAGCCGCTGGAGCTGTTTGCGACGGACAAGTCACCTGCGCGCCTCACCCGTCTGCGGGAAAAACTGCGTTATCTGGCGGAGTGCGGCGTTGATTACGTGCTGTGCGTGCGTTTTGACAGGCGCTTCGCGGCATTAACGGCGCAGACCTTCATCAGCGATCTGCTGGTGAAGCGCCTTGGTGTACAATTTCTTGCCGTTGGTGATGATTTCCGCTTTGGCGCTAGCCGTGCGGGCGATTTCTTGTTATTACAGGAAGCGGGCGCTGAGTATGGTTTTGATATCACCAGCACCCAAACCTTCTGTGAAGGCGGTGTGCGCATCAGCAGCACCGCGGTACGTCAGGCGCTGGCGGAAGATAACCTGCAACTGGCCGAAAGCCTGCTTGGGCATCCTTTTACTATCTCAGGACGCGTAGTTCACGGTGACGAGTTAGGGCGCACTATCGGTTTTCCGACGGCAAACTTACCGCTTCGTCGCCAGGTTTCTCCGGTGAAAGGGGTTTATGCGGTTGAAGTAATGGGGCTGGGTGACAAACCTTTCCCCGGCGTCGCCAACATCGGCACACGCCCGACGGTAGCAGGCGTACGCCAACAGTTGGAAGTGCATCTATTGGACGTTGTAATGGACCTGTATGGTCGCCATATAGATGTAGTACTGCGTAAAAAAATACGCAGCGAACAGCGATTTGCCTCGCTGGATGAACTAAAAGCGCAGATTGCGCGTGATGAGTTGACTGCCCGTGAATTTTTTGGGCTAACAAAACCGGCTTAATGCCTATACGAGTTTTAAATACGGAACCGAGAATCTGATGAGTGACTATAAATCAACCCTGAATTTGCCGGAAACAGGGTTCCCGATGCGCGGCGATCTCGCCAAGCGTGAACCGGGAATGCTGGCGCGTTGGACTGATGATGACCTGTACGGCATCATTCGTGCGGCCAAAAAAGGCAAAAAAACCTTCATTCTGCATGATGGCCCTCCTTATGCGAATGGCAGCATTCATATTGGTCACTCGGTTAACAAGATTCTGAAAGACATTATCGTGAAGTCCAAAGGACTCACGGGATTCGACTCGCCTTACGTTCCGGGCTGGGACTGCCACGGTCTGCCTATCGAGCTGAAAGTAGAGCAGGAATACGGCAAGCCGGGCGAGAAGTTCACCGCCGCTGAGTTCCGCGCCAAATGCCGTGAATATGCAGCGACGCAGGTTGACGGTCAGCGTAAAGACTTTATCCGTCTTGGCGTGCTGGGCGACTGGTCGCATCCGTACCTGACCATGGACTTCAAAACTGAAGCCAACATCATTCGTGCGCTGGGTAAAATCATCGGTAACGGTCACCTGCACAAAGGTGCGAAGCCGGTGCACTGGTGCGTTGATTGCCGTTCCGCGCTGGCGGAAGCGGAAGTTGAGTATTATGACAAAACCTCCCCGTCCATCGACGTTGCGTTCCACGCCGCCGATCAGGACGCGGTAAAAGCGAAATTTGGCGTTTCTGACGTCAATGGCCCGATCTCACTGGTTATCTGGACTACCACCCCGTGGACGTTACCGGCGAACCGCGCAATCTCTCTGGCGCCTGATTTTGACTATGCGCTGGTGCAGATTGACGGGCAGGCTGTGATTCTGGCGAAGGATCTGGTTGAAAGCGTCATGCAGCGTATTGGTGCGGCTGAATACACTATTCTGGGCACCGTAAAAGGCGCCGAGCTGGAACTGCTGCGCTTTACCCATCCGTTTATGGGCTTTGACGTGCCGGCTATTCTTGGCGATCACGTTACGCTGGATGCGGGTACCGGTGCGGTCCATACCGCCGGCGGTCACGGTCCGGATGACTACGTCATTAGCCAGAAATACGGTCTGGAAATCGCTAACCCGGTTGGCCCGGACGGCGCATATCTGGCGGGTACCTATCCGGATCTGGACGGTGTGAACGTCTTTAAAGCCAACGACAAAATCGTTGCGCTGCTGAGCGATAAAGGCGCTCTGCTGCACGTTGAGAAGATGCAGCACAGCTACCCGTGCTGCTGGCGCCACAAATCGCCGATCATCTTCCGTGCGACTCCGCAGTGGTTCGTCAGCATGGATCAGAAAGGTCTGCGCGCGCAGTCGCTTAAAGAGATCAAAGGCGTGCAATGGATCCCGGATTGGGGCCAGGCACGTATTGAATCGATGGTTGCCAACCGTCCTGACTGGTGTATCTCCCGTCAGCGTACGTGGGGTGTGCCGATGTCTCTGTTTGTTCACAAAGACACCGAAGAGCTGCATCCGCGTGCTATCGAACTGATGGAAGAAGTGGCCAAACGCGTTGAAGTTGACGGCATCCAGGCGTGGTGGGATCTCGATCCGAAAGATATCCTCGGCGATGAAGCTGACCAGTATGTCAAAGTCCCGGATACGCTGGACGTGTGGTTCGACTCCGGTTCAACCCACTCATCCGTCGTGGACGTGCGTCCTGAGTTTGCAGGCCATGCGGCAGATATGTATCTGGAAGGTTCTGACCAGCACCGCGGCTGGTTCATGTCTTCTCTGATGATCTCCACTGCAATGAAGGGCAAAGCGCCATACCGTCAGGTACTGACCCACGGTTTCACCGTTGATGGTCAGGGTCGCAAAATGTCCAAGTCTATCGGTAACACCGTAAGCCCGCAGGACGTAATGAACAAACTGGGCGCGGATATTCTGCGTCTGTGGGTCGCTTCTACCGACTATACCGGCGAAATGGCCGTTTCTGACGAAATCCTGAAACGTGCTGCCGACAGCTATCGTCGTATCCGTAACACCGCACGCTTCCTGCTGGCGAACCTGAACGGGTTCGATCCGGTAAAAGATATGGTGAAACCGGAAGAGATGGTGGTGCTGGATCGCTGGGCGGTAGGTTGTGCACAAGCGGCGCAGGAAGAGATCCTGAAAGCTTATGAAGCCTATGACTTCCACGAAGTAGTACAGCGCCTGATGCGCTTCTGCTCCGTAGAAATGGGTTCGTTCTACCTCGACATCATCAAAGACCGTCAGTACACCGCGAAAGCGGACAGTGTGGCGCGTCGTAGTTGCCAGACTGCGCTGTTCCATATTGCAGAAGCGCTGGTACGCTGGATGGCGCCGATCATGTCCTTCACCGCCGATGAAATCTGGGGTTACCTGCCGGGAGATCGTGAGAAGTACGTCTTTACCGGTGAATGGTACGAAGGTCTGTTTGGCTTAGGCGAAACCGAAGCGATGAATGACGCCTACTGGGACGAGTTGCTGAAAGTGCGCGGCGAAGTGAACAAGGTCATCGAGCAGGCGCGTGCGGATAAGAAAGTCGGTGGTTCGCTGGAAGCGGCGGTTACTCTGTACGCTGAACCAGAACTGGCGGCGAAACTGACCGCGCTGGGCGAAGAGTTGCGCTTTGTTCTGCTGACCTCCGGTGCGACGGTTGCGGATTATGCAGCGGCTCCTGCTGACGCTCAGCAGAGCGAACTGCTTAAAGGTCTGAAAATCGTACTGAGCAAAGCCGAAGGAGAGAAATGTCCGCGCTGCTGGCATTACACTACCGATATCGGCCAGGTGGCGGAACATGCAGATATCTGCGGACGCTGTGTCAGCAACATCGCCGGTGATGGCGAACAACGTAAGTTTGCCTGATGAGTAAGCCTCTCTGTTCAACAGGACTACGCTGGCTGTGGCTGGTGGTAGTCGTGCTGATTATCGATTTAGGCAGCAAATACCTGATCCTCCAGAACTTTGCTCTGGGGGATACGGTGTCGCTGTTCCCGTCGCTTAATCTGCACTATGCGCGTAACTATGGTGCGGCGTTTAGCTTCTTAGCCGACAGCGGTGGCTGGCAACGTTGGTTCTTTGCCGGTATCGCCATTGGTATCTGCGTTATCCTGATGGTGATGATGTATCGCTCGAAGGCGACGCAGAAGCTAAACAACATCGCGTATGCGTTAATCATTGGCGGTGCGCTGGGCAACCTGTTCGACCGCCTGTGGCACGGCTTCGTGGTTGATATGATTGACTTTTACGTCGGTGACTGGCATTTCGCGACATTCAACCTTGCCGATACGGCGATCTGTATCGGTGCGGCATTGATTGTCCTCGAAGGCTTCTTACCGTCGAAAGAGAAAAAAACCGCATAAAAAAATGCCGGATGGCGCTATGCTAATCCGGCTTACAATATACTGCGATTCTTGTAGGCCCGGTAAGCGTAGCGCTATCGGGCAAACAGGCGGCAGCAATTTTAAAGAGCAACCTGCATGTCTAAATCAGTACAGAGTAACAGTGCGGTGCTGGTGCACTTCACCCTTAAGCTCGACGATGGCTCCACCGCGGAGTCAACCCGCAATAACGGCAAGCCTGCGCTGTTTCGCCTGGGCGACGGTTCTCTGTCTGAAGGACTGGAACAACACCTGCTGGGGTTAAAAGAAGGTGATAAAACCACTTTTGCTCTGGAGCCGGATGCCGCCTTCGGCGTGTCCAGCCCGGACTTAATTCAGTATTTCTCGCGTCGGGAATTTATGGACGCGGGCGAGCCAGAAATTGGCGCTATCATGCTCTTTACCGCAATGGACGGCAGTGAGATGCCTGGTGTGATCCGCGAAATCAACGGTGACTCGATCACGGTTGATTTCAACCATCCGCTGGCCGGGCATACCGTTCATTTTGATATTGAAGTGCTGGAAGTCGAACCGGCACTGGAGGCGTAAAATGCAGATCCTGTTGGCCAACCCGCGCGGTTTTTGCGCTGGCGTAGACCGCGCTATCAGCATTGTGGAAAACGCGCTGGCTATTTACGGCGCACCGATTTATGTCCGTCATGAAGTGGTGCATAACCGCTATGTGGTGGATAGCCTGCGCGAGCGCGGCGCTATTTTTATTGAGCAAATCAGCGAAGTACCGGATGGCGCGATCCTGATTTTCTCCGCTCATGGCGTGTCTCAGGCGGTGCGTAACGAAGCCAAAGGCCGCGACCTCACGGTTTTTGATGCGACCTGCCCGCTGGTAACGAAAGTGCATATGGAAGTTGCCCGCGCCAGCCGTCGCGGTGAAGAGTCAATTTTAATTGGTCACGCCGGGCATCCGGAAGTTGAAGGCACGATGGGCCAGTACAGTAACCCGCAGGGGGGAATGTATCTGGTCGAATCACCTGAAGATGTGCTGAAACTGAATGTAAAAAATGAAGGCAAATTGTCCTTCATGACGCAGACTACTCTCTCCGTTGATGACACCTCTGACGTCATTGACGCGTTGCGAAGCCGTTTCCCGAAAATTGTCGGGCCGCGCAAAGACGATATCTGTTATGCCACGACCAACCGCCAGGAAGCGGTCCGTGCGCTGGCAGAGCAGGCCGATGTTGTGCTGGTGGTCGGCTCGAAAAACTCTTCTAACTCCAACCGTCTGGCTGAACTGGCCCAACGAATGGGGAAAGCGGCGTATCTGATTGACGATGCGACCGATATCCAGGAAGCGTGGGTGAAAGAAGCCAGGTGCGTGGGCGTGACGGCCGGTGCCTCGGCGCCTGATATCCTGGTGCAAAACGTGATTGCTCGCCTGCAGGAGCTTGGCGGTGGGGAAGCTATTCCGCTGGAAGGGCGTGAAGAAAACATCGTTTTCGAAGTACCGAAAGAGCTGCGTGTGGATGTTCGTGAAGTAGAGTAAGTCTTTCCGGTTACGATTATGAGAAGATGCCAGGCTTAACGTCTGGCATTTTTTTATGGAGAAACCATGCGCTTACCGATCATTCTTGATACCGATCCCGGCATTGATGATGCTGCCGCTATTGCCGCCGCGCTGTTTGCCCCTGAGCTGGATCTGCAACTGATGACCACGGTAGCAGGTAATGTGTCGGTGGAAAAAACCACCCGTAATGCATTGCAACTGCTGCACTTCTGGAATGCGGATATTCCGCTGGCGCAGGGGGCATCGATGCCGCTGGTGAGACCGCTGCGAGATGCCGCTTCCGTACACGGTGAATCAGGTATGGAAGGGTATGAATTTGTCGAACACGACCGCCAGGTGATGGCAAAACCTGCCTTCCAGGCCATTCGCGATGCGTTGATGCATGCCCCGCAGCCTGTGACGCTGGTGGCAATTGGCCCCCTGACCAACATTGCGCTGCTGCTGACTCATTATCCTGAATGCATATTCAACATTCACCGTCTGGTGATTATGGGCGGTTCTGCCGGGCGCGGGAACTTCACGCCAAACGCCGAGTTTAATATTGCTATTGATCCCGAGGCCGCCGCAAAAGTCTTCCAGAGCGGGCTGGAGATTGTGATGTGCGGGCTGGATGTCACTAATCAGGCCATGCTCACCCCTGACTATCTGGCGACGTTGCCGCAGCTTAACCAGACGGGAAAAATGCTGCACGCGCTGTTTAGCCATTACCGTAGCGGCAGTATGAATACGGGGCTACGAATGCACGACCTGTGCGCTATTGCCTGGCTGGTGCGCCCGGAACTGTTTACCCTGCAGCCGTGCTTCGTGGCGGTTGAAACCCAGGGTGAATATACCTCGGGTACGACGGTGGTGGACATTGAAGGACGTTTAGGGCATCCGGCAAATGCCCAGGTCGCGCTGGGGCTGGACGTTGAGGGGTTCCAGCAGTGGGTGGCAGAGGTACTGACGCTGGCACCTTGAGGCTGTGATCTGGCCCGCAATATGCAGATAGCGATAGCAGGTTAATCGATTAATCTGCTAATCTGATCCTGTTGTTCTCCTCGGGCCGGAGACACATATGAACCTTTCTTTTATCCAGCCACCGCAGGTGGCGTGGGCAAGCGGCGCTTTAGCTGATGGCCTGTTATTGCGTAAATCCACCCGTATTGAGGATCTTCCAGACGTTTTTGCCGATGAACACGCCCGTCAACAGCTGGTTGGCGAGCAGGTCGTGTATGACGTCGAGATGCTGGATACCTCTCCCGCTGAAGGTGAACTCTACACCGGTGTTACCCATCTTTACCCTGGCCGGGTCGGCTGTGAGTATTTTATGACCCGCGGGCATTTCCATGCGCGCCGCGAACAGGGGGAAGTCTATTTTGGTCTGCGTGGCACCGGTTTGCTGCTGTTGCAAACTGAGCAGGGCGACGCGAGGCTGGAAAAAGTATTCGCGGGATCTGTCCACATTATCCCCGGCTTTACCGCGCATCGGTTAATCAACACCGGGGAAGAGGTTCTGTCGGCGCTCGCCGTATGGCCAGGGATTGCGGGTCATGATTATGCAGCGCTCGCCAGCGGCTTCAGAATAAGGGTCTTTGAGGAAAATAAGACGGTTCAGGCGAAGGAGGTACAGAATGGGTGACTTAGCGCATTCTTACGCCCTGGATATGACGGTCCATCATCACCCGCTTGGTTTTAGCTATGGGGATGAGGTTACCGGGCCGATGCCGGAGATTCGTCAACTTGACCAGATTCGCGCCTCGCTGCGCGATCCGCACTGTGAAGGGCCGCAAGAGGTGTATGCCATAGCGATGGATGTGGCGCGAATGCAGGATCGCGAAGAGTTGAAAAAGCGGATGCTGTTGTTTGGCGTGGTGACCTATGCGGCGGGACGGCTGGGAGAAGAGCCGGTGCGTAGTCAGGGACATATTCATCGTATTAGTCAGCACAGCGGCTGGTCTCCGCCAGAGCTTTATGAAATCTGGCAGGGAAAAGCGATCATTTATATGCAGGAATATGTTGAGGATGACCCAGGCCGCTGTTTTGCTGTAATTGCCGGACCCGGTGAGAAAGTGTTGGTACCACCCGGTTGGGGGCATGCGACTATATCCGCAGACCCGGATGTACCGTTAACCTTTGGCGCGTGGTGCGATCGTGAATATGGTTTTGAGTACGACGCCGTGCGTGCGCATAAAGGACTGGCATGGTATCCGCTGCTGCAGGGCAACAACGTTATCTGGCAGCATAATCCGCGTTACATCCCTGGACGACTGCAGGCCGTTACGCCCAGACAATATACGGAATTCTCGATTACCTCCGCACCTGTTTATCAACAATTCATCGAGGACCCGGCGCGTTTCCAGTTTATCTCACGCCCGGACAAGCACCCCGAGCTATGGCAAAACTTTCATCCATAAAAAAACCGGGGCATAGCCCCGGTTGTACCGTTTTCTTTGTGTTATCCCGCAAACAGGCCCGTGGCGACGCCGAGGGCGGCCAGTATCAACAGTAAAATCATCGCTTTCACTGGTGACACACCGCGCTTGGCCATCAGATACCAGGTACCAAGCACCACAATCAGCGGCAGTAACTGCGGGAAGATACCGTCCAGCATCTGTTGAACATGGATATTCACCCCATCTTTGGTAATAAACTCCAGTCCGGTGCCAAGTTTAACGTAGCTGGCCGCCACGCCCCCCATGACAAACACACCCAGCAGCGATAACGCTTCACGCAGACGGGCAGACTTGCTGCTCACCAGCATTTCCACCGAGCCAGAACCCATTTTGTAGCCTTTCAGGAACAAGAACCACGAACCGGGAATGATGATGGCCAGCCAGGCAACGGTATAAAACAGCGGCCCCAGAATGTTACCGCCGGCCGCCAGGGCCATGCCGATGCTGAGCAGGATAGGGATCAGCATGCCTGGGATCATTGAATCGCCGATCCCGGCAATAGGGCCCATCAGGCCAACCTTCAGGGTATTGATGGTCTCCCCATCGATCGGCTCACCGTTCGCTTTTTTCTCCTCCAGCCCCAGCACCATGCCGTTTACGATCGCGCCTATCTGGGGTTCCGTATTATAGAATGAGGCATGACGGCGCAGCATTTCAGTACGTTGGGCTGCGTCGGGATAGAGCTTTTTCGCCACCGGAAGCATACTCAAACAAAAGCCAAAAGATTCCAGACGTTCAAAACTCATCGATGACAAGTTGTGCATCATCCATGCGCGCCAGCAGCGGCGAAGATCTTTACGCGTAAGTGTACGTTCTTCCATCAGAATTCATCCTCATCATCATCGGCTACCGACTTTGCATTCGCGGCCTGCGGCGGTTCCGGTTTGTAGTTGTAATGGATCAACGCCAACAGCGAACCGACGATCACCAGCGCGACCATGTTGAGTTTTAAAAATACGATGCAGACAAAACCGACGAGGAAGTAGATCAGCATGGTGTAGTTTTTGATGATCTGCTTCAGCAAAATCGCGATCCCGACGGCGGGTAAAATGCCGCCCAGTACGTTCATCGTTGACAGAACTATTTTCGGCAAGCTGTCCATAAAACCGCTGATGTATTGCGCGCCGAAGTAAACCGCAATAAAAGTTGGTACAAAACGCAGGACAAAGTTTGTCACCTGTGGCCAGATGGCGCTGTTCAGGTAAATACCGCGTTCGTCGCCCCGTTCCAGCGCCACATCTGCCCGGTGATTCCAGAAAGAGTTCAGTACCATCATCGCGTTAAACAAAATGGTTCCGGCGATACCGATGGTCGCCGCCAGCGCGACCGCGACCTCGGGGCCTTTTCCTGAAAGGATCCCTAAGGCGATTGCGGGGTAAGCAACAAAGTTGAGATCGGCCGGCATCGAACCGCCAGGCGTTACCATCGCGATATACACCGCCTGAACCGCGACGCCAATCATGATCCCGGTTTTAATGTCGCCGAGAATAATCCCGACCAGCATTCCGGAAATCAGCGGGCGGGTGATCAGATACCAGCCGCCGGTCAGCCCCAGAAGCCAGGGACTGCTGAGGGCGCCGAGATAGCAAAGTATGCCAATCAACGTAGCTTCGATAATCATCGTGCGCTCCTTATTTCAGCTTCTGACGTGCGTCCTGCCAGCTGTAGCAACTGGCATCAGGAACCAGGCGAAACTCAACCAGGTGTCCATGTTGCGTCAGCCAGTCAAAGGCGGCAATTTCATCCCCGTTGACCGACTGATTCGGGCCGATGGTGGTGGTATCAGCACGCGCGCTCATCGGACCTACATTAATCTTGCCGTTGGCATTTTTCAGGCTGATACCTGCTTCTTCAATGCGTTTGAGCGTGACGGGGGATTTGCCAATGACGAAATAACGTTTCTCGCTGGCAATGACTTTTGGCAATTTTTCAATCGCGGTGGCCGTATCAAACAACCAAACTTTGGTGTCCTGTACGGCGCCTTTCATCACCGAAGAGAGCAAAGGGTCGGCCGCGACGGCGTCGTCTATAGCGACGATCCCATCACAGGGCAGCTCTTTGGCCCAACGTGTCACGAGCTGCCCATGGATTACGCGGTCATCGATACGTACAAAAGAAATACTCATAGTGGTTTCCTTTAAAAATCGTCGGACTGAACGGATAAAACCGGGGCGGCTTTAATCAGCGTGGGTATCGTCAGCGCCAACAGCTCGACGGCTGCGGCGTGAACATCCGTTAAATGGCAAATCTCCTCGCTTTGTAACAGCATCGGGAAATTGACCCCCGCTACGACGGCAACGGGAGGAACCGTTTGTGAAGAAAAAGCATGATGGCAGGCGACATTCCACGGCGTACCGCTTTGCATGTCACACAGCACCAGTACGCCGTCAGCGTCTTTTCCGGCACTGGTGAGAACCTGTGAGAACGTCGCTTTAAACCCTTCGATACCTGCCTGTTCACTCAGCGTGACGGGGTAAACATGCGGTAATTCTCCATAAACCATACGACCGCTGGCGAGAAGCGCGTCCGCCAGGGGACCATGGGTGGCAACAATTACGTTAATCATGCGCTTATCCTCTAACCCAGGCTTTAATCGTGGCGAGCTGTTGACCGATACCTTTGCCAAACGGCGAAATACGATATTCTCCGACGGCGGCAGGGATGATAAAGGTCTCTGCATAGTTGACGACAAACGGGGGAAACGCGCCGCTCGGGCTTTCAACAACGGCCTGCGCACCTTCGACCAGGTTCAGGACGTTGACGCCGCCATGGGTATGGTGAGTGACCGGTGCCGTAAACCAATGGCGACGCGTTTCGATAAATTCGCGTTCGTGCATTCCGGTTCTTTCTTCCCGCCAACCCTCTCCTTCAGCCAGGGGTTCAATACGGTTGACGAGGTTGTCGTGCACCCATTGCGTGTCGCGCTGCCAGTCAATAACCTGCTGACCGTGATCCAGATGCACCGGACGCGGTAAGCCGTCTAACCCTAAGCGGCCCCAATCCCACAGCTTGAAGGTGAAGATATAGGGCGTTGCGCTGATCTCCAGCACCATGGTTCCTGCACCCGAGCAGTGTACGGTTCCGGCGGGGATCAGGAAGTGATCGTGTTTATGTGCGGGGATCTGGTTAACGAATCGTTCATCATCAAAGGTTTTTTCGCCACGACCCGCGGCCCGGAGGTCGTCGAGCATATCCTGCGGTGCGATCCCGGTTTTGGTCCCGAGATACACTACGGCGTCCGGCTCGGCTTCGAGAATGTAATAACTCTCATCCTGGGTATAGTGCATACCAAACTGCTGTTGAATGTACTCCGTGAGCGGATGAACCTGAAAGCTCAAATTCTGGCCGCCAATAGTGTCGAGGAAGTCAAAACGGATCGGGAATTCCGCGCCAAAGCGTGCGTGAACTTTTTCACCCAGCAGGGGGCGGGGACAGGTCAGCACCAGATCCTGAGAGGGGATCTCGATCCGCACGTTGCCAAAACGCAGTAACAGGCTGTTTTCCTCGGGCACGCAATCAAAACACCACGCGTAATTGGGGGCTGAGGGATCGAGATCGAAGCGTTGTTTCATCCATTGCCCGCCCCAGACGCCTGGGTCAAAGAAAGGGGCAACGCGAAACGGTTGTTCGGTGGTTTGTTGCAGACCGGCGCGTAACGCGTCGCCGCTGACCATCGCGGGACTATTTTCTACCGTGGTATCGAGCAAATAATCGGCGCGTTTGAGTAACGGCGTTTTGTGTTTGTCGAATACCCGCCATTCAATGAAAAAAGCACGTTTGTAACGACGAAGAATATCTTCATCCTGGTTTTCTGCACCCCAGTTACCCAGCCCGTTATGACGCATACGCTGTTGAATTTCCCAGCGCGGAAGATCGGCATAAACCAGTACGTCACCAGGGTGTGCCAGCGCAGCGCCCGAGCCGTACACGACAACCAGCCCTGAGGTAACGGCATCAATCTGTTGGCGGAGTTGGCTGAGTCTGTCGCTATCAAAAAATTCATCCAGGTGATGACAGGAGAGAACGCCGAATACGCGATCGTCGGTAAGGTTACGCGCCAGTAAATCATGCAGGGCCTGCTCATCGCGGCGGGCGGATTCAATATTTAGCACCAGTGCGGTATCTAATGTCGTAACAAGCTGTTGCTCCAGCTCGTCAAGCCGCACGCCCGGATAGCAATCCACGATCAATACGGTTTTGGCGGCGGTAGAAACCCTGGTGTTAAGCACTGAATGAATCGACGACCAACCCTGCCAGGCGTGGTTGTCATAGCCCTGAACGTTAACCTCAGGGAATTTATTATAGGTTGTACGCATATTCTGTCTCCGTGTTGGCTTATTTAAGATTAATCGATTAACCTTATTTTCATAGTGTGGTTAACGCGATTAACCCGCCATAATCAGAATCCAGTGCGGTGAAATGCACGTTAGCGTGATGTGAATCACACGTAAAAAGGCAATATTTCGGTTATTCGATTAACCTTCGAAATAAACAGGAGAGGTCATGACTACAGTCACGCTGGCGCAGGTTGCTGAACGCGCGGGAGTCTCCACGGCAACCGTTTCAATGGTGTTGCGTAACCGGGGGCGCATTTCTCAGGCCACACGTGACAGGGTGCTCAAAGCGCTGGACGATGCCGGCTACGTTTATAATCAAACCGCCGCTAACCTGCGTAACCGGAGCAGTAATCAGGTCGGATTGTTGTTACACGATATCACTAACCCTTTTTACGGTGAGATGACTGCAGGGCTAAGCCATGAGATGGAGCGGCATGACCTGCTTCTGTTTCTGGCAAACAGCGAAGAGTCAGGAGAAAGGCAGCAAAAATTTGTCGACTCGTTGATGCGCAATAATGCCTGCGGCATGGTGCTCTGCGCGGCGCGCGAAACACCGACCTCCTTCTTCGAGGCGCTGAAAAGGCGCAATATTCCCGCCATCATGGTGGTTCGCCCTCTTAGCGATCCTGATTTTGATTTTGTGGGAACCGATAACTTTCTCGGTACGCAAATGGCCACCACCCATTTAGTCAAAATGGGGCATAAGAATATTGCGTTTATCGGTGGTAGCCCAAGTTCCGGGAGCCGGGCACAGCGTATCGGTGGATTCACCAGCACGTTGCTGGAGCAGGGAATATCGCCGAATCCGCAATGGATAGTGGCGACGCAGGCCAGCCAGATTGACGGCGCAAAAGTGGCAGAGTCGCTTCTTATGCGGTTCCCGGAAATTACCGCCGCCGTTTGTTATCAGGATATTGTGGCGCTTGGGGTTATGCAGGCATTACGCAAAATGGGGCGTGAACCAGGGCGCGATTTTGCGCTGGTGGGGTTCGATGACATCACCGAAGCGGCGCTGGTACAACCTGCGCTCACCACCGTGTCGGTGGCCGCAAAAGAGATAGGTCGCAAGGCTGGGGAGCTACTTTATAGTCGCATTCAGGGAAATGACGAACCTCCGAAACGCATTATTCTGCCACCTGCGCTGGTGGTCAGAGAATCATGTGGTTTTCGCTGATCGTCATGCCTTTTACTGATATCTCTGCCTGTTTATCATTAAATTCTAATTATCGACGTTTTCGGCTGGCGGCGCAGCGATGTGCTGGTTAATCTGAAAACGATTTACGTAAAATTAACAAAAGAGAATAGCTATGCATGATGCACAAATCCGCGTTGCCATCGCGGGAGCCGGAGGGCGCATGGGGCGTCAGTTGATTCAGGCCACTCTTGGCATGGATGGCGTACAGCTCGGCGCGGCGCTGGAGCGCGAAGGTTCTTCTTTGCTGGGAAGCGATGCCGGAGAATTAGCGGGAGCCGGTAAAACGGGCGTTACCGTGCAAAGTAGTCTTGAGGCGGTGAAAGATGATTTTGATGTTTTCATCGATTTTACTCGCCCGGAAGGCACGCTGGCGCATCTGGCGTTTTGCCGCCAGCACGGTAAAGGGATGGTGATTGGCACCACTGGCTTTGATGACGCGGGCAAACAGGCTATTCGTGATGCTGCGCAGGACATTGCTATCGTTTTCGCCGCGAACTTTAGCGTTGGCGTTAACCTCATGCTTAAGCTGCTGGAGAAGGCGGCGAAAGTGATGGGTGATTACACCGATATTGAGATTATTGAAGCCCATCACCGTCATAAAGTGGATGCGCCGTCAGGCACTGCGCTGGCGATGGGGGAGGCGATTGCCGGGGCGCTGGATAAAGATTTAAAAGAGTGTGCCGTCTATTCGCGTGAAGGTTACACCGGTGAGCGCGTACCCGGTACGATCGGTTTTGCCACGGTGCGGGCGGGAGATATCGTTGGTGAGCATACCGCGATGTTTGCCGATATTGGCGAGCGCATTGAGATCACGCATAAAGCCTCCAGCCGCATGACCTTTGCCAATGGCGCAGTACGATCGGCAATTTGGCTGAAATCAAAGTCAAACGGTCTTTTTGATATGAAAGATGTGCTTGATTTACGCAGTTTATAACTTTTATTATCCTTCGTGATGTGGTTATTGTAATCATAACTATTTGATTACATAGGGCAATATTTTATTGCCCTTTTATTTTTCGCTTTTTAATTTGATTTTTTATTTAACGGCCTGTTTGTTGATATTTTGCAGGGTTATTTTGTTATTTCAATGTAAATTTTGACCAAATGGTCCACTTTTATCTATCGCGCTTCCTGTTTTTACACTCTTTATCTTCCGCAAGCGTTTTCCACCCCAAGTTAGCTGATCTTTTTGCCTGTTAAATCGTGTGTTTTATCTCAGTGGCGTAAAATAATAATAAAAAATGCCCTTTTGGGTAGACTTTTACGTGGGCTATCTCTAGAATGCCGCCGTTTGCCAGAAATCCATAGGTAAGCAAATTTGCATTGATTCATGAGGTGTTAATGAATTAATATGCAAATAAAGTGAGTGAATATTCTCTGGAGGGTGTTTTGATTAAGTCAGCGCTATTGGTTCTGGAAGACGGAACCCAGTTTCACGGTCGGGCCATAGGGGCAACAGGTTCGGCGGTTGGGGAAGTCGTTTTCAATACTTCAATGACCGGTTATCAAGAAATCCTCACTGATCCTTCCTATTCCCGCCAAATCGTCACTCTTACTTATCCTCATATCGGTAATGTCGGCACCAATGAAGCCGATGCAGAATCTTCTCAAGTACATGCGCAAGGCCTGGTCATCCGCGACCTGCCGCTGATTGCCAGCAACTTCCGCGATACCGAAGATCTCTCTTCTTACCTCAAACGCCATAATATTGTGGCAATTGCCGATATCGATACCCGTAAGCTGACGCGTTTGCTGCGTGAAAAGGGCGCACAGAACGGCTGCATTATCGCGGGTGATAACCCGGATGCGGCGCTGGCGCTGGAAAAAGCGAAAGCCTTCCCGGGTCTGAACGGCATGGATCTGGCGAAAGAAGTGACCACCGCGGAGCCTTATAGCTGGACGCAAGGTAGCTGGACGCTGGCCGGTGACCTGCCGGAAGCTAAATCCGCCGATGAACTGCCGTTCCACGTAGTGGCCTACGATTTTGGCGCTAAACGTAACATTCTGCGTATGTTAGCGGATCGCGGCTGCCGCCTGACGGTTGTGCCGGCGAAAACCTCTGCTGAAGATGTTTTGAAGATGAATCCGGACGGTATCTTCCTGTCCAACGGCCCTGGCGATCCGGCGCCGTGCGACTACGCGATTACCGCGATTCAGAAATTCCTCGAAACCGATATTCCGGTATTTGGCATCTGCCTCGGCCATCAACTGCTGGCGCTGGCAAGCGGTGCGAAGACCATTAAGATGAAGTTCGGCCACCACGGCGGCAACCATCCGGTAAAAGATATTGATAACAACACCGTGATGATCACCGCTCAGAACCACGGTTTTGCGGTCGATGAGGCCTCCATGCCTGCCAACCTGCGCGTGACCCACAAGTCGCTGTTCGACGGCACCCTGCAGGGGATTCATCGAACCGACAAACCGGCGTTCAGCTTCCAGGGGCACCCTGAAGCAAGCCCGGGTCCACACGACGCTGCGCCGCTGTTCGACCACTTTATCGAGTTAATTGAGCAATACCGTCAGTCCGCGAAATAATCAGGAGTAAAAGAGCCATGCCAAAACGTACAGACATAAAAAGTATCCTGATTCTGGGCGCGGGTCCGATCGTTATCGGTCAGGCGTGTGAGTTTGACTATTCCGGCGCGCAGGCGTGTAAAGCCCTGCGTGAAGAGGGTTACCGCGTTATTCTGGTGAACTCCAACCCGGCGACCATCATGACCGACCCGGAAATGGCCGATGCCACCTACATCGAGCCGATTCACTGGGAAGTGGTACGCAAAATCATTGAGAAAGAGCGCCCGGATGCGGTGCTGCCAACCATGGGCGGTCAGACGGCGCTGAACTGTGCGCTGGAGCTGGAACGCCAGGGCGTACTGGCTGAGTTCGGCGTGACCATGATTGGCGCGACGGCGGATGCCATTGATAAAGCGGAAGACCGTCGTCGCTTCGACATCGCGATGAAGAAGATTGGTCTGGACACCGCGCGTTCAGGCATCGCTCACACCATGGAAGAAGCGCTGGCGGTTGCCGCTGACGTCGGCTTCCCGTGCATAATCCGTCCGTCTTTCACCATGGGTGGCACCGGCGGCGGTATCGCCTACAACCGCGAAGAGTTTGAAGAAATTTGCGAACGCGGTCTGGATCTTTCCCCAACCAACGAACTGCTGATTGATGAATCGCTGATTGGCTGGAAAGAGTACGAGATGGAAGTGGTGCGTGATAAAAACGACAACTGCATCATCGTCTGCTCCATCGAAAACTTCGACGCGATGGGCATCCATACCGGTGACTCCATCACCGTTGCGCCAGCCCAGACGCTGACCGACAAAGAATATCAAATCATGCGAAACGCCTCGATGGCGGTACTGCGTGAAATCGGTGTTGAAACCGGTGGTTCTAACGTCCAGTTTGCGGTAAACCCGAAAAACGGCCGTCTGATTGTTATCGAGATGAACCCGCGCGTCTCCCGCTCCTCGGCGCTGGCGTCCAAAGCAACCGGCTTCCCGATTGCTAAAGTCGCAGCCAAGCTGGCGGTAGGTTACACCCTCGACGAACTGATGAATGACATCACCGGCGGGCGGACTCCGGCTTCGTTTGAGCCGTCTATCGACTACGTTGTGACGAAAATTCCACGCTTCAACTTCGAGAAATTTGTTGGCGCTAACGACCGCCTGACCACCCAGATGAAATCTGTCGGTGAAGTGATGGCGATTGGCCGCACCCAGCAGGAGTCTCTGCAAAAAGCGCTGCGCGGTCTGGAAGTGGGCGCGACCGGCTTCGACCCGAAAGTAAGTCTGGATGACCCGGAAGCGCTGACCAAAATCCGCCGCGAGCTGAAAGACGCGGGCGCCGAGCGTATCTGGTACATCGCCGATGCTTTCCGTGCTGGCCTGTCCGTCGATGGCGTGTTCAACCTGACCAACATCGACCGCTGGTTCCTGGTGCAGATTGAAGAACTGGTGCGCCTGGAAGAAAAAGTCACAGACCTTGGCATCAACGGCCTCGACGCTGACTTCTTGCGCGTACTGAAGCGCAAAGGTTTCGCCGATGCGCGTCTGGCGAAACTGGCCGGCGTACGCGAAGCGGAAATCCGCAAGCTGCGTGACCAATATAACCTGCACCCGGTCTACAAGCGCGTGGATACCTGCGCGGCAGAATTTGCCACCGACACCGCTTACATGTACTCCACTTATGAAGACGAGTGCGAAGCGAATCCAACTCAGGATCGTGACAAGATTATGGTGCTGGGCGGTGGTCCAAACCGTATCGGTCAGGGCATTGAATTCGACTACTGCTGCGTACACGCCTCGCTGGCGCTGCGCGAAGACGGTTACGAGACCGTCATGGTCAACTGTAACCCAGAAACCGTTTCTACCGACTACGATACCTCCGACCGTCTGTACTTCGAGCCGGTAACGCTGGAAGACGTGCTGGAAATCGTGCGCATCGAGAAGCCGAAAGGCGTTATCGTGCAGTACGGCGGCCAGACTCCGCTGAAGCTGGCGCGCGCGCTGGAAGCGGCAGGCGTGCCGGTTATCGGCACCAGCCCGGATGCTATCGACCGTGCGGAAGACCGTGAACGCTTCCAGCAGGCGGTTGACCGTCTGAAGCTGAAACAACCGGCTAACGCCACCGTGACCGCCATTGAAATGGCGGTTGAGAAGGCGAAAGAGATTGGCTACCCGCTGGTGGTGCGTCCGTCCTACGTTCTCGGCGGCCGCGCGATGGAAATCGTCTACGACGAAGCTGACCTGCGTCGCTACTTCCAGACCGCGGTCAGCGTTTCTAACGATGCGCCGGTACTGCTGGACCGTTTCCTTGATGACGCGGTTGAAGTGGACGTGGACGCCATCTGCGACGGCGAAATGGTGCTGATTGGCGGCATCATGGAGCACATCGAACAGGCGGGCGTGCACTCCGGTGACTCCGCATGTTCTCTGCCTGCGTATACCCTGAGCCAGGAAATTCAGGATGTGATGCGCCAGCAGGTGCAGAAACTGGCCTTCGAACTGCAGGTTCGCGGTCTGATGAACGTCCAGTTTGCGGTGAAGAATAACGAAGTTTACCTGATTGAAGTGAACCCGCGTGCGGCACGTACCGTTCCGTTCGTCTCCAAGGCAACGGGCGTACCGCTGGCGAAAGTCGCGGCGCGCGTGATGGCCGGGAAAACGCTGGCACAGCAGGGCGTCACCAAAGAAGTTATCCCGCCGTACTACTCGGTAAAAGAAGTGGTGCTGCCGTTCAACAAGTTCCCGGGCGTTGATCCGCTGTTAGGGCCAGAAATGCGCTCTACTGGTGAGGTGATGGGCGTGGGCCGTACCTTCGCGGAAGCGTTCGCCAAGGCACAGCTCGGCAGCAGCTCCACCATGAAAAAACAGGGTCGTGCGCTGCTCTCCGTTCGCGAAGGCGATAAAGAGCGCGTGGTTGACCTGGCGGCGAAGCTGCTGAAGTTTGGTTTCGAGTTGGATGCGACGCACGGTACCGCGATTGTGCTGGGCGAAGCGGGTATCAATCCACGTCTGGTGAACAAGGTGCATGAAGGCCGTCCGCACATTCAGGACCGTATCAAGAATGGCGAGTACACTTACATCATCAACACTACCGAAGGCCGTCAGGCGATTGAAGACTCCAAGCTGATTCGCCGCAGTGCACTGCAGTACAAAGTGCATTATGACACCACCCTGAACGGCGGTTTCGCAACGGCGATGGCGCTGAATGCCGATGCTACCGAGAAGGTGACCTCGGTTCAGGAAATGCACGCGCAGATCAAAAAGTCATAAAAAAAGGGTGCGGTGATAATTGCGCTAACCGGGCCTGCAATATAATTGGGAAAGGGTTTCTGTAAAGAAACCCTTTTTTTATCTCTCATAAGGTCATTCCTGGCCAACCGCGCTTTCATAACCACATTTTCAATGTAATAAGCACGATATTGCTCACACTAATCAACATTCAAGTCGCATACTATCCATTATATCCACAATTTTAATATGGCTTAGTTTTTATTAATTTGGACAGGCCGTAGCCAGATTTTTAATTTGTGAAATGGTGTGCTTATGTGTGAAAAATATGTTGAAAGACCGCTTTATTTGTTAATTGCTGACTGGATGATGGCTGAAGATCGTTGGATCACAGCAAAGGAAATTTCCCGCCATTTTGATATTGAACACTGCAAAGCAATTAATACGCTCTCTTATATTCTGTCGGAAGTGGGAGAAATTGTTTGTGAAGTTAAGATGATCCCTAATCAAATTGCAGGTCGCGGCTGCCAGTGCCAGCGTTTGGTGAAAGTCATCAGTATTGATTCTCATCTCTACAGACGATTGAATCACAATTTGCAGGAAAAAAAGGTGAGTGTGGCGAAAACGCCGCGACTGCCAGCGGTTCCCCCAACAGAGCTTAACCGTGAGCAGAAATGGCAGATGATGCTCTCCAAGAGCATGCGTCGATAATGGTGATTTGCCGGATCGGCGTGAGCGCTTCTCCGGCATAAATTACCGTGCTGATTTTGGCTTTACGTCCGTCGTGCCTTTCAGGCGCGGCCGATTTTTTTCGACCTGCGTTAATGGCAAGGTTTCGTGTAGTCCTGTTTGGCAGCGGATTGCAAGGTCCTGATACTCTTTGGTGTTCAGCCGTTTCCAGTCCAGCTCCTGGTCCGTGACTTCACGCAGCACGCGAACCGGTGAACCAACCAGCATCTGCCTTGCCTCTCCCTGAAATCCGGCTTTGACAAAGCTCATGGCGGCGACAATGCTCTCTTCGCCAATCACCGCGCCGTCCATAATCACGCTGTTCATGCCAATCAGTGCATCTCTGCCCACCACGCAGCCGTGCAGGATCGCGCCATGGCCGATGTGTCCATTCTCATGCACGATAGTGTCGGTGTCGCAATAGCCGTGCATGATGCAGCCATCCTGCAGGTTAGAACCGGCTTCCAGAATCAGGCGACCATAGTCACCGCGCAATGAGGCGTGTGGACCAATATAAACCCCGGCCCCCACAATGACATCGCCAATCAGCACAGCGCTGGGATGGACATAGGCATCCGGATGTACCACCGGAATCAGGCCCTCAAAGGCGTAATAGCTCATTGTCTTATCTCGGTTTTATTGCCGGATTGCGGCGTAAATACCTTATCCGGCATAGGCACATTAACGACCTTTCCATACCGGATCGCGTTTTTCCGCAAATGCCTGTGGTCCTTCGAGCGCATCTTCCGAGTGCAGCACCGATGGATAGTGCTTCAGCACACCGCTGCGGATGTACCGGTAGCCTTCTTCCACCGGCATTTCGCTGGTCGCACGGTAAATTTCTTTCAGCGCGGCGATAGCCAGCGGGGCGCTATTTACCAGCTGCTGCGCCAGTTCGCGCGCGCTATCCATCAGTTCGCTCTGGCTGACAACGCGGTTGACGATGCCCCAGCGCAGTGCTTCTTCGGCGCTCATTCGTCTGCCGGTCATCACCATTTCGTTAACGATTGCCGGTGGCAGCAGTTTAGGTAAACGCAGTACGCCGCCGCTGTCAGGCACGATCCCGAGTTTTGCTTCCGGCAGCGCGAAGCTGGCATTTTCCGCACAGACGATAAAATCCGCCGCCAGCGCCAGCTCAAAACCGCCGCCAAACGCGTAGCCGTTTACCGCGGCGATGACCGGCTTATCGAGGTCGAAAATTTCGGTTAAACCAGCGAAGCCGCCTGGGCCAAAATCGGCATCCGGCGCTTCACCTTCGGCCGCCGCTCTTAAGTCCCAGCCCGCAGAAAAGAATTTCTCTCCGCCGCCGGTGATAATTGCTACGCGTAATTCCGGGTCATCACGAAAATTAAGAAAAGCTTCCCCCATTGCAAAGCTGGTTTTAGCGTCAATGGCATTGGCTTTAGGCCGGTCAAGGGTAATTTCCAGGATCGGGCCGTTGCGGGTCAGATGTAATGATTCACTCATAGTTCATCTCCAGATAATTAGGTTTCCCGGCCGGAAGAATTCCGACCGGAAGGGTTATTTCAGATTTTTTTTGATTATTTTTCCTGAACAATTGCGCGGCAGGTCGGTTCTTATCTCCATAAAAGAAGGAACCTTGAATTTCGCCATATTGTTTTCGCAGAAGCTGAAGAACTCAGCTTCGCTTAATGTTTCGCCCTCATTAAGGACGACAAAAGCTTTAATGGCTTCATCACGGATCGAGTCTTTAATACCGACAACCACAATGTCCTGAATTTTCGGATGCGCAGAAATAATATTTTCCAGCTCGACGCAGGAGACATTTTCCCCACCGCGTTTAATCATGTTGCAGCGTCTGTCGACGAAATAAAAAAAACCGTCCGCATCCTGGTAACCCGAATCACCGGTATGCAACCACCCTTCAGGTTCCAGCGCTTTGGCAGTAGCGTCGGGTTGCGCGTAGTACTCTTTGAAAATTGTTTTTCCCGGCACGCCTTTAATGCAGATTTCGCCAATTTCTCCGGCGGGCAGGGGACGGTTGTGATCGTCACGGATTTCGGCTTCATAGCTAAAACCCACGCGACCAATAGAAGGCCAGCGCCGTTTGTCTCCAGGGCGATCGCCAATAATGCCCACGATGGTTTCGGTCATGCCGTAGGAGGTCAGCAGTCTGACGCCAAAGCGGTCGATAAAGGCATCTTTTTCCTGTTCGGATAAATTGAGATAGAACATCACTTCGCGCAGGTGATGCTGTCTGTCCGTTGGGGCTGCGGGTTGGACCATCAGCGTTCTGATCATCATCGGGATGCATTCGGTGACCGTCGCCTGATATCTACGCACCTGATCCCAGAACGCCCTGGCGCTGTACTTCTCCACCAGCACAAAGGTGCTGCCTGCGGAGAATGCGGCCATGGCAGCCGTACACTGACAGTCTATATGGAAAGCGGGCATCACCGTCATATAGACGTCATCATCGCGCAGAGCGATTTGCCAGGAGGTGTAGTAGCCCGCAAAGCGCAGGTTGTAGTGGGTAATCACCACCCCTTTAGGCCGCGAGGTGGTGCCTGAGGTAAACAGAATTTCCGCCGTATCGTCAGTGGATAACGCAGGCGTATAGCACAGATTAGTCGACTGGCGGGCTTGCAGTTGGGTAAAGTGGCTCACGCCGTCGTCAACCGGAAGCTGCTCGCCAATCAGACAGATATGATTTAGCGGAGTGGTATTTTCCAGCCGTATCTGGCGGTACATAGGATAAAACTCGGCACTGGTGACCAGCAGGCTCACCTGGCTGTTTTGCAGGATCCAGGCGCTCTCTTCGCCCAGCAAGCGGGCATTAATCGGCACCATAATGGCGCCAATTTTTGCCAGTCCAAACCAGCAAAAGATAAATTCCGGACAGTTATCCAGATGCAATGCGACCTTGTCGCCCTTGCGGATCCCTAAGGAATGGAAAAGGTTCGCCGTGCGGTTTATCTCTTCATTGAGCGAGGCATAGCTATACTGCCGAACGATTCCTTCGCAGGATTCGAAAATTAACGCCGTTTTATCTCCGTACACCCCGGCCAGGTCGTCCCACATCTGACGTAAGTTTTGTCCGCCAACGATATCCATAATGCTTTATCCACTGAAATCAGGCGTGAGCGCTAACCAACCAGCAGGTCAGCGCGTCGCGTTTATTCCTCAACTCTGGCCAGGCCTTTGCCGACCAGCTCATTTATGTCTGCTTCGCTATAACCAATGTTTTTCAGAATGGCGGCGGTATCCATGCCGTGTGACGGCATGCCACGCCAGATTTTCCCCGGGTTGTTTTTAAATTTCGGCATGATATTCGGCCCTTTGCAGGTGCGGCCGTCCATCGTTTGCCACTGAGTAATGGATTCACGGGCAATGTACTGCGGGTTGCCTTCCAGTTCAGGAATGGTCAGTACCTTCGCGCAGGCGATATTCAGCTCAGCAAAGCGCGCCTGGACTTCGGCGATGGTGTGTGTTGCCAGCCAGGCGTCCAGTTTCTCTTCCACGAGCGGGCCGTAAGGGCATTCCACGCGATGGATAAGCTGGGTGCCTTCCGGGACTTCCGGTGTGCCAAGAATGTGGGCGAGGCCAATATCCTTGAAGCACTCGTTGATTTGCGTGATGCCGACCAGCTCCATGACGATATAGCCATCGGCGCATTTATAGAGACCACAGCCAGCGTAATACGGGTCTTTGCCTTTGGTCATGCGTGGACAAATTTCGCCGCCGTTGAAGTAGTCCATCATGAAGTACTGACCCATGCGCAGCATCACTTCGTACATGGCGATATCAATGCTTTCACCCTTACCCGTTTCGCGTACTTTGTGCAGGGCTGCCAGCGCTGCTGTCGTTGCGGTCATCCCGGAGAAGTAATCGGCGGTGTACGGGAAGGCAGGCATCGGCTGATCAACATCACCGTTTTGGATCAGATAGCCGCTGAACGCCTGCGCGATGGTGTTATATGCCGGAAGATTGGTGTACTCCTCGGTACCAAACTGGCCGAAGCCGGAAAGGTGGGCGATAACCAGTTTCGGGTTATGTTCCCACAGCACGTCATCGGTAATACCGCGGCGAGCAAAGGCGGGGCCTTTACTGGCTTCAATGAAAATATCGGTGGTTTCCATGAGCTTCAGAAACGCTTCCCGGCCTTCATCTTTGAAAATATTCAGCGACAGGGCGTGCAGGTTGCGGCGTGAGAGCTGTGGATAGTTAGGTTGCACGCGGATGGTATCGGCCCATGCGACGTTTTCAATCCAGATAACCTCAGCACCCCATTCGGCGAACATCTGTCCGGCGAACGGGCCGGCAATTTCGATCCCTGAAAAAACCACGCGTACCCCGGCAAGTGGGCCAAAGGTGGGCATTGGTAAATGATTCATAATTTTGCTCCTGGCATTTTTTGTAGGCCCGGTAAGCGCAGCGCCACCGGGCATGTTGCCGGATGGCGGCGTAAACGCCTTATCCGGCCTACGAATCGTGCTGAATTAGCGGTATTGCTTGAGTACCGCACGACCCAACGTCAGGATCTGCATTTCATCAGAGCCACCAGAAACACGGTCAACGCGCAGATCGCGCCAGAAACGCGTGATGCGATGGTTACCCGCGATACCTACACCCCCCAGCACCTGCATGGCGGTATCGACCACTTCAAACGCAGCGTTGGCGCAGAAGTATTTGCACATTGCCGCATCGCCCGAAGTGATGGTGCCGTTATCCGCTTTCCATGCCGCTTCAAGCAGCATGTTTTTCATGGAATTCAGTTTGATCGCCATATGCGCGAACTTCTCCTGAATCAGCTGGAAACGGCCGATCGTTTCGCCAAACTGCACGCGCTGATTGGCGTAGCGCGCGGCGTCTTCAAAAGCGCACATTGCCGTACCGTAGTTGGTCAGCGCGACGAGGAAACGTTCATGATCGAACTCTTCTTTCACGCGGTTGAAACCATTACCTTCCCGACCGAACATGTCTTTCTCGTCCAGTTCAACGTCGTCAAAGGTGATTTCACAGCAGCTATCCATGCGCAGACCGAGTTTCTCCAGCTTGTTGACCTTGATACCCGCTTTGCTCATGTCAACGAACCACTCGGTGTAAACAGGTTTATCCGGCGATGCACCATCTCTCGCCATAACCACGATGTACGGGGTATAGGCGCTACTGGTGATAAAGCACTTACTGCCATTAAGATAAACCTTACCATTTTTACGTGTATAAGTGGTTTTCAGGCTGCCAACATCCGATCCCGCTCCCGGTTCGGTGATGGCAGAGTTCCACATCTGCTTACCGGTTCCCTGGAACGCCATGATTTTATCGATTTGTTCCTGAGTCCCTTCACGCAGGAACGTGTTAAAACCGCCCGGTAACTGGTACAGCACATAGGTTGGTGCGCCCAGGCGTCCGAGTTCCATCCAGACTGCAGCGACGGTAACAAAACCCGCTTCCAGACCACCGTGTTCTTCCGGGATCAACAGACTATCAATGCCCATATCCGCCAGCGCTTTTACAAAACGCTCAGGGTAGACGCTGTCACGATCGCACTCGGCAAAATAAGCTTCCCAGTTCTCACTGGCCATCAGTTCACGAATACCGGCGACAAACAGTTCCTGCTCGTCATTTAAGTTGAAATCCATCTTTCAGCCTCTTGATCAATTGGGTTAATAAGAATTACTTGTCTTTCCAGTGCACTTTGGCGTCTTTAATAAAGGACAGCGTCACCATGATGTTGACGAAGAACAGCGGACATCCTCCGGCGATAATCGCGGTCTGAATCGGCTTCAGCCCACCCAGCGCCAGCAGAACGATACCGATGATGCCGACCAGAACGGACCAGCCGATACGCACTAACAGCGGCGGTTCTTCACCATCGCGGACTTCACGACAGGTGGACATCGCCAGGGTGTAAGAGCAGGCGTTAATCAGCGTCACGGTGGCAATAAAGCAGAGGATGAAGAAGCCCCACATGGTGGCGGTGCTGAGCGGTAGAGCAGCCCAGGTTTCGATAATGGCGCGCGCCACACCGTGTTGTTCAATCAGCTGCGGGATATTGAGAACGTTTTTATCCATCAGCAGCAGCGTGTTGCTGCCAAGGACTGTCCACAGGATCCAGGTCGACGCGGTCAGGCCCAGCACCATCCCGAAGCACAGTTCACGGACGGTACGACCACGCGAAATACGGGCCAGGAAGATACTCATCTGGATGGCGTAAATGACCCACCACGCCCAGTAGAAGACGGTCCAGCCCTGTGGGAAGCCGCCTTTACCGATGGCATCGGTATAGAACAGCATGCGCGGCAGATACATCAACAGCATGCCGACGGAGTCGGTGAAGTAGTTCATGATGAAGCTGGCGCCGCTGACGATAAACACCCAGCCCAGCATCAGGAAGCTCAGATAGCTACGCACGTCGCTGGCGATCTTGACCCCTTTTTGCAGGCCGCAGGCCACGCAAATGGCGTTCAATATGATCCAGCAGGTAATGATGATTGCGTCTAGTTGCAGCGTATGCGGAATACCGAACAGATACTGCATGCACTCGGTTACCAGCGGAGTGGCCAGACCGAGGCTGGTACCCATCGCGAAGATCAGCGCCACCAGATAGAAGTTATCGACGATGGTGCCGAACAGCCCTTTTGCATGCTTCTCGCCCACTAACGGTACCAGCGTGGAGCTGGGACGGATGACGTCCATCTTGCGCACAAAGAAGAAGTAGGCGAATGCCACAGAAAGGAAACTGTAGGTTGCCCACGGCAACGGTCCCCAGTGGAACAGGCTGTACGCCAGGCCCAGCTCTTTCGCAGCTGTAGAGTTAGGCGCGAGAGCAAACGGCGGGGTGGAGATGTAGTAGTAGATCTCGATGGAACCCCAGAACAGCACCGCGGCGGATGTACAGGAAGCGAACATCATAAAAATCCAGCTGGTGGTACTAAACTCTGGTTTTTCGTCGCCTAATTTCTTTTTGGCATACGGGCCAAAGACCAACCAGAACCAGCCGAAGAGCATGACGACCATATACCATTCAAATGCCCAGCCCCAGACATTGGTGACATAACTGAATACCGCATTAATAACGACGTTAGCGGCATCGAGATCTCTTACAGTTAGCCAACAAAGTATCCCAACTATTATTAATGGCGGAAAAAAAACCTTCGGTTCAATTCCCGATTTTCTCTTTTCATTTTTCATAAGTGAATTCCAGTGTGAAAACGAAACTTATTTAGCGTGCCCGTGCATGATCGTTTGTTTATTTATTATTAATGATTTGTTGATAACTTTTTAACCTCTGGGAGCGCCTCAGTGAGTAACCCATAATGAGTATTCATATCGGGTGGTTCTGTTATCTTCGTCACACTTTTTTATGCTGAGTAATTAGCTCAAAAATTTGATATTTTTTGTTTATAATCAATTTGTTGTCTGTGGTTTTTTAACTTTTTTAAGTGACTGGCGTTCAATATTGTTGAACCCGCAGACAATATTGAAAATTTTCATATTTGACGTGATTCTTTCAATATTGGTGAGGTGCATAACACTATTGAAAGTTACGAATTTCAATGTGTGACATTTTCAATATTGGTGATTAAGGTTTTATTTCCGAATTAAAGAGCGTGATATCTGTATTTAACACTGCCGATATAAATACGTTTCCTTCATGATTTCTGGAGATGCAATGAAGATAATTACTTGCTACAAATGCGTACCTGATGAACAGGATATTGCGATTAATAATGCTGACGGTTCACTCGATTTCAGCAAAGCGGATGGCAAAATAAGCCAGTATGATCTGAATGCGATCGAAGCTGCTTGTCAGTTGAAACAACAGTCAGGAGAGGCCCAGGTTGTGGCCATGAGCGTCGGCGGCAAAGCGCTGACCAATGCAAAAGGGCGAAAAGATGTGCTTTCCCGTGGCCCAGATGAACTGATTGTTGTTATTGACGATCAATTTGAGCAGGCGCTGCCGCAACAAACTGCCAGCGCGCTGGCTGCCGCCGCGCAAAAAGCAGGTTTCGATCTGCTTATTTGCGGTGACGGTTCTTCCGATCTTTATGCTCAGCAGGTTGGTCTGCTGGTGGGAGAAGCGCTGAACATTCCGGCGATTAACGGCGTGAGTAAAATCCTCTCTCTTACCGACAGCACTCTGACGGTAGAGCGTGAACTGGAAGATGAAGTCGAAACTCTGAGCATTCCGCTTCCGGCGGTGATCGCGGTCTCAACGGACATCAACACCCCACAAATCCCTTCCATGAAAGCCATTCTTGGCGCAGCGAAAAAACCGGTTCAGGTCTGGTCGCCGGCAGATATTGGCCTTAACAGCGCGCAGGCATATTCCGAACAACACGTTGCTGCACCGAAGCAGCGCGAGCGTCAGCGCGTTGTAATTGAAGGTGACGGTGAAGAACAGATTGCCGCGTTTGTCGAGAATCTTCGCAAAATCATTTAATTATCAGGGGATGTTATGAACAAATTTTCCAGTATCTGGGTATTCAGCGATACCCCTTCTCGTCTGCCGGAACTGATGAATGGTGCGCAGGCTTTAGGTGAAAAAGTTAACACGTTTGTGCTGAGTGAAGCGGACTGCGCGACGGCATGCCATTTAGGCGCAGATGATGTCTGGTTACTCAGCGGTAAACCAGAAGAGCGTATGGTCGAAGACTACGCTGATGTGATGGCCGAAACTATTCGTCAGCACAGCGAGGGCGGGGCGGTGCTGCTGCCAAATACGCGTCGCGGCAAGCTGTTAGCGGCAAAACTGGGTTTTCGCTTGTCGGCAGCGGTCTCCAACGACGCCAGTGCAGTCGCCGTGCAGGACGGAAAAGCGGCGGTAAAACATATGGTCTACGGCGGCCTGGCGATGGGGGCAGAAACAATCGCTTCGCCGTTCGCCGTGATAACGCTCAGCAGTGGAACGTTTGACGCGCAGCAACCGGATACCGCCCGCAGCGGCGAGGTGCACACTGTGTCATGGCAGGCTCCGGCTGTAGCCGTTACTCGTACGGCAACTCAGGCACGTCAGAGCAATAGCGTCGATCTCGACAAAGCCCGTCTGGTGGTTAGCGTGGGACGCGGGATCGGCAGCAAAGAAAATATCTCGCTGGCGGAGGCGCTGTGCCAGACGATTGGTGCCGAGCTGGCGTGCTCCCGTCCGGTGGCGGAAAACGAGAAGTGGATGGAACACGAACGCTACGTCGGCATCTCCAACCTGATGCTCAAGCCGGAACTGTATCTGGCCGTGGGGATCTCCGGGCAGATCCAACATATGGTCGGCGCCAACGGCGCGCAGACGATTTTCGCCATCAACAAAGATAAAAATGCGCCGATCTTCCAGTATGCGGATTTTGGCATCGTTGGCGATGCGCTGAAGATCCTGCCTGCGCTGACGGCTGCTTTAGCGCGTTAAACCATTTCGGGCAGGATGCGAAGGTGTCCTGCCGCTGACAGGAGTACGTATGTCCGAAGATATCTTTGATGCCATCATCGTGGGTGCAGGTCTGGCGGGTTCGGTTGCGGCGCTGGTGCTGGCTCGGGAGGGCGCACAGGTGCTGGTTATCGAGCGCGGCAATTCTGCTGGCGCGAAGAATGTCACCGGTGGGCGCATGTATGCGCATAGCCTGGAGAACATCATTCCCGGTTTTGCTGAGCAGGCCCCCATTGAACGCATCATCACCCACGAAAAACTCGCCTTTATGACCGACAAAGGGGCGATGACCATCGACTATTGCAACGGCGAAGACGCCAAATCGTCGCAGGTTTCTTACTCTGTCTTACGCAGTAAATTTGACGCCTGGCTGATGGAACAGGCCGAAGAAGCTGGCGCTCAGCTCATCACCGGTATCCGCGTGGATAACGTTGTGCAGCGCGAGGGCAAAGTCGTGGGCGTGGAAGCCGATGGCGATATTCTGGAAGCCAAAGTGGTGATCCTTGCCGACGGAGTGAATTCTCTGTTGGCTGAAAAGTTGGGTATGGCAAAGCGCGTCGAGGCATCACATGTTGCCGTCGGCGTAAAAGAGCTGATCGAGTTGCCGAAATCGGTAATTGAAGATCGTTTCCAGTTACAAGGGAACGAAGGGGCTGCCTGTCTGTTTGCCGGATCGCCCACCGATGGGTTGATGGGCGGTGGCTTTCTCTATACGAATGAAACGACCCTTTCTCTGGGACTGGTCTGCGGCCTTCATCATCTGAAAGATGCGAAAAAATCGGTTCCGCAAATGCTGGAAGATTTCAAACAGCATCCGGCGGTTGCCCCGCTGATCGCCGGTGGCAAGCTGGTGGAATATGCCGCGCACGTCGTACCGGAAGCCGGTATCAACATGCAGCCAGAACTGGTGGGGGACGGCGTATTGATTGCTGGTGACGCTGCTGGAATGTGTATGAACCTCGGCTTTACCATTCGCGGTATGGATCTCGCCATATCCGCAGGTGAAGCGGCGGCGAAAACGGTACTTTCCGCAATGAAGCGCGACGATTTTAGCAAGCAGTCGCTGGAGGAATACCGTCAGCATCTGGACGAAGGCCCGATGCGCGATATGCGCATGTATCAAAAGCTACCCGCTTTTCTTGATAACCCACGCATGTTTACCGCTTATCCGGAAATGGCGGTCAGTATTGCGCGCGACCTGTTCACCGTGGATGGTTCGGCACCGATGCCAATGCGTAAAAAAATCCTGCGCCATGCGAAGAAAGTGGGCTTCATCAACCTGATGAAAGATGGCCTGAAAGGAGTGACCGTATTATGACATCTCCCGTCAACGTGGACGTCAAACTGGGCGTCAATAAGTTCAATGTGGATGAAGACAGTCCGCATATCATTCTCAAAACCGATCCTGATAAACAGGCGCTGGAGGTGCTGATTAAGGCCTGTCCGGCTGGCCTGTATAAAAAGCAGGATGACGGTAGCGTACGTTTTGATTATGCCGGATGCCTGGAATGCGGAACGTGCCGCATTCTCGGACTGGATACAGCGCTGGAAAAATGGGAATACCCGCGTGGGACGTTTGGCGTGGAGTTCCGCTACGGCTAAACCTGGTGCCGGATGGCGGCTTCGCCTTATCCGGCCTACAGGAACAATGCGTAGGCCTGATAAGCGTAACGTCATCAGGCATTAAGTTAAAATAAAACAGGACATAACCATGCAGCAGCCCAGGAACTTTGATGACATCAAATTCACCTCTATTCACCGCCGGATAATGCTGTGGGGAAGCGGTGGGCCGTTTCTGGATGGTTATGTGCTGGTGATGATTGGCGTGGCATTGGAACAGCTCACGCCAGCATTGAAACTGGATGCGCAGTGGATTGGTCTGCTGGGCGCCGGTACGCTCGCGGGGCTGTTTGTGGGGACGTCGCTGTTTGGCTACATCTCCGACAAGGTCGGGCGGCGCAAAATGTTCATTATCGATATTATCGCCATTGGCGTGATATCGGCGGCAACCATGTTTGTCTCCTCGCCCGTTGAGCTGTTGGTAATGCGCGTGCTGATCGGCATTGTAATTGGTGCCGACTACCCGATCGCCACCTCGATGATTACCGAGTTCTCCAATACCCGCCAGCGCGCTTTCTCCATCGGTTTTATCGCCGCTATGTGGTATGTCGGCGCCACCTGTGCCGATCTGGTCGGCTACTGGTTGTATGATGTTGAGGGCGGATGGCGCTGGATGTTGGGCAGCGCGGTGATCCCCTGCATTTTGATCCTGATTGGGCGTTTCGATCTTCCAGAATCGCCGCGCTGGCTGCTGCGTAAAGGTCGGGTGAAAGAGTGTGAGGAGATGATGATCAAACTGTTCGGCGAACCGGTGGTGTTCGACGAAGAAGCGCCGCAGGAGACGCGCTTTCTTCAGCTATTTAATCGCCGTCATTTCCCGTTTGTACTGTTTGTCGCCGCTATCTGGACTTGTCAGGTGATCCCGATGTTTGCCATTTATACCTTTGGTCCGCAGATTGTGGGGCTGCTGGGGCTTGGTGCCGGGAAAAGCGCCGCGTTGGGAAATGTGGTAATCAGCTTGTGCTTTATGTTGGGATGCATTCCTCCCATGTTCTGGCTCAATAGCGCGGGCCGACGACCGCTGTTAATTGGCAGCTTCATTATGATGACGCTGGCGCTGGCCGTGCTGGGGTTAATCCCTGATATGGGCGCGTGGCTGGTGGTGCTGGCGTTTGCCGTATACGCGTTTTTCTCTGGGGGACCCGGAAACCTGCAATGGCTATACCCTAACGAACTGTTTCCCACCGATATTCGTGCGTCTGCCGTCGGGGTGATTATGTCCTTAAGCCGTATCGGCACCATTGTTTCAACCTGGGCGCTGCCGGTGTTCATCACCAAATACGGGATCAGTAATGTCATGCTGATGGGGGCGGGCATTTCGCTGATTGGCCTGCTCGTGTCCATCGCTTTCGCCCCGGAAACGCGAGGTCTGACGCTGGCGCAAACCAGCCAAATGACGATCCGCAGTAAGCCCGTGACCAAGGCGGGTTATTAGGAGTGTTCTGTATTTTCCCTGCAACTCAGTCAGTTAGCCTACAGTTAACGGGTATATCACTGAAAACGACTGAAAAGCAGGGAGAACACCATGCAAAAACATATTCTGATCACCTCTATTTTTACCGCAGCAGCACTGTTCACCGTAGCCGGTTGCTCCTCGAACCAGGCGGTTAAAACGACCGATGGCAAAACAATCGTGACCGACGGCAAACCGCAAGTTGATGATGATACAGGCCTGGTGTCGTACAAAAATGCGCAAACGGGTAAGACGGAACAAATTAACCGCGATCAGGTTAAAGATATGAGCGAACTGGATAACTAGTTCAGTTTTCTCCATTCAACCACTCAATAATATTGACTGTTAGCCTGCGGATTAACTGACTAAACTCACTGTTATTACAATAATGCAGTGAAACAGGCTAATCATGATCCTCATCATTTATGCGCATCCCTATCCGCAGCACTCGCATGCGAATAAGCGGATGCTTGAACAGGCAAGGACGCTGGAGGGCGTGGAGATCCGCTCGCTCTACCAGCTTTACCCCGACTTCAATATCGATATTGCCGCTGAACAGGATGCGCTGGCGCGCGCTGATTTGATTATCTGGCAGCATCCTATGCAATGGTATAGCACACCTCCCTTACTCAAGCTGTGGATGGACAAGGTCCTTTCGCACGGTTGGGCATATGGCCACGGCGGGACTGCGCTCCACGGTAAACATCTGCTGTGGGCAGTGACGACCGGCGGCGGCGAAAACCACTTTGATATTGGCTCCCACCCCGGATTTGATGTGCTTTCCCAGCCCTTACAGGCAACGGCGCTCTACTGTGGCCTCAAATGGCTGCCGCCGTTTGCGATGCACTGTACGTTTATCTGTGATGATGAAACTCTGCAGGCGCAGGCGCGTCATTACAAACAGCGTCTGTTGGAGTGGCAGGAGGTTCATCATGGATAACCATACGCTAATCCAGGCGCTGATTTATCTCGGATCGGCGGCGCTGATTGTCCCCATTGCCGTGCGACTGGGGCTAGGGTCAGTGCTGGGGTATCTCATCGCAGGGTGCATTATTGGACCATGGGGCCTGAGGATGGTGACCGACGCTGAATCAATCCTGCATTTTGCCGAGATCGGCGTGGTGCTGATGCTGTTTGTCATCGGTCTGGAGCTGGATCCGCAACGTTTGTGGAAACTGCGGGCCTCGGTGTTCGGTGGTGGTGCGCTGCAGATGGTGGTATGCGGCGGTCTGATTGGTTTGTTCTGTATGTTCCTCGGCCTGCGCTGGCAGGTAGCGGAACTGATCGGCATGACGCTGGCGCTTTCCTCCACGGCTATTGCTATGCAGGCGATGAATGAACGGAACCTGATGGTTTCGCAAATGGGACGCAGCGCGTTTGCCGTGCTGTTGTTCCAGGATATCGCCGCTATTCCTCTGGTGGCGATGATCCCATTACTTGCGGCGAGCGGAGCATCGACAACGCTTGGGGCGTTTGCGCTCTCCGCCCTTAAAGTGGCGAGCGCCCTGGTGCTGGTGGTGTTGCTGGGGCGTTATGTGACGCGTCCGGCCTTGCGTTTTGTCGCTCGTTCTGGCCTGCGGGAAGTATTCAGTGCCGTTGCGCTGTTCCTCGTTTTTGGCTTCGGTCTGCTGTTGGAAGAGGTTGGACTGTCGATGGCGATGGGGGCGTTCCTGGCTGGCGTGCTGCTGGCAAGCTCTGAGTATCGTCACGCGCTGGAAAGCGATATCGAGCCATTTAAAGGGCTGCTGCTGGGACTGTTTTTCATCGGCGTCGGGATGTCTATCGACTTTGGTACGCTGATTGATAATCCCTTGCGCATTATCATTCTGTTGGTCGGTTTCCTGGTTATCAAAACCGTCATGCTGTGGCTGATAGCGAAACCCTTACAGGTGCCGAACAAGCAGCGCAGATGGTTTGCCGTGTTATTAGGGCAGGGCAGTGAGTTTGCCTTCGTGGTGTTTGGCGCGGCGCAAATGGCAAACGTGCTTGATCCTGATTGGGCGAAATCTCTGACGCTGGCGGTGGCGCTGTCGATGGCGGCGACGCCGATTTTACTGGTAATTCTGACGCGTCTGGAAAAATCGGCGACCGGTGAAGAGCGGGAAGCAGATGAAATCGACGAGGAACAACCTCGGGTGATCATCGCCGGGTTTGGGCGATTTGGTCAGATAACCGGTCGTCTGTTGTTGTCGAGCGGGGTCAAAATGGTGGTTCTTGATCATGACCCGGACCATATCGAAACGCTGCGTAAATTCGGCATGAAGGTTTTCTATGGCGATGCGACGCGGATGGATCTGCTGGAGTCTGCCGGGGCGGCTAAAGCTGAAGTTATTATTAACGCCATTGACGATCCGCAAACCAGCCTGCAACTGACCGAAATGGTGAAACAGTATTTCCCGCATCTGCAAATTATTGCCCGTGCGCGCGACGTGGATCATTACATCCGCTTGCGCCAGGCTGGCGTGGAGATGCCGGAACGTGAAACCTTTGAGGGCGCGCTGAAGACCGGACGTTTGGCACTGGAAGGTCTTGGGCTTGGACGCTATGAAGCGCGTGAGCGGGCCGATGTATTCCGCCGCTTCAACACGCTGATGGTTGAGGAGATGGTGAAAGGGGAAAATGACGCAACGTCCCGCGCGGCGGTATATAAACGCACCAGCGAAATGCTGAGTGAAATTATTGCGGAAGATCGTCAGCACTTATCATTAATTCAACGCCATGGCTGGCAAGGCACGGATGAAGGTAAGCATACGGGCGACGTCGCCGATGAGCCGGAAGTGAAACCGTCAGCATAGGGTAAAAAATGTGATGTTCTGCAAACTTTACTGCTAATTGGCTGTTTTTGAACTACTGTAATGCTGGCGTACCACCTTAAATAGGTCGGTTCGCCAGCAGAACGGAAAATTTTCATGCTCATCCTCTTTCCGCCAGTCGACGAAAGATTGCGCTTTCCGTATAGTGGCGACAATTTTTTTGTATCCGGGAAACATTCAATGATCAGTCTGATTGCGGCGTTAGCGGTAGATCGCGTCATCGGTATGGAAAATGCCATGCCATGGAACCTACCTGCCGATCTCGCCTGGTTTAAACGTAACACCTTAAACAAGCCGGTTGTTATGGGACGCCACACGTGGGAATCCATCGGGCGACCGTTGCCAGGGCGTAAAAATATCGTCATCAGCAGCAAGCCTGGCACCGACGATCGCGTGCAGTGGGTGAAGTCTGTTGAGGAAGCGATCGCGGCCTGTGGCGATGAACCTGAAATCATGGTTATTGGCGGTGGGCGTGTGTATGAGCAGTTCCTGCCGAAAGCGCAGAAACTGTATCTGACACACATTGATGCGGAAGTTGAAGGGGATACGCATTTCCCGGACTACGAACCGGATGACTGGGAATCGGTGTTCAGTGAATTCCACGATGCTGACGCGCAAAACTCCCACAGCTACTGCTTCGAGATTTTGGAACGTCGTTAATGTGGATGCCTGATGGCGTTGCGCTAATCAGGCCTACAGATTGCACATTCGTCTGCCGGATTAGGTGTAAGCACCGCCATCCGGCAGACGGCTATCAGGCGTTGACGGCCTCGCCGGGATCCAGATTCAGATGGCGATTTGATGGCTGTACAAAGTACTGTTTGTCTTCCCAGCGCAGACAGGTGAGATCCCCGCCCCAGCAACACCCCGTATCTAACGCGTAAATACCTTCTGGCGTGCCTTTGCCCTCCAGCGATGCCCAGTGCCCGAATGCAATGCTATAGGCTTCACTGACAGGTCCGGGAATGGCAAACCACGGCTTCAGCGGGGCAGGCGCATCTTCTGGCGACTCTTTGCTGTACATGTCCAACTGACCGTTGGGGAAGCAGTAACGCATGCGGGTAAACGCGTTGGTAATAAAACGCAGGCGCGCCAGCCCCGTCAGTTCCGGGGTCCAGTTATTTGGCATGTCGCCGTACATGGCATCAAGGAAGAATGGATAAGAATCGCTCGACAGCACGGCTTCAACATCGCGAGCACAGTCCTTCGCCGTCTGCAGATCCCACTGTGGGGTAATCCCTGCATGCGCCATGACCAGTTTCTTCTCTTCATCAACCTGCAACAGCGGCTGGCGACGTAGCCAGTTAAGCAGCGTGTCAGCATCCGGTGCCTCAAGCAGCGGCGTGAGCCGGTCTTTTGGTTTATTACGGCTGATGCCAGCAAACACGGCCAGCAGGTGTAAATCGTGATTACCGAGGACTAACCGTACGCTGTCGCCCAGCGATTTAACGTAGCGCAAAACGTCTAACGACCCTGGCCCACGCGCGACCAGATCGCCGGTGAGCCATAAGGTGTCTTGTTCTGGATTAAAGTCAACCTGGTGCAGCAAGGCTACCAGTTCATCGTAACAACCGTGAACGTCGCCAATGAGGTATGTTGCCATAGCTATTGTTTTAATGAATGAGTGTAGGAACGGCGAGTCGGAACACGGGAATGTCGATAGTAAAGGCGATCCCTTGTTCATCGATCATTTCGTAATGACCCTGCATGGTGCCCAGCGGTGTTTCAATCACCGCACCGCTGGTGTACTGGTACTCTTCGCCAGGTTCAATGTGGGGCTGAACGCCAACCACGCCTTCGCCCTGAACTTCGGTTTCACGGCCATGACCATTGGTGATCAACCAATAACGCCCCAACAGCTGCACAGGCGCTCGCCCCAAATTGCGGATAGTCACGGTATAAGCAAAAACGTAACGTTCATCATCAGGTGAGGATTGCGCCTCAATGTAGACGCTTTGTACCTGAATGCACACTCGGGGCGAATTGATCATGTTTAACTCTCCTTCGATGGCGCGTTTTCTGACAGATAGTTAGCCATCCGGCAGTATTGCGCGACAGAGATATTTTCCGCTCGCATCGCCGGATCAACGCCCAGCTCTGTTAGTACTTCAACGCTAAACAGGTTACCGAGACTATTACGTACCGTTTTGCGACGCTGATTAAACGCTTCAGTGGTAATACGGCTCAGCACACGAACATCTTTAACGGGGTACGGCATTGTCGCGTGAGGGACCAGACGTACCACGGCGGAATCGACTTTAGGCGCAGGCGTAAATGCGGATGGCGGCACTTCAAGTACCGGGATCACATTGCAGTAATACTGCGCCATGACGCTTAATCGACCATACGCTTTACTGTTTGGCCCTGCAACCAGACGGTTGACCACCTCTTTTTGCAACATGAAATGCATGTCGGCGATGGCATCAGTATAGGAAAAAAGATGGAACATGAGCGGCGTGGAGATGTTGTACGGCAGGTTGCCGAATACGCGCAGCGGCTGACCCATCGTTTGTGCGAGTTCGCCGAAGTTCATGGTCATGGCATCTTGCTGATAAATCGTCAGCTTCGGCCCTAAAAACGGGTGTGTTTGCAGGCGGGCGGCGAGATCGCGGTCCAGCTCAATGACCGTGAGCTTGTCCAGGCGTTCGCCTACAGGTTCGGTCAACGCTGCCAGGCCCGGGCCGATTTCGACCATAGCCTGACCTTTCTGCGGGTTGATAGCAGAGACAATACTTTCGATCACAAACTGATCGTTGAGGAAGTTTTGCCCGAAACGTTTACGGGCTAAGTGGCCCTGATGGACTCGATTATTCATTGGTATTAACAATCATTTTGATGGCGAGATTAAGCGCCGTAATAAAACTGCCGACATCTGCTTGCCCACGACCCGCAAGTTCAAGCGCGGTGCCGTGATCGACGGATGTGCGAATAAAGGGCAGGCCCAGCGTGATATTCACACCGCGACCAAATCCCTGGTATTTTAGCACGGGGAGACCCTGATCGTGGTACATTGCCAGCACGGCATCCGCGTGGTCGAGATATTTGGGCTGAAACAGCGTATCTGCGGGCAGCGGGCCGTTTAATTTCATCCCCTGCGCACGCAGTTCATCAAGGACCGGAATGAGGGTGTCTATCTCTTCCGTTCCCATATGACCACCTTCACCGGCATGCGGGTTAAGACCGCACACCAGAATATGCGGATCGGCAATGCCAAACTTGGTGCGCAAATCATGATGCAAAATACCGATCACTTCCTTAAGCAGAGCAGGCGTAATGGCGTCGGCAACGGCTCTGAGCGGCAAATGAGTGGTTGCCAGGGCAACGCGCAGCGCTTCAGTCGCCAGCATCATGACGACTTTCTTCGCCTGTGAGCGCTCTTCAAAAAACTCGGTATGTCCGGTAAACGGGACGCCTGCGTCATTGATTACGCCCTTGTGTACCGGACCGGTAATCAGCGCCGCAAACTCACCTTGCAGACAACCATCGCAGGCGCGAGCCAGCGTATCCACCACATATTGTCCGTTCTCTACCGCCAACTGACCCGCGATAACAGGCGCCCGCAGAGCAATCGGCAACAGCGTCAACGTACCTGCTGATTGCGGTCTGGCTGGGGTATCTGGAGAGTATGGGAGGAGTGAAAGCGGTAAACCGAGCATTGCTGCCCGGTCACTGAGGAGTGCGGCATCCGCACAGACAACGAGTTCTACAGGCCACTCACGCTGGGCGAGCTGAACCACCAGGTCCGGGCCAATCCCGGCGGGTTCGCCGGGAGTGATCACAACGCGTTGAATACGAGTCATTAGTTGCTCAGAACTTTAACGTAGGCGCTGGCGCGCTGTTCCTGCATCCAGGTCGCAGCTTCTTCCGAGAATTTACGGTTCATCAGCATACGATAAGCTCTGTCTTTCTGCGCCGCGTCAGTTTTATCAACGTTACGCGTGTCCAGCAGCTCGATCAGATGCCACCCGAAAGAGGAGTGCACCGGGGTACTCATCTGGCCTTTCTGAAGTTTGGTCAGCGCATCGCGGAAAGCGGGATCGAAAATATCCGCTGCAGCCCAGCCCAGATCGCCGCCCTGGTTGGCAGAACCCGGATCCTGAGAAAACTCTTTAGCCGCTGCCGCGAAGGTTGTTTTACCGCTCTTAATATCAGCTGCGATTTGTTCCAGCTTCAGACGCGCCTGTTGATCGGTCATGATCGGCGATGGCTTGAGCAGAATATGGCGGGCATGAACTTCAGTCACGGAGATGCTCTGGCTTTGACCACGCATATCGTTAACTTTCAGGATGTGGAAGCCGACACCAGAACGAATTGGGCCGATGATATCGCCTTTTTTCGCGGTGCTTAGCGCCTGGGCAAAGATGCCCGGCAGCTCCTGAATACGTCCCCAACCCATCTGGCCGCCTTTCAGCGCCTGCTGGTCAGCGGAATAGGTGATAGCCAGTTTGCCGAAATCACTACCGTTACGCGCTTCATCAACAACAGAGCGCGCCTGACTTTCAGCCGCGTTAACCTGGTCAGAAGTTGGGTTTTCCGGTAATGGGATCAGAATGTGGCTCAGGTTCAGCTCGGTGCTGGCATCGTTTTGGTTGCCGACCTGTTGCGCCAGGGCATCCACTTCCTGAGGCAGGATAGTAACGCGACGGCGAACTTCGTTGTTACGCACTTCAGAGATGGTCATCTCTTTGCGGATCTGGTTACGATAGGTCGAATAGCTTAAGCCATCCTGTGCCAGACGGCTGCGCATCTGATCCAGCGTCATGTTGTTTTGCTTGGCGATGTTGGCAATCGCCTGATCCAGTTGCTCGTCAGAGATTTTAACACCCATCTTCTGACCCATCTGCAGGAGGATTTGATCCATGATCAAACGTTCCAGGATCTGATGACGCAGCGTGGCGTCGTCCGGTAATTGTTGACCAGCCTGACCCGCATTAAGTTTTACTGACTGCATTAAGCCATCGACGTCGCTTTCCAGAACGACGCCGTTATTGACGACGGCTGCGACTTTATCGACTACCTGTGGGGCAGCGAAACTGGTATTCGCGATCATGGCGATACCGAGAAGCAGCGTTTTCCAGTTCTTCATACTTTTTCCATTTCAATTAACCGCAAAGCGGATTACGTTGTAAATCAATCAGATCATAAAGAGCTTTGATACGGCAAAATGTTAGAACGCAACATTTGGTTGGTGCCGAGACCGTAGTTAGAACTCAGGCCGCGTAGTTCGATATTAAAGCCGATCGTGTTGTCATAAACTGCATGTTTCTGAGTGTCATCCCAGCCGTTCAGCTTACGTTCGTAGCCGAAGCGAATGGCGTAACAGCAGGAGTTGTACTGCAGACCCAGCATGGAATCCGCTTCTTTATTCACGTTGGTATCAAAGTAGTAAGCCCCGACAATCGACCAGCGGTCGGCGATCGGGAAGCTTGCTACCGCACCCACCTGTGAAATCCCGTTTTTATACTGCTCTGCTGTAGAGTAGTAAGACGGCAGGGTTGCCTGGATATATTCAGAGCTGGCATAACGGTAGTTCAGCTGCAGCATACGGTTTTCGTCGCGGCGGTATTCGATACTGCTGCTGCTGGTTGCAACACTGTCCAGACGCGTGTCGTACTGGATCCCACTGCGTAAACCCCAGCGATCGGAGATGCGCCAGTAGGTGTCACCAGCCCATACCAGTGAGCCCGTTTTGTCGTCATTCTCCCATTTAATGTTGTCATCGCCAGTGCGAGACTCGGTGAAATAGTAGATTTGACCCACAGAAATATTAAAACGTTCAACGGCCGCGTCATCATAAACGCGAGATGTGACCCCGGTCGTTACCTGGTTGGCAGATGCGATGCGGTCCAGACCGCCATAGGTGCGATCGCGGAACAGGCCGCTGTAGTCAGATTGCAGCAGGGACGAGTCATAGTTAAAAATATTACTTTGATCGCGATACGGTACGTACAGGTACTGCGCTCGCGGCTCCAGCGTCTGGGTATATCCCGGGGCCAGCATTTCCATATCGCGTTCGAAGACCAGTTTACCGTCAACTTTAAACTGCGGCATGACGCGGTTGACGGAATCTTCCAGGGAATTCGCCGCGTTAAGGGTATTTAAATTATCCGGATTAGGATTGTTACGATAATTATTTCTTGCGAATGATTGATACTCGCTGATGTTGTTTTGCTGATAGTGCGTTGCCAACAGCTTCAGCTCAGTGTTGATACTTCCCCAATTATTCGACAATGGTAGATTGATGGTCGGTTCAAGGTGTAAACGAGTTGCTTCCGGCCTGTTGTCGTTGGTATTAACGAAATGGACTGCCTGACCATAAATCCGGGTGTCAAACGGACCCACATCATTCTGGTAGTAGTTGACGTCTAACTGCGGCTGCGCAGAGTAACTGTTACTGTTTTGTGCGTCGAAGACCTGGAACTGCTTGGTCGAAACCGTCGCGTCAAAGTTTTGTACCGCATAGCCGACGCTGAATTTTTGCGTGGCGTAGCCGTCGGTACTGGAACCGTACTTGTTGTCAAAGTCGTTAAAGTAGCTGGTGTCGCTGACCTTGGTGTAGTCAACGTTGAAACGCCACACCTGATCCATCACACCAGAGTGTTGCCAGTAGAACAGCCAGCGGCGGGAATTGTCATCCTTCGGATGTTCATCCTCGTACACTTTATCGGAATTCAGATAGTCGAACTCCATCAGACCTGCACCCGCCTGTGTGAGGTAGCGGAATTCGTTCTCCCACATGATACCGCCACGACGGTGCATATAATGCGGCGTGATGGTGGCGTCCATATTGGGCGCAATGTCCCAATAATACGGGAGATAGAACTCAAAATAGTTATTGGTAGAGTATTTTGCGTTCGGGATCAGGAAACCAGAGCGACGCTTATCGCCGACGGGTAACTGTAAATAAGGACTGTAAAAGACCGGAACCGGACCCAGTTTAAAACGGGCGTTCCAGATCTCTGCGACCTGTTCTTCACGGTCGTGAATGACTTCGCTACCGACGACGCTCCAGGTATTGGAACCTGGCAGACAGGAGGTGAAGCTACCGTTTTCCAGAATGGTATAGCGGTTTTCCCCACGCTGCTTCATCAGATCGGCTTTTCCGCGCCCCTGACGGCCTACCATCTGATAATCACCTTCCCAGATGTTGGTATCTTTGGTATTCAGATTAGACCAGCCCTTCGGCCCCTTCAGAATAACCTGATTGTCATCATAATGAACATTGCCCAGCGCATCGACGGTACGAACTGGCTCCGGCTGGCCCTCTGCCTGCTTCTGATGAAGCTGCACTTCGTCGGCCTGCAGGCGGCTGTTACCCTGTGCGATGTCCACATTGCCGGTAAACACCGCGTCATCCGGGTAATTCCCTTTCGCGTTGTCAGCAGTGATGGTGACGGGTAATTCATTAGTCTCGCCCTGTACCAGAGGACGGTCATAGCTTGGCACGCCCAGCATACACTGTGAGGCGAGATCGGCTGCCAGACCCTGATGGCTATAGAGGGCGCTGGCAATCATGGTGGCCAGAAGAGTGGGAATACGTTTTTTCATACGTTGTATTTATTGTTCCATCATCAGTAGCGTCGCGCGTGACAAACGGTCACAGCCTAACTTATCTCATCTTCACTTCGCTAGTATTAATCCTGCCCATTTTATCCCGCCACCTTTCAAGCTGCATCTTCGTTCCAGACGAATTGGTCACTGCGTTGCCGCCTTGTTGCAACTCGAAATCCAACGGGTATAGCGTTTGTGGTGTTAGGCACGGCATAGAATGACAGGTATGATAATGCAAATTATAGGCGATGTCCCACAATTGACCGCAGCCGTAAATCGGTAAAAGCACCTTATATTGTGGGACATATCCTGGCTGAGAGCAGAAAGATTTGGGGAGTCTATGCAGTATTGGGGAAAGATAATTGGTGTCGCCGTGGCCTTAATGATGGGCGGCGGCTTCTGGGGTGTGGTTCTGGGCCTGTTAGTTGGCCACATGTTCGACAAAGCCCGCATGCGCAAAATGGCGTGGTTTGCCAACCAGCGTGAACGCCAGGCGCTGTTTTTTGCCACCACTTTTGAGGTGATGGGGCATCTGACCAAATCCAAAGGTCGCGTCACGGAAGCCGATATCCATATCGCCAGTCAATTGATGGATCGAATGAATTTGCACGGCGACTCGCGTACCGCTGCGCAACATGCCTTCCGGGTGGGAAAATCGGACAATTACCCATTACGTGAAAAAATGCGTCAGTTTCGCAGCGTCTGTTTTGGTCGCTTCGATCTGATCCGCATGTTTCTGGAGATTCAGATCCAGGCGGCTTTTGCCGATGGGTCGTTACATCCGAACGAGCGTGAAGTGCTGTATGTGATTGCTGAAGAGTTGGGGATCTCACGTACCCAGTTTGATCAGTTTCTGCGCATGATGCAGGGCGGCGCCCAGTTTGGCGGCGGATATCAGCAGCAGTCCGGCGGCGGTGGCTGGCAGCAGACGCAACGCGGTCCGACGCTAGAAGACGCCTGCAATGTGCTGGGTGTGAAAGCGACCGATGATGCAACCACCATTAAGCGCGCATACCGTAAGCTGATGAGCGAGCACCATCCGGACAAACTGGTGGCGAAAGGTCTGCCGCCAGAAATGATGGAAATGGCGAAGCAAAAAGCGCAGGAAATTCAAAAAGCTTACGAGCTAATTAAAGAACAGAAAGGTTTTAAATAATTGTTATGCCGGGTGGCAGCTAGCGCCTTATCCGGCCTACGTTAATGAATGTAGGCCGGGCAAGCGAAGCACCCGGCCTAAATGGGGCCTGCGTTTAAAAATCTGCTGGAACTTTAAACGTCATACTGTTGCCGTATTCGGGATGCGTGATAGTTAACATCTCTGCATGCAGCAGCAGGCGCGGCGCTAACGCCAGGGCCTGTGGCGGGGCGTAGAAGCGGTCGCCCAGGATCGGATGCCCTAATGCCAGCATATGCACACGCAACTGGTGGGAGCGTCCGGTAATGGGTTTGAGCACGACCCGGGCGGTGTTATCTTCCGCGAACTCCACCACTTCATACTCGGTCTGCGCCGATTTTCCGGTCTCATAACACACTTTCTGCTTTGGCCGATTCGGCCAGTCGCAAATCAGCGGTAAATCAACCATCCCCTCGGCCGGAGCGGGATGTCCCCAGACGCGTGCGACATACTGTTTCTTCGGCTCGCGTTCGCGAAACTGGCGCTTTAGCTCGCGCTCTGCCGCTTTAGTTAGCGCCACTACAATCACGCCGCTGGTTGCCATATCCAGACGATGTACGGATTCAGCCTGAGGATAATCGCGCTGAATACGCGTCATCACGCTGTCTTTGTGTTCATCCAGACGACCCGGCACGGACAACAAACCGCTCGGCTTGTTGACCACCATAATGTGCTCATCCTGATACAGGATAACCAGCCAGGGTTCCTGCGGCGGATTATAGTTTTCCATCCCCATGTCAGGCTCCGTTACTGATGCGTCACGACGATCAGGCGCAGGGCATCCAGACGCCATCCCGCCTGATCCAGGCTTTCCATCACCTGCTGACGATTGCTTTCAATGGCGCTGAGTTCGTCATCACGGATGTTCGGGTTAACGGCACGCAGCGCTTCCAGACGGGAGAGTTCAGCCGTCAGCTTCTCGTCCGCTTCTTTGCGCGCCGCGTCGATCAGCGCGCGGGCCGATTTTTCTACCTGCGCTTCACCGAGTTGCAGAATGGCATGCACATCCTGCTGTACGGCGTTGACCAGTTTACTGCCGGTGTGGCGGTTAACGGCGCTGAGCTGACGGTTAAAGGTTTCGAATTCAACCTGCGCGGCAAGGTTGTTGCCGTTTTTGTCCAGCAGCATGCGTACCGGGGTTGGCGGCAGGAAGCGGTTTAACTGCAGCTGTTTTGGCGCTTGCGCTTCAACGACGTAGACCAGTTCAACCAGCAGAGTACCGACTGGTAATGCTTTGTTTTTCAGCAAAGAAATGGTGCTGCTTCCGGTGTCGCCGGAGAGGATCAGATCCAGACCATTACGGATCAGCGGATGCTCCCAGGTAATAAACTGCGCGTCTTCACGCGACAGGGCAACATCACGCTCAAACGTAATGGTACAGCCATCTTCCGGCAGCCCAGGGAAATCCGGCACCAGCATATGATCGGACGGTGTCAGCACGATCAAATTGTCGCCACGGTCATCCTGATTAATACCAACGATATCAAACAGGTTCATGGCGAAGGCGATCAGGCTGGTATCGTCGTCCTGTTCTTCAATACTCTCAGCCAGCGCCAGCGCTTTTTCGCCGCCGTTAGAGTGGATCTCCAGCAGGCGATCGCGACCTTGCTCCAGCTGTGCTTTCAGCGCGTCATGCTGTTCGCGACAGGTTTTGATCAGATCGTCAAAGCCATCAGTGTTTTCTGGCTCAGCCAGGTAGCCGATCAGATTGTTATATACCGTGTCATAGATGGTACGTCCGGTCGGGCAAGTGTGTTCGAACGCATCCAGACCTTCGTGGTACCAACGCACCAGCACGGATTGCGCGGTTTTTTCCAGGTATGGAACGTGGATTTGGATATCATGCACCTGACCAATACGGTCCAGACGGCCAATACGCTGTTCCAGCAGGTCCGGATTGAACGGCAGATCAAACATCACCAGATGGCTGGCGAACTGGAAGTTACGCCCTTCGGAACCGATTTCAGAGCACAGCATTACCTGGGCGCCGCTATCTTCTTCGCTAAACCAGGCCGCAGCGCGGTCACGTTCAATGATCGACATCCCTTCATGGAATACGGCGGCGCGGATACCTTCGCGCTCGCGCAGAACCTGCTCCAGCTGAAGCGCAGTGGTGGCTTTCGCGCAGATAACCAGAACTTTTTGCGAGCGGTGGCTGGTCAGGTAGCCCATCAGCCATTCCACGCGCGGGTCAAAGTTCCACCAGGTGCCGGTGTCGCCTTCGAATTCCTGATAAATCTGCTCCGGGTAGAGCATGTCGCGCGCGCGGTCTTCCGCACTCTTACGCGCGCCCATAATGCCGGAGACTTTAATGGCCGTCTGGTATTGGGTTGGCAACGGCAATTTGATGGTATGCAGCTCGCGTTTAGGGAAGCCTTTCACACCGTTACGGGTATTTCGGAACAGCACGCGGCTGGTGCCGTGGCGGTCCATCAGCATCGAAACCAGCTCCTGACGCGCGCTCTGGGCGTCTTCGCTGTCGCTGTTTGCCGCCTGCAGTAACGGCTCAATGTCCTGTTCGCCAATCATGTCACCTAACATGTTCAGCTCATTGTTACTCAGCTTGTTGCCAGCCAGTAACATGGCAACGGCATCGGCGACCGGACGGTAATTTTTCTGTTCTTCAACAAACAGGGCGAAATCGTGGAAGCGGCTTGGATCCAGTAGACGCAGGCGCGCAAAGTGGCTTTCCAGGCCCAGCTGTTCCGGCGTTGCGGTCAGCAGCAGGATGCCTGGTACGCGCTCTGCCAGCTGTTCAACGGCCATATATTCACGGCTGGGCGCGTCTTCGCTCCACACCAGGTGATGGGCTTCATCGACAATCAGCAGATCCCACTCGGCATCACACAGGTGCTCCAGACGCTGTTTACTGCGACGGGCAAAGTCCAGCGAACAGATAACCAACTGTTCGGTTTCAAACGGGTTGTAGGCATCGTGCTGCGCTTCTGCATAACGCTCATCATCAAACAGCGCAAAGCGCAGGTTGAAACGACGCAGCATTTCGACCAGCCACTGGTGCTGTAACGTCTCCGGGACGATGATCAGCACGCGCTCCGCGGCGCCTGACAGCAGCTGTTGATGCAGGATCATCCCTGCTTCAATGGTTTTACCTAAACCCACTTCGTCTGCCAGTAGCACGCGAGGGGCATGACGACGGCCGACATCATGGGCAATGTTGAGCTGGTGGGGGATCAGGCTGGTACGTTGGCCACGCAAACCACTCCACGGCATACGGTACTGTTCGCTCTGAAATTTACGTGCGCGATAGCGCAGCGCAAAGCGGTCCATACGGTCAATCTGGCCGGCAAACAGGCGATCCTGGGGTTTACTGAAAACCAGTTTGCTGTCGAGCAGCACTTCACGCAGCGTTACACCGGTTTCTTCGGTATCAAGGCGGGTTCCGATATAGGCAAGCAGGCCGTTTTCTTCTTTTACTTCGTCGACATGCAGTTGCCAGCCTTCATGGCTCGTTATCGTGTCACCAGGGTTGAACATCACGCGGGTCACGGGGGAATCACTGCGCGCATACAGACGGTTTTCACCCGTCGATGAGAAAAGTAAAGTGACGGTTCGCGCATCCATGGCGACAACAGTACCAAGTCCCAATTCGCTTTCTGTATCGCTGATCCAGCGTTGACCAAGTGTAAAAGGCATATATGTTCGGCTCTATATCTTTAATTGCAGGCAATACTCGTCATTTTCCGGGCTAGTCCCCGTTATTGAGAGCATACGACCCCGCTACCAGGCTAATAAATCAGTGGTAGGGGTGTTAAATGGGTCCAGGAATGGAAAGGGCGCTATGGTACTGGATGGCGGCGGTTTCGTCACGCGTCAAAATAACCCCAGTTGTCCTGTGAGTAGTGTAGCAAAATTATCGTCAATAAAGGGAAGAATTCCCTCGGCAACCGGCTGGATCTGGCGGGTCAGATAATGCTCGTAATCAAGTGCAGATAGCTGATAATCAACAGGTTCAGGTCCATTTATCGTCCAGACATATTTAATCGTGCCACGATTCTGATACTGCTGCGGACGCCCCAGTTTGACGTTCTGCTCATCGGCGAGCCGCGCGGCGCGAACGTGCGGCGGAACATTCCGCTGGTATTCGCTCAACGGGCGGCGCAGGCGTTTGCGGTACACCAGGTGTTCATCCAGTTCACCCGCCATCAGACGGTCGATAGTCTCGCGAACAAACTCTTGATAGGGCTCGTTACGAAAAATTCGCAGGTACAGCTCCTGCTGAAACTGCTGGGCCAGCGGCGTCCAGTCGGTGCGTACCGTTTCCAGACCTTTAAATACCATGCGTTGCTCAGCGCCTGACTGAATCATTCCGGCGTAGCGTTTTTTGCTGCCAGTATCTGCACCGCGAATGGTCGGCATCAGAAAGCGACAAAAGTGGGTTTCAAATTCCAGCTCCAGCGCGCTGGTCAGGTTTTGCTGCTTCAGCGATTGCGCCCACCAGTTGTTGACATAGCTCACCAGCTCCCGACCAATCCGGGCCGCATCGTCTTCCGAGTGCGCCTTTTTAAGCCAGACAAAGGTGGAGTCGGTGTCGCCATAGATGACGTCGTAACCCTGAGCCTCAATCAGCGCTTTGGTCTGACGCATGATCGCGTGACCGCGCATGGTGATAGACGAAGCCAGCCTCGGGTCGAAAAAGCGGCAGGCGGTGGTGCCAAGCACGCCGTAAAACGCGTTCATGATGATTTTCAGCGCCTGTGAGAGCGGCTTATTGCCGCGGCGTTTGGCTTCATCGCGCCCATGCCAGATCTGGGTAACAATCTCTGGCAGACAGTGCTTTTCGCGTGAGAACCAGGCGTCAAGGAACCCCTCGGTACTGTGTTCCTGATCCGGCTGTGCCATCCCTTCGATAAGTCCCACTGGATCGATCAAAAAAGTACGAATAATTGACGGGTACAGGCTTTTGTAATCCAGCACCAGCACGGAGTCGTACAAACCCGGGCGCGAGTCCATCACGTAGCCACCGGGGCTGGCGTGCGCGGGAACTTCCCCCAGATTCGGTGCCACATAGCCCGCCCGGTGCATTCGCGGTAGGTAGAGATGGCCGAAGGCGGCAACGGAACCGCCGTGCCGGTCGACCGGCAGGCCGTTTACCGTCGATCGTTCCAGCAAAAATGGCATGATCTCGGTTTTATGAAAAATACGCGTGACCAGCTCACAGTCTTTGAGATTGTAGGTGGCGAGTGCGGGCTTATCCTGGGCAAACCGGCGATCTATTTCGTCCATCCTGTCCCAGGGATTATCTATCGACTTCCCTTCGCCCAGCAGCTCCTGTGACACCGTTTCCAGTGAAAAGGATGAGAAATTCCAGAATGCGGATTTAAGCGCCTCAATGCCGTCGATAATCAGGCGACCTTTAGCCTGCGCGAAGAATACGCCGTTTTTGAAGCCATGTTCGCGCCACTCCAGCTCGCTATTGTCACGGCCAAAACGCAGGGGAATGCGGTAACGTTCAGCATGCTTTTGCAGGACGCGTAAATCGAATTGCACGACGTTCCAGCCGATTACCACATCAGGATCGTGACGGGCAATCCAGTCGTTGAGCTTTTCCAGTAACTGCGGGCGGCTTGCGACGTATTCAAGTTCAAAATCCAGCGCTGAGGCATCGCCGTTTGCCGGGCCGAGCATGTAGACAATACGCTGCCCACAGCCTTCAAGGCCGATACAGTAGAGTTCGCCGTGGCGCGTGGTTTTGATATCCAGCGAGACCCATTTCAGCGGCGGTCGATAGTCAGGGTTCGGCTTCAACCGGGCATTAACCAGCGTACCGTTATGTCTGTCGCCTTCAACCCACACAGGTGAGGTGATAAAACGCTCCATCAGATACCGTTCCGGCGGACGCACGTCGGCCTCGTAGACGGTAATTGCGTTTTCACGCAGCAGCTTTTCAAGCCGCATAAGCTGGCGATGTGAGCGGCAATACAGGCCGGAAACAGGCTGGCGGTGGAAGTCTTGCAATTGCAGCGGCGTCAGACGATAGCCGTTTTCATTGCGTAATAATGACGCTACGCGAGGAACCTGACTGACAGGAATAAACGCGACCGACTCCTGAGGCGCGAGCGTGACCTGTAGCGGCCCGTCGTCCGTAGCCAGCCAGAATGTGACCTCAGTTCCCTGCGGGGTGTCCCGCCAGTGCCGGGTTAAAATAAAGCCTGCCTGCACCACGCTGCGTACCCATTAAAAAACCAGGCATTATTATAGCCTGGTTTACACGATTGTACTGTTATTTTGTACAGTTAAAAATGAGAGCTGCGGGCAGTTATTGTGACAGTAACAGTAAAATGCCCTCCGCAGTAAAAGTGTTACAGGATAGAGTTTGGTATTTAATAAATGAATGCCTTAATTGAAAACTCTTCCTTGAATTATTTTATTGGCCTGTCATGGCTATTTGTATCTATTATTCTTTTGTAATTATATTTGTTTCATAAATTGGAAGTCCGTTTCAGGATTTTTATGTCATTTTCGGAATCGTGCTCGTACGGTTTTGTTACTCATCCCTCGGTTCAGGAAAAATGGTTATTTTTTTTTATTTGTTTTTATTCATGGTTAGTGTAACTATTTTAATCAAACACTCGGGTTACCAGGTTGAATATAATATATTTTTATGGCTTGCTATTGTCTGGATAAAAACGGATTTTCGGTTCGATTTCGTCGGGAATATCTCTCTGTATAATTTGATTTTTATCGCTGAATATAATTTTATTCATCAGATAGCTCGGGTGTTTTATATCAATAGCTTGGGTGCGTAGTGTTATGGAGGCCTATTATGGATATTTATACTCAGGCGTTACAGGTAGGATATGACCACTATTTATTTGTTAATACTCAGTTATCTAACCCTACAATTAAATCAGTAAGTCAATATATTGAGTATAGAACGTGGTCAGGTCAAATTTGGCGTACTGAGGTTATTGAACGTGGGAATGCTTTCTTTCACTGGCAAGGGCATGACAGAATAAATGGTCATCGTGATACTGTGATTAATTATCTGTTGAATGGACAGCGCTGGCAGTCAACGATTACAGATTACATTTTCTTTCATTCACTGGATGGTGAAGAGGCGCAGGGACATTATGACAACGTGATTAAATACGTTTGTGCTAATAACTGTGTGTATCGAAGTGCGTTTGCGGAATATATAAAGGAATAACCAGAGAGCGCGCCACCGAGATTTCGGGCGCGCTCAGATTGTTTTCACTGGCCGTAGTAGGCTTTTGCGCCGTGTTTACGCAGGTAGTGTTTATCTAACAGGGTTTGCTGCATATCCGGCAATTGCGGCGCGAGCTGGCGACAGAAGATCCCCATGTAGGCGACTTCTTCCAGCACGATGGCGTTGTGTACCGCATCTTCGGCGTTTTTTCCCCAGGCAAACGGACCGTGAGAGTGCACCAGCACGCCAGGCATCTGCGAAGCGTCAATGCCTTGTTTCTCAAAGGTTTCAACGATCACGTTACCGGTTTCCCACTCATATTCGCCGTTGATTTCTTCCTCGGTCATTTTCCGTGTGCAGGGAATCGATCCGTAGAAATAGTCCGCATGAGTGGTACCCGTGGCTGGAATCGACTGGCCCGCCTGCGCCCAGATGGTCGCATGACGCGAATGGGTATGAACAATGCCACCAATGGTCGGGAATGCCTGATACAGCAGACGGTGCGTTGGGGTATCGGAGGAGGGTTTCTTCGTACCTTCTACAACCTCACCGGTGGCGATACTGACTACGACCATATCTTCTGCGGTCATAACGCTGTAATCGACCCCGGATGGTTTAATCACAAACACGCCGCGCTCGCGATCGACGGCACTCACGTTCCCCCAGGTCAAGGTGACCAGGTGGTGCTTAGGCAACGCCAGATTGGCTTCCAGCACCTGACGTTTGAGATCTTCTAACATGTTGATTCCTCTGTGCCGGATGGCGGGCAAACGCAGAGCCATCCGGCAACAACATAATTAACGTTTAAAACCGTAATAGACGTCGTTCCAGCGCAGCGCGTCCTTAAAGGCCGGCAGGCGGGTATCGTTGTCGATCACGGCGATCTCGATATCGTGCATTTCAGCGAACTGGCGCATATCGTTCAGATCCAGCGCGTGGCTGAAGACGGTGTGGTGCGCGCCACCGGCCAGGATCCAGGCTTCAGATGCGGTTGGCAGATCAGGCTGGGCCTTCCACAATGCGTTAGCCACCGGCAGTTTCGGCAGGGAGTGCGGTGTTTGAACCGTGTCGATGCAGTTAACCAACAGGCGATAGCGATCGCCAAGATCGATCAGGCTGGCAACGACTGCCGGGCCAGTTTTGGTGTTGAAGATCAGACGAGCGGGATCGTCTTTACCACCAATGCCGAGATGCTGAACGTCGAGGATCGGTTTATCTTCCACCGCGATAGACGGGCACACTTCCAGCATGTGCGAGCCGAGCACCAGATCGTTGCCTTTCTCGAAGTGGTAGGTGTAATCCTCCATAAATGAGGTGCCGCCCTGCAGACCGGTTGACATCACCTTCATGATGCGAAGCAGAGCGGCGGTTTTCCAGTCGCCTTCGCCCGCAAAGCCGTAGCCTTGCTGCATCAGACGCTGTACGGCCAGACCCGGGAGCTGTTTCAGGCCGTGTAAATCTTCAAATGTCGTGGTAAAGGCGTGGAATCCGCCCTGTTCCAGGAAACGCTTCATCCCCAGTTCAATACGGGCTGCTTCCAGTACGTTTTGACGTTTCTCACCGTGGACTTGCGTTGCCGCCGTCATGGTGTAGGTGCTTTCATACTCATCGATTAGCGCGTTGATTTCGCCATCGCTAATGGAGTTCACTACCTGCACCAGATCGCCTACGGCCCAGGTATTTACCGAGAAGCCGAATTTGATCTGCGCAGCGACTTTATCGCCATCGGTGACCGCGACTTCACGCATGTTGTCGCCAAAACGGCAGACTTTCAGATGGCGGGTATCCTGTTTGGACACGGCCTGGCGCATCCAGGAGCCAATGCGTTCGTGCGCTTGTTTGTCCTGCCAGTGACCGGTGACCACGGCGTGCTGCTGACGCATACGTGCGCCGATGAAGCCGAATTCACGGCCGCCGTGCGCGGTCTGGTTCAGGTTCATAAAGTCCATATCAATGCTGTCCCACGGCAGGGCGGCGTTGAACTGGGTATGGAATTGCATCAGCGGCTTGTTGAGGATAGTCAGACCGTTAATCCACATTTTGGCCGGAGAGAAAGTGTGCAGCCAGACCACCAGACCTGCGCAGCGATCGTCGTAGTTAGCGTCACGACAAATAGCGGTAATCTCGTCAGGTGAAGTACCCAGCGGTTTTAAAACCAGTTTGCAGGGCAGTTTAGCTTCAGTATTCAGCGCGTTAACGACGTGCTCGGCATGTTGGGTTACCTGACGCAGGGTTTCAGGGCCATACAGATGCTGGCTACCAATTACAAACCACACTTCATAGTTATCAAAAATCGTCATTGTCGTGTCCTTAATGTGTCAGGGTTGCCTGGTCTACCGGGGTTTGTTGCGCCGGAGCGGCAGTCGGAAGATATTGTTGTTCAGCGCTAACCGCCCACTGCTGGTAGCGGCGGTAAAGCTGTTCAAAACGTTGAGCCTGCTCTGGTCGAGGTTGCAGCGTGTTTTCCACGGCGCTTGCCATCTGTTGCTGAGCGGCTGGGATATCGGTGTGTACTTTCGCGGCAACGGCGGCAAAGATAGCCGCACCGAGTGCGCAGCACTGGTCTGAAGCGACAATCTGTAGCGGACGGTTGAGCACGTCACAACAGGCCTGCATGATGACCGGGTTTTTACGGGCGATGCCGCCTAGCGCCATTACGTTGTTAACCGCAATGCCTTGTTCGGTGAAGCATTCCATGATGGCGCGTGCACCAAAGGCGGTGGCGGCAATCAGACCGCCGAACAGCGCTGGCGCGTCGGTTGCCAGATTCAGATCGGTAATCACTCCTTTCAGACGCTGGTTGGCATTGGGCGTACGGCGACCGTTGAACCAGTCGAGCACCACCGGCAGATGATCCAGCGACGGATTTCTCGCCCAGGCTTCGGTTAGCGCTGGTAGCAGCTGTTTTTGGCTGGCTTTAATCTGGGTCTTCAGCTCCGGGTGCTGCACGGCAAGCTGCTCCAGCGGCCAGCTCAGCACACGGCTAAACCAGGCATAGATATCGCCGAACGCGGACTGGCCTGCCTCGAGGCCAATAAAATGCGGCACCACGCTGCCATCAACCTGGCCGCAAATGCCTTTCACCGCGCGCTCGCCGACGCTGTGTTTGTCAGCAATCAGAATGTCGCAGGTCGACGTGCCAATGACTTTCACCAGCGTATTGGGCTGTGCGCCCGCGCCGACCGCGCCCATATGGCAGTCAAAAGCGCCGCCTGCAATCACCACGCTTTCTGGTAGCCCCAGACGCTGCACCCACTCGGCGCACAGGGTGCCAACCGGCAGGTCGGCTGTGAAGGTATCGGTAAACATCGGGTATTGCAGATGGCGGTTGAGGATGGGGTCGAGTTCGTCAAAGAAACTGGCTGGCGGTAGACCACCCCAGCTTTCATGCCACAGGGATTTATGCCCGGCGCTGCAGCGACCGCGACGAATATCCTGTGGACGTACGGTATTAGAGAGCAGGGCCGGAACCCAGTCGCACAGTTCAATCCACGAAACCGCGGCCTCGGCAACCGCGTGGTCCTGACGGGTCACATGCAGGATTTTGGCCCAGAACCATTCGCTGGAATAAATACCGCCGATATAGCGGGAGTAATCGATCTTGCCCGGTGTGTGGCACAGACGGGTAATTTCTTCAGCTTCTTCTACTGAGGTGTGATCTTTCCACAGGACAAACATTGCATTTGGGTTTTCAGCGAACTCCGGACGCAACGCCAGTACGTTGCCGTCGGCATCGATGGGGGCCGGGGTTGAACCGGTGCTGTCAACGCCAATCCCGACCACTTCCGCACGCTGTTTAACGCTCAGTTCGGCCAGCACGGTTTTCAGCGCCGCTTCCATCGATTCAATGTAGTCGCGTGGATGATGGCGAAACTGGTTGTTTGGGCCATCGCAATACTGTCCTTCCTGCCAACGTGGGTACCACTCTACGCTGGTGGCGATTTCTTCACCGGTGGCACATTCCACTGCCAAAGCGCGTACTGAATCACTGCCAAAATCGAGGCCAATTGCAATCGCCATCGTCTTACTCCATCCAAAAATACGGGTATGGATAAACAGTAGTTAGTAGGGATAAAAACCGTCAGGCAGGATTCGCTAATCTTATGGACTAAAATGCTGTGGCATCACAAAGTGTGACGCCGTGCAAATAATCAATGTGGACATTTCTGCCGTAGTTATAGACACTTTTGTTAGCCGATTTTAACGTTGGCGCAGTACATATTTTTTACAAAGTGCTTTTCACAAGCGGGGTTGATGGTCCATTACCGCAAACACAGCGGCCCGCAGGGGCGACGGCAATGATGTCTGGCGTAATATGGACAAATTGTTTCTTAGCAGAACATAGGGAGTATTGAAATTATGGCTGAAACGCAAAACGATCCCCTGCTGCCAGGCTATTCGTTTAACGCGCATTTGGTGGCCGGATTAACCCCCATCGAGGCGAACGGATACCTGGATTTTTTTATCGACAGGCCGCTGGGTATGAAGGGCTATATCCTCAATCTCACTATCCGTGGCGAAGGGGTTATCAATAATCAGGGCAAACAATTTGTCTGTCGGCCTGGCGATATTTTGCTGTTTCCGCCCGGAGAAATTCACCACTACGGACGCCATCCTGATGCCAGCGAGTGGTATCACCAGTGGGTTTACTTTCGCCCACGCGCCTACTGGCAGGAGTGGCTGACCTGGCCGGCCATTTTTGCCCAGACTGGATTCTTTCGTCCGGATGAAGCACATCAGCCGCATTTTAACGAACTGTTTGGGCAGATAATTAACGCCGGGCAGGGAGAAGGTCGCTATTCCGAACTGCTGGCGATTAATTTACTGGAACAGTTATTGCTCCGCCGTATGGAAGCCATTAATGAATCGCTGCATCCCCCCATGGACAACCGCGTGCGCGACGCCTGTCAGTACATCAGCGATCACCTGGCGGACAGTAATTTTGATATTGCCAGCGTCGCACAGCACGTCTGCCTGTCGCCTTCCCGTTTGTCGCATCTGTTCCGTCAGCAGTTGGGTATCAGCGTATTAAGCTGGCGCGAGGATCAGCGTATCAGCCAGGCCAAGCTATTGCTGAGTACCACTCGTATGCCCATTGCTACAGTGGGTCGCAATGTTGGCTTTGACGATCAGCTCTATTTTTCTCGCGTTTTCAAAAAATGCACTGGCGCCAGTCCGAGCGAGTTTCGCGCCGGATGTGAATAAAAAGTGAATGATGTGTCCTGAAAGTTGTCATAACTCGCAATCTATTCAGACAATTGATGGCTTGACGAAGTTGAGACGGGTTATCAAAATCCCTGCTTCGTAAATCTGACGGACACATTATGCAAGCATTGCTGGAACACTTTATTCTTCAGTCCGCCCTGTACTCCCTGATCGCCGTACTGCTGGTGGCCTTTCTGGAGTCACTGGCGCTGGTTGGTCTGATTCTGCCCGGTACCGTGATGATGGCGGGGCTGGGGGCGCTGATTGGCAGTGGCGAACTGAACTTCTGGCATGCCTGGCTTGCGGGCATCATTGGTTGCCTGTTGGGGGACTGGATCTCTTTCTGGTTGGGCTGGCGCTTTAAAAAGCCGCTGCACCGTTGGTCGTTCATGAAAAAGAACAAGGCGTTGCTGGATAAAACCGAGCACGCGCTGCATCAGCACAGCATGTTTACCATTCTGGTGGGGCGTTTTGTGGGACCGACGCGTCCGCTGGTGCCAATGGTGGCGGGCATGCTGGATCTGCCTGTCGCTAAATTTATCGTCCCGAATATTATTGGTTGCATACTGTGGCCGCCGTTCTACTTCCTGCCGGGGATCCTGGCGGGGGCGGCAATTGATATTCCTTCTGAGATGCAGAGCGGGGATTTCAAATGGTTGCTGCTGGCGACGGCGCTGTTGCTATGGGTAGGGGGCTGGTTTTGCTGGCGACTGTGGCGTAGCGGCAAAGCGGCAGTCGATCGCTTAACCGCGTATTTCCCCCGCAGCCGTTTACTGTATCTGGCGCCGTTGACGCTTGGGATCGGCGTGGTTGCGCTGGTGGCGTTACTGCGCCATCCGCTGATGCCGGTGTATATTGATATTCTGCGTAAAGTCGTGGGTTTCTGACGATTCTTTTGCCGGATGGCGCTGACGCTTATCCGGCCTGGGAAATCAATCACTCGGCTTTGATGCCCAAGAGCGTCGAGGCGCTGGCCTGACCGCTTAATAACTCATCCGTTTTGCCCTGCCAGGCGATGCGCCCGTCGGCGACCACAATCGAACGGGACGCAATTCGCGCCGCATCTTCTACGCTGTGGGATACCATCAGCAACGTAAGCTGTTTATCGCGACAGACCTCGGCAACCAGCGTTAACATCTCCTGGCGCAGGGCGGGATCGAGCGCAGAGAACGGTTCATCAAGCAGCAAAATGGGTTGTTCCCGCACCAGGCAACGCGCCAGCGCTACGCGCTGTCGCTGACCGCCGGAAAGCTCACCGGGGAGGCGCTCCAGCAGTGAGTCGATCCCCATTTGCTGGGCGATGTGATGCATTTTCTCCCGCTGCGATGCGTTCAGCTTCAATCCCGGGTTAAGGCCCAGGCCGATGTTTTGCTGCACGCTCAGGTGGCTGAACAGGTTATTTTCCTGAAACAGCATCGAAACGGGGCGACGTGAGGGAGGCGTGGCGGTGTGATCTTCACCTTCAATCAACATGGTACCGCTGGCAGGCGTGAGGAAGCCGGCGATCAGATTCAGCAGCGTACTTTTCCCGGCGCCGCTGGGCCCGAGGATCGCGACCTGCTCACCGCGCGCGATCGACAGCGTAAAGCGCATCGGCAAATGGTGATAAAGCCATGTGATATCAATCAGTTTTAACATTTCGACCCGGCAATTTCTCAATAACGGTAAACAGCGTAAAGCACAGGATCAGCAGCAATAACGCCGTAACTGCGCCATCCTGACTGCGATAAGAGCCAATCTGCTGATATAAATAAAACGGCAGGGTGCGGAAATCCTCATTACCAAATAGCGCGACCACGCCAAAATCGCCAATCGACAGCACGCAGGCAAAAGCCATCGCCTGCGCCAGCGGGCGCTTCAGGGCACGCAGTTCAACCACTTTCAGGCGCGACCATCCCTCAATTCCCAACGACTGGCACAACATACTGTAGCGGGCGGTGACGTCCCGCATTGGGTTTTCCAGCACCTTCAGCGCGTAAGGGATCGCCATCAGCGCATTGGTAAAAATGACAATGCCGTCGGCTGATTCGGGGAGTCCAATGGTGTTATTGAGCAGCAGAAAGAAGCCGGTTGCCAGCACGATGCCCGGCATGGCGAGGATCAACATGCCGCTAAGTTCCAGCATCTGACCTGCCAGTACCTGCTGTCGGGCACGCAGTTCACGACTGCTCCATAACAGCATCATGGTGAGAACTACGCACAACGCACCTGCCGCCAGCGCAATGCGCAGCGAGGTTCCCAGTGCGTGCCACAATACAGGTTGCTTAAGAACATCCAGCATATGGCGGTTAAAACCATCGACAATTACCGCCAGCAGCGGCGGCAGCAGTAGCAGCAGGGCCAGAATAATCAGCAGTGCGTCTGCCAGGCGGCTGTGCAGACGATCGTCGGGATCGCGCCAGCCCTGAACCAGCGTGGTACCGGGGGCGATGGCGCGGCTCAGACGTTGGCTGAAGAGCACCAGCGCTAAACAACAAACCATCTGGATCAACGCCAGCATGGCGGCGCGGGCGGGATCGTAATCAAAGTTCAGCGCCTGATAAATCGCCAGCTCGATGGTAGTGGCCTGCGGTCCACCGCCCAGCGACAAAACGGTGGCGAAGCTGGCGAAACAGAGCATAAAGATGAGCGCCGCGACGGGAAGGATTTGCCGACGCAGCCACGGCCATTCAACAAAGCGGAAGAAATGCCAGCCGCGCAGACCCAACTGAGCGGCTAACTGTCGCTGTTCGCCGGGAATATTCTCCAGCGACTGCAACAGCAGACGACTGGCCATCGGCAGATTGAAAAAGACGTGCGCCAGCAGAATGCCCTGCAGACCGTACGGCGAAAACGTCCATTCCAGCCCGAATGTATGCCAGATCGAGGCCAACCAGCCCTGACGACCGTACACGCTAAGAATACCGAAGACCGCGACCAGCACTGGCAGGATTAACGTCATCGCGCACAGGCGCAGCAGCGCCAGTCGTCCTGGAAAACGGCGGCGATAGAGCGCTCTGGCAAGGAAAATCGCCGGGATGACCGACAGCACTGCGGATAAAAAAGCCTGCCAGAAAGAAAAGCGCACCACGTGCCACAGGTAGTCGTCTTGCCACAGTGAGAGCCACTCCCCCCGTGGGGCGTTAAACCACAGCGCCAGAAACGCGGCCAGGGCAACGGCCACCATCAGCGTGGCGGCGGTAAGCCCTGGAACCAGCCAGCCGGGAATTAACGGCTGACGGCGCGTTGCCATTCGCTAATCCATGCCTGGCGTTGAGCCGCAACCTGCTGCGGCGTAAATTCCAGCGCGGTGGCTGGCTTATTCAGTTGCTCGAATCCAGACGGCAGGGCGACCTGGGTTACCGGATACATCCAGTTGCCGGTCGGAATCGCGTTCTGGAAGGCCGGAGACACCATAAACTTGAGGAATTTCTCGGCCAGTTCCGGCTGTTTGCTGGCCGCAGTACGGGCGGCGACTTCTACCTGCAAATAGTGGCCTTCGCTAAAGTTGGCTGCGGCGTAGTTGTCTTTTTTCTCGGTGATGATGTGATAGGCCGGAGAGGTGGTGTAGCTGAGTACCAGGTCGCTTTCGCCTTTCAGGAACAGGCCGTAGGCTTCACTCCAGCCTTTGGTGACAGTGACGGTTTTTGCCGAAAGCGCGCGCCAGGCCTCCGGCGCCTTATCGCCATAGACTTTCTGCATCCATAGCAGCAGGCCCAGCCCCGGCGTGCTGGTACGCGGGTCCTGATAAATGACGCGCCATTTTTGATCGCTCTCTACCAGTTCTTTCAGGCTTTTGGGCGGATTCTTCAGCTTGTTCTTATCATAAACGAAGGCGAAATAGCCGTAATCAAACGGAACGAAGGTATCGTTTTTCCAGCCGCCGGGCACGTTTACGGCTTCACTTGCTACACCGCTTTTGGCAAACAGTTTGGTTTGGGTGGCGGCTTCCAGAAGGTTGTTATCGAGGCCCAGTACGACGTCAGCTTTACTGTTTTTTCCTTCCATGCGCAGGCGGTTAAGCAGCGAGACGCCATCTTCCAGCGCGACCAGTTTCAGTTCACAGTTGCAGTCAGCTTCAAAGGCTTTTTTTATTGTCGGGCCCGGGCCCCAGTCAGCTGCGAACGAGTCGTAGGTATAAACGGTCAGTACAGGTTTGGCGAAAGCAGGCGCTGCGCACAGCAGTAAAAGCGGAAGACATTTTTTAAACACTTTGCACCTCATAAAGTTGGGTGGCAAAGGACTTGAGTTGCAGCCTCAAATCCCTTCGCCGGCATTATCCGGATCAGGTTCGACGGGTATCTCTCAGCCCATACACTTCATCATTCACGCTGCCTCTGTGTTGGCTGCGTTACTCGGCCCATCTCCGGGCCTCGCCCCTTCGGGGCCGCTGCAAGCAGCGTTCAAATCTGCTCCCGGCAGATTTGTCGCTCACCCCAGTCACATAGTTATCTATGCTCCTGGGGACTCACTCGCTTGCCGCCTTGATGCAGCGTGAATGATTTTGTGTATGTTTTTATTTAGCACCCCGTTGAGAACGGCGTTAGTGTAATGATTTTGTTGCTATGCGGCAATCAAGAGCCGGATCTAAGGATCCGGTGGTGCAAACCACGCTGATTTAAAATCAAACCAGCCGAGGGTATTCATGCGTAACCCGCGCATACTGCGCTGTCCCTGAATGATCAGCCAGTGGTGGATCAGCGGCACAATGGCCTTTGTGGCGAGCAGCTGTTGGCACCATGCCGCCAGGCTCATTTCGCCCGTTCGCCAGCGGGCCGCATCGTTTTCCCAGTCCCGCGAGATACAGTTTTGCAGCAACGGGACTTCGCACAAATGGGCGAACAGCGAGAAATCCAGCGGTAGGGTAAAGTTGGCGCTGTTGAGCCAGATATCGCTGACAATTTCACCCGCATGCCATTGATCGTAGTCGATCTCCTGAATATTTAACTGTACCTGATGCTCTGCCAGCAACGCCTTCATGATCTGCGCGATAATCCGATGTTCGATGTGATCGCGATAGTAGGTAATCGTCAGCGTTTCCAGTCCGGCGGGTTTTTCACCATGGCCGGGTTTGGCATGGTGCCAGCGGGGGAGCAAACCGTAGGCGGGAAACCACAGTCGCTGAAACTGTTCGTCGGCGTGGCAGATGAGATGGGTTGGCGAAAGAACGCGGCTAACCCAATCGCGAACCTCCTGATTAGCGCCACGGTGGGTGCGCGCATCAAACAGCAGGTAGTAGCAACCTTCTTCGAGGCGGCTTTCGATCGCCTTTTCATCCTCCGTGGGGCCTTTTAGCGTCAACCCACCGCCAGGCTCTTCGCCGATATCGGGTAACACCCAAACGTTAACTTCGTCGATCAGCGCCCGGTAGCCAAAGTAATCATCAAATGCATGAATTTTCAGTTGGTTATTGGTATTGCGCATCACCGCATAGGGACCAGTGCCAATCGGGTGGCTGGAGAAGTTGCTGAGCGTCTCCCATTCTCGCGGCAGGATCATGGCGGGGACTTGCCCCAATAGCCAGGGAAGCCAGCGGTCGGGTTGGGCGAGATGGATATCCAGCGTCCAGGCAGTGGGAGAAACGATCTGCGTGATGTGCGAGTACAGCGGCAGGGCGTTAATGCGCATCAGCGAGGTGATGACATCTTCCATTTCCAGTTCGCGGCCATGATGAAAATGAATCCCCGGACGCAGGAAGAATCGCCAGTGTAACGGTGAAATCTGCTGCCAGTGATGGGCGATGTCCGCTTCCAGTTCCCCATTTTCCTCATTTACCCGAATTAAGGCGCTGAAGATTTGCCGGGCGATATGAGTTTCTGAACGGCGTAGCGCCGTACCGGGAAGCAGATTGTGCATGGGACGATAATAGAGAACGCGCATGATGTGCCGCCCCTGGCGAAAACTGCGTCCCAGGTGCGAAACCAGCATCTGTCGTACGGCCGTTTTGTCACCGACCAACTGCACCAGTTGATCGATGCGATCCTGTTCCAGCAGGTCTTCTGCCCGCTGCTGCTGGAGTGCCAGCCCGGTATAGAGGAAAGTCAGGCGCGAGCGTTTACCTCGCCCAACTTCGGCTTCCCACGTTAACCAGCCGCGTTCTTGCATGGTATTGAGCAGGGTACGCATATGGCGGCGCGAACAACTCAGCAGCTCCGCCAGCTCGTTCAGCGTCGTGTCTTGCGTTTTGCCGTCACAGCATTGCCACAGACGGATGAACTGTTGTTGCAGACGACCAGAAGACATAAAAGGGGAACTCCTGCGAAAAACTCAGCAATTTTATTATCCCTATATTAAGCCAATAATAGATTCCGATGAAGCGATGAGACAACGAAGGGGTCATCTATGCGTCAGTTCTGGTTGAAATACTTTACCGCGACAGAAACATCGTCCTGGTTGGCTTGCCTGAGCGCACCGCAGCGCTTAAAGATGCTCGAAGAACTGATGCAGTGGGAGGTGACAACCTGACTCCTGAATTGGGAATTGCAGACATCATGTGTGACTGAGTATTGGTGTTAATCGCCGCGCCAGCAGATAATCACTGCTGGCTTTTTTTGTTTCTGCTGCGCTAAAAGGAACTGTAATGCTCTGGATTATGACCATGGGACGGCGCCTCAACGGCGTTTACGCGGCATTTATGCTGGTTGCTTTTATGATGGGCGTAGCAGGGGCGTTGCAGGCACCCACGCTGAGCTTGTTCCTGAGCCGTGAAGTCGGGGCGCAGCCGTTTTGGGTCGGGCTGTTTTATACCGTCAATGCGATTGTCGGGATCGTTGTCAGCCTTGGCCTCGCGAAACGATCCGACAGCCAGGGCGACAGGCGCAAGCTGATCATGTTTTGCTGCCTGATGGCAATTGGAAACGCGCTGCTGTTTGCGTTTAATCGCCACTATCTCACGCTTATCACCTGCGGTGTACTGCTGGCCTCGCTGGCGAATACCGCCATGCCGCAGCTGTTTGCGCTGGCGCGGGAATACGCTGATAACTCCGCGCGTGAAGTGGTGATGTTTAGCTCGGTGATGCGTGCGCAGCTTTCGCTGGCCTGGGTAATTGGACCGCCGCTGGCCTTCATGCTGGCGCTGAATTACGGCTTTACGGCGATGTTTTCCATTGCCGCAGGGATTTTCGCCATTAGTCTGGTGCTGATTGCGCTGATACTGCCGTCTGTCACGCGGGTGGAGCAACCTGTTGACGTACCGCTGGAACAGACCGGTGGTTGGCAGGACAAAAATGTGCGCATGTTGTTTATTGCCTCCACGCTGATGTGGACCTGCAATACCATGTACATCATCGATATGCCGCTGTGGATAAGCCTTGAGCTGGGGTTACCGGACAAGCTGGCCGGTATCCTGATGGGGACGGCGGCTGGGCTGGAAATTCCGGCGATGATCCTGGCGGGCTACTATGTGAAGCGCTTTGGCAAACGGCGAATGATGATCGCGGCCGTCGCGGCGGGCGTACTGTTTTATCTTGGTTTGATCTTCTTTCACAGCCGCACGGCGCTGCTGGTGCTGCAATTATTTAATGCAGTATTTATCGGTATCATCGCCGGGATAGGAATGCTGTGGTTTCAGGATCTTATGCCCGGGCGTGCGGGGTCAGCGACCACATTATTTACCAACAGTATTTCAACGGGGGTCATTCTCGCGGGAGTGATTCAGGGGGCTATTGCGCAAAGCTACGGTCACTTTGCCGTCTATTGGGTGATTGCGGCGATTTCTGTGGTCACGCTGGTGATGACCGGGCGGGTAAAGGACGTTTGATTTTTGGAGTGCCGGATGCGCTGCGCTTATCCGGCACCACAAGGACTAGCGCATAAACGCTGGCTGCTTGTCTTCGTACTCGGTGATGGCCGCTTCATGCTGCAGCGTCAGCCCGATGCTGTCCAGACCGTTCAGCATGCAGTGGCGGCGGAAGTCGTCGATTTTAAAGCTGTAGGACTTATCGCCCGCTTTCACCACCTGCGCTTCCAGATCCACTTCAAATGTAATGCCCGGATTGGCTTTCACCAGGGCGAACATTTCATCTACCTGCGCATCGCTCAGGGTCACCGGCAGCAGTTGGTTATTGAAGCTGTTGCCGTAGAAGATGTCGGCGAAGCTTGGCGCGATCACCACTTTAAAGCCGTAATCGGTCAGCGCCCATGGCGCATGTTCACGGGAAGAGCCGCAGCCAAAGTTTTCCCGCGCCAGCAGAATTGACGCGCCTTTATATTCCGGGAAGTTCAGTACGAACTCTGGGTTAGGCTGTTGCCCTTTTTCATCCAGAAAACGCCAGTCGTTAAACAGATGAGCGCCAAAACCGGTGCGCGTAACCTTCTGCAAAAACTGTTTGGGAATAATCGCGTCGGTATCCACGTTGGCGGCATCCAGTGGGACAACCAGGCCGGTATGTTGGGTAAATTTCTCTGCCATGGTAGTTTCCTTATTTGATGCTGCGAATGTCGGCAAAATGACCGGTAACGGCGGCAGCGGCGGCCATGGCCGGGCTGACTAAATGCGTGCGACCACCGCGGCCCTGGCGGCCTTCAAAGTTACGGTTGCTGGTGGATGCACAGCGCTCGCCAGGGTTCAGGCGGTCATTGTTCATGGCCAGACACATGGAACAGCCCGGTAAACGCCATTCAAACCCGGCCTCGATGAAAATCTTGTCCAGACCTTCCGCTTCAGCCTGCGCTTTCACCGGACCAGAACCCGGCACAACCAGCGCCTGTACCCCTGGCGCAACTTTGCGACCTTTGGCGATTTGGGCCGCAGCGCGTAAATCTTCAATACGCGAGTTGGTACAGGAACCGATAAACACTTTATCAATAGCCACTTCTGTTAACGGAATACCCGGTTTCAGCCCCATATATGCCAGCGCTTTTTCAGCCGATGCGCGCTCAACGGGATCGGAAAATGACGCCGGGTCGGGAATATTATCGTTCACCGAGATGACCTGACCCGGGTTCGTACCCCAAGTGACCTGCGGTGCGATTTCTTCTGCCTGCAGGGTAACGACGGTATCAAACGTCGCGTTGTCGTCGGTTTTCAGCGTTTTCCAGTACGCAACCGCGTTGGTAAAATCCTCACCCTTCGGTGCGTGTAAACGCCCCTGCACATAGTTAAAGGTGGTTTCATCCGGTGCGACCAGACCCGCTTTGGCGCCCATTTCAATGGCCATGTTGCACAGGGTCATACGGCCTTCCATGCTCAGCGCACGGATGGCTTCGCCACAAAATTCAACGACGTGCCCGGTACCGCCTGCACTACCGGTTTTACCGATAATCGCCAGCACGATATCTTTGGCGGTAATGCCAGGTGCTGCTGTGCCGTTAACTTCAATCTTCATAGTTTTGGCACGCCCCTGTTTCAGGGTCTGCGTCGCCAGAACGTGTTCAACTTCAGAGGTGCCAATACCAAAGGCCAACGCGCCAAACGCACCGTGGGTGGCGGTGTGGGAGTCGCCGCAAACGATGGTCATACCCGGCAACGTTACGCCTTGCTCAGGCCCCATCACGTGAACGATCCCCTGATACGGGTGGTTCAGGTCGTACAGTTCGACGCCAAACTCATTGCAGTTTTTGATCAATTCCTGCATCTGAATGCGCGCCATTTCGCCGGAAGCGTTAATGTCTTTGGTTTGCGTGGAGACGTTATGGTCCATGGTGGCAAAGGTTTTACCCGGCTGGCGCACCTGACGGCCATGCGCACGCAGGCCATCAAACGCCTGCGGAGAGGTCACTTCATGCACCAGATGTCTGTCGATATACAACAGCGGGGTTTCGTTTTGCGCTTCGTAGACGACGTGCGCATCGAACAATTTTTCGTATAACGTTTTGGCCATGATTACACCCCTTCTGCGACGTAACGGGCAATAATGTCACCCATTTCATCGGTACCGACTGCGGCAGCGCCACGGGCTAAGTCACCGGTGCGAATGCCTTCTTCTAATGCGCGGTTGATGGCGCTCTCAATTGCGGTTGCCGCATCATTGGTGTCCAGGCTGTAGCGCAGCAGCAGCGCCAGCGAAAGGATTTGGGCGATAGGGTTAGCAATGTTTTTCCCGGCGATATCCGGAGCGGAGCCGCCAGCGGGCTCGTACAGACCAAAGCCCTGCTCATTCAGGCTGGCGGACGGTAACATCCCCATTGATCCGGTGATCATGGCGCATTCGTCAGACAGAATGTCGCCAAACAAGTTGGAGCACAGCAGCACGTCGAACTGGGATGGATCTTTGATCAACTGCATCGTCGCGTTGTCGATGTACATATGCGCCAGCTCAACGTCCGGATATTCATTAGCAATTTCATTGACGATTTGGCGCCACAGAATAGACGTTTGCAGTACGTTGGCTTTATCAATCGACGTGACTTTGCGGCGACGCTGGCGAGCAGATTCAAACGCGATACGTGCGATACGCTCGATCTCGAAACGGTGATAAACCTCGGTATCAAAGGCTTTTTCATGTTGTCCGCTGCCTTCGCGGCCTTTTGGCTGACCGAAGTAGATACCGCCAGTCAGTTCGCGCACGCACAGGATGTCGAAACCGTTCGCGGCAATATCTGCGCGCAGAGGGCAAAATGCTTCCAGCCCCTGGTACAGCTTAGCCGGGCGCAGGTTGCTGAATAATTTGAAGTGTTTACGCAACGGCAGCAGCGCGCCGCGTTCAGGCTGCTGGTTTGGTGGCAGATTTTCCCATTTCGGGCCGCCAACGGAGCCAAACAGAATGGCGTCAGCTTGCTCACAGCCTTCAACCGTCGCTGGCGGCAGCGGCTGACCATGGTTATCGATAGCGGCCCCCCCCACGTCGTAGTGGCTGGTGGTAATGCGCATGTTAAAACGGTTGCGGATTGCGTCCAGTACCTTCAGGGCTTGCGCCATCACTTCCGGGCCAATACCGTCGCCCGGCAAAACAGCAATATGATAATTCTTCGACATCACACGGTTTCCTTGTTGTTCTCGTTGTTCTGAGCTTTGCGTTGCAATTCTTTTTCGACTTCTTCGGCGCGCCAAATGTTGTTCAGCACATGAACCATCGCTTTCGCGGACGATTCGACGATATCTGTTGCCAGACCGACGCCGTGGAAGCGGCGACCGTTATAATTAGCAACGATATCCACCTGGCCCAGCGCATCTTTACCGTGCCCTTTGGCGGTCAGGCTGTATTTCACCAGTTCGATGTTGTACTCGGTCACACGGTTGATGGCCTGATAAATGGCATCGACCGGACCGTTACCGTTCGCCGCTTCGGCTTTGACTTCTTCACCGCAGGCCAGCTTGACGGAGGCGGTGGCGATGTCATTTGAGCCGGACTGCACGCTGAAGTAATCCAGACGGAAATGCTCCGGCTCCTCCTGCTGTTTATTAATAAAGGCCAGCGCTTCCAGGTCGTAATCAAATACCTGACCCTTTTTATCCGCCAGCTTCAGGAATGCGTCGTACAGGTTGTCCAGATTGTATTCGTTCTCTTTATATCCCATCTCGTCCATACGGTGTTTCACCGCGGCGCGTCCGGAACGGGAAGTCAGGTTCAACTGCACCTGGTTCAGACCGATGGATTCAGGCGTCATGATTTCGTAGTTTTCACGATTTTTCAGTACGCCGTCTTGATGGATGCCAGAGGAGTGGGCAAAGGCGCCGCTACCGACAATGGCTTTGTTGGCCGGAATAGGCATGTTGCAGATTTGGCTGACTAACTGACTGGTACGCCAGATTTCCTGGTGATTAATGCGGGTCTGTACGTTCAGGATATCTTTGCGCACTTTGATCGCCATGATCACTTCTTCCAGTGAGCAGTTACCGGCGCGTTCGCCGATACCGTTCATCGCGCCTTCCACCTGGCGAGCGCCGGCGTGGACGGCCGCCAACGCGTTGCCAACGCCCAGACCTAAATCATCATGGGTGTGCACGGAGATGATGGCTTTATCGATATTCGGTACGCGTTCATACAGACCAGAAATGATTGCTCCGAATTCGAAAGGCATGGTGTAGCCAACGGTATCGGGGATATTGATGGTTTTGGCTCCCGCATTAATCGCGGCTTCGACCACGCGGGCCAGATCGGCAATAGGGGTACGGCCAGCATCCTCGCATGAGAACTCCACGTCATCCGTATAATTACGCGCACGCTTCACCATGTAGACTGCTCGCTCGATCACTTCATCCAACGTGCTGCGCAATTTCGTCGCGATATGCATCGGCGAGGTGGCGATGAACGTATGAATGCGGAAAGCCTCAGCGACCTTCAGAGATTCTGCGGCAACGTCGATATCTTTTTCTACGCAGCGGGCTAAGGCGCAAACGCGGCTGTTCTTAACCTGACGAGCGATGGTTTGTACGGACTCAAAGTCACCCGGTGAAGAGACCGGAAAACCGACCTCCATCACGTCAACGCCCATACGCTCGAGGGCCAGCGCAATCTGCAGTTTTTCTTTCACACTCAGGCTCGCCTGTAACGCCTGTTCACCGTCACGTAAGGTGGTATCGAAAATAATGACTTGCTGGCTCATGGTTTAGGTCCTTGGTCTTTAGGGCGCCTTGCTTCGAGCATAAAAAAACCCGCGCAACGGCGCGGGTTTTTTGTCTTAACTGGAGCTGACTTAATGCTGAATGTCGTCCACCAGTCTACCGCGCAATGAGAATGCGTTTAGTAGTAGTAGACCGATAAAACGAGCAATGTAAGTCATCAATCAAGCTCCAGGCGAATGCGATATGCTTTTAGTGGTACTGGATATGAAGACTGATGTCAACCCCATTCCCTGCAAATGCTCCCGTTAAGGGGGGGGGGTTATGATAAACTTAAGCGAATTGTGCTGAATTTCTCAGGGTATATTAAATTAATCATCTGATCGTTGAACATGTTTTTCACGGTTTGACATATTTAAGCATATTTATTTGCATTTATGGTCACGAAGAACTGAAGATAACGCCTCGTTTGGGATTCCATATCTTTATGATTTATCAGAATTTATATCTATTCTGAATGGATTGAATCAATGTGCCACCTTATAATTGATAAATTAATGTTAACTTTTAATGTGTTAATAATAGAAATGTTTAATTAAAACTTAAAAACGTATTCACTGTGCGCATGATTGTGTATTCGCCACGCTTATGGTTATATTGTTTTCGAAATTTAAACATATGAATCATCGCGCAGTGACATCTGCCACACTACGTTTGTAGTGTTTTTTTGTACATTTAGATTTGTGCCTTTATGTTTTCCTAATTTTAATGTTTTTCCTTTTTCTTATTTTATATGCATGGTAAATCATATTAACGGAGATTATTTCTGCACTCCGTCTGGGAAAAGGGAGTTTAGAGTGACAGTGGAGTTAAATATGCCAGAAGTAAAAATAATAGATAAATCTAATCTCATAGAGATGGGGAAGCCACAGCTTCGCATGGTTGATCTTAATTTATTAACTGTTTTTGATGCGGTGATGCAGGAACAAAATATTACGCGTGCTGCACATACGCTGGGGATGTCGCAACCCGCTGTCAGTAATGCGGTCGCACGCCTGAAAGTCATGTTTAACGATGAGCTTTTTGTTCGTTATGGCCGTGGAATCCAGCCGACAGCAAGAGCCTTCCAGCTGTTTGGCTCCGTTCGTCAGGCTTTACAATTAGTGCAGAATGAACTGCCTGGTTCCGGCTTTGAACCTACCAGCAGCGAGCGTGTATTCAATCTTTGCGTATGCAGTCCATTGGATAATATTCTTACTTCGTTGATTTATAATCGGGTTGAGCAAGTCGCACCGAACATCAATGTCGTTTTTAAATCCTCACTAAATCTAAATACCGAGCACCAATTACGTTATCAGGAAACTGAGTTTGTTATTAGCTATGAAGAATTCCGTCGTCCGGAATTTACCAGTGTTCCGTTATTCAATGACGAAATGGTGTTAGTGGCAAGCAAAAAACATCCGCGCATTAGTGGCCCATTGCTGGAAAGCAATCTCTATCATGAACAGCATGCCGTGGTTTCGCTTGATCGCTTCGCCTCATTCAGCCAGCCGTGGTATGACACACCGGATAAACAATCCTGCGTGGCTTATCAGGGAATGGCATTAATCAGCGTGCTTAATATTGTGTCGCAAACGCACTTGGTCTCTATTGCGCCGCGTTGGTTGGCGGAAGAGTTCGCCGATTCTTTAGAACTGCAGATATTGCCTTTACCTTTAAAATTGAATAGCCGCACATGTTATCTTTCCTGGCATGAGGCTGCGGGGCGCGATAAAGGACATCAATGGATGGAAGAACTGTTGGTCTCCGTCTGTAAGAAGTAGCCGCTGGCAGAATAAATCGGGGAATACATCTGGTTTATTCTGCTTTTATCTTTATATCTAAAATTTTGTGCTGAACTCGACTTTTTACGTATGTCCGAAAGTGTAAAAAAATAGACTAATTGCTGTAAGTCCCCCTTTTTAAGCGATTATTTATCATATCAATTGCTTATGCTGGTTTAATTCTCCATTTATTCAATTCTTACCTCCGTTTTATTCTTATTTACTCCAGTGCCACCCCTTCGGAGTCAATTGCCATGCGTCATCGTCAGCGGTTAATGTGTTGTTAAACCGTAATTCATTATAAGAGTGAGGCAAGCCATGGAGATGTTGTCTGGAGCCGAGATGGTCGTCCGATCGCTTATCGATCAGGGTGTGAAGCAGGTATTCGGTTATCCCGGGGGGGCCGTCCTCGATATTTATGATGCATTGCATACGGTCGGCGGTATTGATCATGTGTTAGTCCGTCATGAGCAAGCCGCGGTACATATGGCTGATGGCCTGGCGCGTGCCACAGGAGAAGTGGGCGTCGTTTTGGTCACTTCCGGACCAGGGGCAACTAATGCGATCACCGGGATTGCAACGGCATATATGGATTCCATTCCGCTGGTGATCCTCTCCGGCCAGGTCGCCACCTCCCTGATTGGCTACGATGCCTTTCAGGAGTGCGACATGGTGGGTATATCCCGCCCGGTGGTAAAACACAGTTTTCTGGTTAAACAAACGGAAGATATCCCGCAGGTGCTGAAAAAAGCCTTCTGGCTGGCGGCAAGCGGTCGTCCGGGGCCGGTGGTGGTGGATTTGCCGAAAGATATTCTGAATCCGGCGAAAAAACTGCCTTATAGCTGGCCGGAGTCGGTGAGTATGCGTTCGTATAACCCGACAACGACCGGGCACAAAGGACAGATAAAACGTGCTTTGCAGACGCTGGTCGCGGCGAAGAAACCGGTTGTCTATGTTGGTGGTGGCGCGGTGAATGCCGCCTGTCACGAACAACTGGGGCAAATTGCCGAAGCACTTAATCTGCCGGTTGTCTCCTCGCTGATGGGGTTAGGCGCGTTTCCGGCCACGCATCGCCAGGCGCTGGGAATGTTGGGCATGCATGGTACTTACGAAGCGAATATGACCATGCATCATTCTGATGTGATCTTTGCCGTCGGCGTTCGTTTTGACGATCGAACGACCAATAACCTGGCAAAATATTGCCCGAATGCGACCGTGCTGCATATCGACATCGATCCGACCTCTATTTCAAAAACCGTCACTGCGGATATTCCGATTGTGGGCGATGCTCGCCTGGTGCTGGATCAGATGCTTGAACTGCTGCCGCAGGAGAAATCGCAGCAGCCGCTGGATGATAACCGTGACTGGTGGCAACAGATCGAACACTGGCGCGCTCGTCAGTGCCTGAAATACGACACGCAAAGTGAAAGTATTAAACCGCAGGCGGTGATTGAAACCATCTGGCGTCTGACGAAAGGGGATGCATACGTGACCTCTGACGTTGGCCAGCATCAAATGTTTGCCGCACTTTACTATCCGTTCGATAAACCACGCCGCTGGATTAACTCAGGCGGCCTCGGCACCATGGGATTCGGTTTACCCGCGGCGTTAGGGGTGAAAATGGCGCTGCCGGATGAAACAGTGGTGTGCGTTACCGGGGATGGCAGCATTCAGATGAACATCCAGGAACTGTCGACGGCGCTGCAATATGAGCTACCGGTACTGGTGCTCAACCTTAACAACCGCTATCTCGGCATGGTCAAACAGTGGCAGGACATGATTTACTCCGGGCGTCACTCCCAGTCTTACATGCAGTCGCTACCTGATTTTGTGCGCCTTGCTGAAGCTTATGGGCATATCGGTATCCAGATTAATCATCCAGGCGAACTGGAGAGCAAGCTGGGCGAAGCGCTGGAACATGTGCGTAACCATCGCCTGGTGTTTGTTGATGTCACCGTCGACGGCAGTGAGCATGTCTACCCGATGCAGATTCGTGGGGGCGGGATGGACGAAATGTGGTTAAGTAAAACGGAGAGGACCTGATTATGCGCCGGATATTATCAGTATTGCTGGAAAACGAGTCGGGTGCATTGTCACGTGTGATTGGCCTCTTCGCCCAGCGCGGATACAACATTGAAAGCCTGACCGTCGCGCCGACTGACGACCCGACCTTATCGCGGATGACGATTCAAACGGTAGGGGATGAGAAAGTCCTGGAGCAGATCGAAAAGCAGCTACACAAACTGGTGGATGTTTTGCGCGTCAGCGAACTGGGGCAGGGCGCCCACGTTGAACGAGAAATCATGCTGGTGAAAATCCAGGCCAGCGGCTATGGCCGGGAAGAGGTGAAACGCAACACGGAGATATTCCGTGGGCAAATCATCGATGTTACGCCGTCGATCTACACCGTACAGCTGGCGGGCACCAGCGATAAGCTGGATGCGTTTCTGGCAACGCTACGGGAAGTCGCCAAAATCGTGGAAGTAGCCCGTTCCGGCGTGGTGGGGCTTTCCCGCGGCGATAAAATTATGCGCTAACGCTTACCTGACCTACGCGAGATGCCTTGGCTATCGGTTGCTTTTTTTTGCGAAATCAGCAGTAACCAGAGACAAAAGCGGTTGCCGCAGTCATTATTCTGCGCTTAGATGTTAAGAAGTTTAACCCATGCCATCTTAAAGGTTATGGTTTGTACATTTTACGCAAGGGGCAATTGTGAAACTGGATGAAATCGCTCGGTTGGCCGGCGTTTCGCGAACGACTGCAAGCTACGTTATTAACGGCAAAGCAAAGCAATACCGCGTAAGCGACAAAACGGTTGAAAAAGTCATGGCGGTGGTGCGTGAGCATAATTACCACCCGAATGCCGTGGCGGCCGGGCTGCGTGCTGGACGCACACGTTCTATCGGGCTGGTGATCCCGGATCTCGAGAACACGAGCTATACCCGGATCGCAAACTATCTGGAGCGCCAGGCGCGTCAGCGCGGGTATCAACTACTGATTGCCTGCTCTGAAGATCAGCCGGATAACGAAATGCGCTGTATTGAGCATCTTTTACAACGTCAGGTTGATGCCATTATCGTTTCGACTTCCTTGCCGCCTGAACATCCGTTTTATCAGCGCTGGGCGAACAGTTCATTCCCGATTGTGGCGCTGGATCGCGCGCTGGATCGTGAACATTTCACCAGCGTGGTGGGCGCAGACCAGGATGATGCGCAGATGCTGGCGGAGGAGTTACGTAAATTCCCTGCTGAAACCGTGCTCTATCTGGGGGCGCTTCCTGAATTGTCCGTCAGTTTCCTGCGCGAACAGGGTTTCCGTACCGCGTGGAAGGACGATCCGCGTGAAGTGCATTTTCTCTATGCCAACAGCTATGAGCGGGAGGCGGCCGCGCAGTTATTTGATAAATGGCTGGAAACGCATCCAATGCCTCAGGCGCTGTTTACCACGTCGTTTGCCCTGTTGCAGGGGGTGATGGATGTGACCCTGCGCCGCGACGGGCAGTTACCGTCTGATTTAGCGATTGCGACTTTTGGCGACCACGAGCTGCTCGACTTCCTGCAGTGCCCGGTACTGGCGGTGGCGCAGCGCCATCGAGATGTCGCGGAACGCGTGCTGGAGATTGTGTTGGCAAGTCTGGATGAGCCACGTAAACCCAAACCAGGTTTAACGCGTATACGGCGTAATCTGTACCGTCGCGGTATTCTAAGCCGTAACTAAGTTGCCTCAATTGATGATGTCGGCGGATAAGCCTCTGACATCATCAATTATCCCATTCTCGGAAATAACCGCATTATAATTAAGAATATTCTTTAGAATTATCTGAAATTGATTCTTCTATTATGCCGAATTAAAACTGCAACTATCCATTTTTGGGTTATTGAGACGTAACGATGCGTTACGGTTGTATTATTTTGTTACAAGCATGTAGGGATTTGCCGAATTAACAAACACTTTACTGGTGTGTTGCGGCAATCTCGCCCTTATCTCGCTCCTGTGCGGCGTACAGACTGATTAACTGGTACTGTTATCTCGCTGCATATTGTCCTAAAATGCCGCTCGCGTCGCAAACTGACACTTTATATTTTTCTTTTGATGATATTCAGTTGTTTTAAACAATCATGAGTTGTTGGATTTTTTTCTTACAAATATTCATGACGTTAATTTGCTTCGTTTGCTGTACGGAATTTGTTCAACGCTGATATTAGCCGTAAACAATGGGTTTTTTGCTCCGCTAAGCGCCGTGACTTGCTTGACAAGGTTTTCCTCCGCTCCGTAAACTCCTTTAAGTGGGAATTTGTGGGATAAAGTGGTAATCGGGGGTGAGGCTGGCATGTTCCGGGGAGCAACGTTAGTTAATCTCGACAGTAAAGGGCGCTTATCTGTGCCTACCCGTTATCGGGATCAACTGCTCGAGAGCGCTACCGGTCAAATGGTTTGCACCATTGACATCCATCACCCGTGCCTGCTGCTGTACCCCCTGCCTGAATGGGAAATTATCGAGCAGAAGTTATCGCGTCTGTCGAGCATGAATCCAGTTGAGCGTCGCGTACAGCGCCTGTTGTTGGGTCATGCTAGCGAATGTCAGATGGATAGCGCTGGTCGATTATTGATAGCGCCCATTCTGCGGCAACACGCAGGGCTAACGAAAGAAGTGATGCTGGTTGGGCAGTTCAATAAGTTTGAGCTGTGGGATGAAACGACCTGGTATCAACAGGTCAAGGAAGATATCGACGCTGAGCAGTCTGTTACCGGCGCGCTGTCGGAACGATTGCAGGATTTGTCTCTATAAAATGATGGAAAATTATAAACATACAACGGTGTTGCTGGATGAAGCCGTAAACGGCCTGAATATTCGTCCAGACGGCATCTACATTGACGGGACATTTGGTCGCGGTGGTCACTCACGTCTGATCCTCTCGCAACTTGGCGAAGAGGGGCGTTTACTGGCCATCGATCGCGATCCGCAGGCGATTGCCGTTGCAAAGACGATTACCGATCCCCGTTTTTCCATCGTACATGGTCCTTTTTCTGCGCTGGCTGACTATGTCGCCGAGCGCGGACTTACCGGTAAGATCGACGGGATTCTTCTTGATCTTGGGGTGTCTTCTCCACAGCTTGATGATGCTGAGCGCGGATTCTCATTTATGCGTGACGGTCCGTTAGATATGCGTATGGACCCAACACGCGGTCAGTCAGCGGCCGAATGGCTGCAAACCGCCGATGAAGCAGACATTGCCTGGGTGATTAAAACGTTTGGCGAAGAGCGCTTCGGCAAACGTATTGCTCGCGCCATCGTAGAGCGCAACCGCATCGAACCGATGACCCGCACTAAAGAGCTGGCGGAAGTGATTGCGGCGGCAATGCCAGTGAAAGACAAATTCAAACATCCCGCGACCCGTACCTTCCAGGCGGTGCGCATTTGGGTGAACAGTGAACTGGAGGAGATAGAGCAGGCGCTAAAAAGCTCGCTCAGCGTGCTGGCACCAGGTGGTCGCCTTTCGGTAATCAGTTTCCATTCGCTTGAAGATCGCATTGTGAAACGCTTTATGCGCGAACAAAGCCGTGGTCCTCAGGTTCCGGCTGGAATACCGATGACCGAAGCGCAGATCAAAAAGCTGGGCGGCCGTGAGTTAAGAGCACTAGGCAAGATGATGCCGGGTGAAGAAGAGGTAGCTGAAAATCCTCGTGCCCGTAGTTCAGTTCTGCGTATTGCAGAGAGGACGAACGCATGATCAGCAGAGTGACAGAAGCCCTCAGCAAAGTTAAAGGATCGATAGGAAGCAACGAGCGCCATGCCTTGCCTGGCGTGATCGGTGACGATCTTTTGCGGTATGGGAAGCTGCCACTCTGCCTGTTCATTTGCATTATTTTGACGGCGGTTACCGTCGTGACAACAGCACACCATACGCGGTTACTGACCGCGCAGCGTGAGCAGCTGGTTCTGGAGCGAGATGCGCTGGATATCGAATGGCGCAACTTGATCCTTGAGGAGAACGCGCTCGGCGACCATAGCCGTGTTGAACGGATCGCAACGGAAAAGCTGCAAATGCAGCATGTTGATCCCTCACAAGAAAATATCGTAGTACAAAAATAAGGATAAACGCGACGCATGAAAGCAGCGGCAAAAACGCACAAGCCAAAACGCCAGGAAGAACAAGCCAACTTTATCAGTTGGCGTTTTGCGTTACTGTGCGGCTGTATTTTGCTGGCACTGGGTTTTCTGCTGGGGCGCGTTGCCTGGCTGCAAATCATCGCGCCGGACATGCTGGTGCGTCAGGGCGACATGCGCTCTCTGCGCGTACAGGAAGTGTCCACATCGCGCGGGATGATTACTGACCGTTCAGGTCGTCCGCTGGCGGTGAGCGTTCCGGTTAAGGCGATTTGGGCCGACCCAAAAGAGGTGCATGACGCAGGCGGCGTAAGCGTTGGTGAACGCTGGAGAGCGCTGTCGACCGCGCTGAATCTCCCGCTCGATCAACTGGCTTCCCGCATTAACGCCAACCCGAAAGGGCGCTTTATCTATCTGGCGCGTCAGGTAAACCCTGACATGGCTGACTACATCAAAAAACTGAAGCTGCCAGGCATTCACCTGCGCGAAGAATCCCGCCGTTACTATCCTTCCGGAGAAGTGACCGCTCACCTTATCGGTTTTACTAACGTCGACAGCCAGGGGATTGAAGGCGTTGAGAAGAGCTTCGATAAATGGCTCACCGGGCAACCGGGCGAACGCATTGTACGTAAAGACCGTTATGGCCGCGTCATTGAGGATATTTCCTCTACCGACAGCCAGGCGGCGCATAACCTTGCGCTGAGTATCGATGAGCGTTTACAGGCGCTGGTCTACCGTGAACTGAATAACGCCGTGGCGTTTAACAAGGCGGAGTCAGGCAGTGCGGTACTGGTGGATGTGAACACCGGTGAAGTGCTGGCGATGGCCAACAGCCCGTCCTACAACCCGAACAATCTCACCGGTACGCCGAAGGATGCGATGCGTAACCGTACGATTACCGACGTGTTTGAACCGGGTTCCACCGTCAAACCGATGGTGGTGATGACGGCGCTGCAGCGTGGCGTGGTTCGCGAAAATACCGTACTTAACACTATCCCTTACCGAATTAATGGCCATGAAATCAAAGACGTGGCGCGTTATAGCGAATTGACCCTCACCGGGGTTTTGCAGAAGTCGAGTAACGTCGGTGTTTCCAAGCTGGCGTTAGCGATGCCGTCCTCAGCGTTAGTAGACACTTACTCACGTTTTGGGCTGGGAAAAGCGACCAATTTGGGGTTGGTCGGAGAACGCAGTGGCTTATATCCTCAAAAACAACGGTGGTCTGACATAGAGAGGGCCACCTTCTCTTTCGGCTATGGGCTAATGGTAACGCCGTTACAGTTAGCGCGAGTCTATGCAACGATCGGCAGCTATGGCGTTTATCGGCCACTGTCGATCACCAAAGTTGACCCTCCTGTTCCGGGCGAGCGTATCTTCCCGGAATCAACCGTGCGTACCGTGGTGCACATGATGGAAAGCGTGGCGCTGCCCGGCGGCGGCGGCGTGAAGGCGGCGATTAAAGGCTATCGTATCGCCATTAAAACCGGTACGGCGAAGAAAGTAGGGCCGGATGGCCGCTACATCAACAAATACATTGCTTATACCGCAGGTGTTGCGCCTGCGAGTCAGCCGCGCTTCGCGCTGGTTGTTGTTATCAACGATCCGCAGGCGGGTAAATACTACGGTGGCGCCGTTTCCGCGCCGGTCTTTGGTGCCATCATGGGCGGCGTACTGCGCACCATGAACATCGAGCCGGATGCGCTGACAACGGGCGATAAAAATGAATTTGTGAATAATCAAGGCGAGGCAACAGGTGGCAGATCGTAATTTGCGCGACCTTCTTGCTCCATGGGTGCCGGGTGCACCGGAGCGAGCACTGCGGGAGATGACGCTCGACAGCCGTATGGCTGCATCGGGCGATCTCTTTGTCGCAGTATTGGGTCATCAGGCGGACGGGCGTCGATATATCCCGCAGGCGATAGCGCAAGGTGTGGCTGCCATTATTGCAGAAGCAAAAGATGAAGCTACTGACGGTGAAATCCGTGAAATGCACGGCGTTCCAGTTATCTATCTCAGTCAGCTTAACGAACGTTTATCTGCACTGGCGGGCCGCTTTTACCACGAGCCTTCTGAAAAAATGCGACTGGTCGGTGTGACCGGGACCAACGGTAAAACCACCACCACCCAATTGCTGGCACAGTGGAGCCAACTGCTTGGCGAAACCAGCGCGGTGATGGGAACAGTCGGCAATGGCCTGCTGGGCAAAGTGATCCCGACGGAAAATACCACCGGCTCAGCCGTTGATGTCCAGCATGTGCTGGCAGGGCTGGTTGCACAAGGCGCAACGGTTGGCGCGATGGAGGTGTCTTCACACGGTCTGGTTCAGCATCGCGTGGCGGCGCTGAAGTTTGCCGCATCAGTATTTACCAACTTAAGCCGTGACCATCTTGATTACCACGGCGACATGGAACATTACGAAGCCGCGAAATGGCTGCTGTATTCCACGCACCATTGCGGCCAGGCCATCGTTAATGCGGATGATGAAGTCGGTCGTCGCTGGTTGGCCAAACTTCCGGATGCGGTTGCCGTATCGATGGAGGACCACATCAACCCGAACTGTCACGGTCGTTGGTTAAAGGCGATTGACGTGAATTATCACGACAGCGGGGCAACAATTCGTTTTACCTCCTCATGGGGTGACGGCGAAATTGAAAGTCGCCTGATGGGCGCGTTTAACGTCAGCAATCTGCTGTTGGCGCTGGCAACGCTGCTGGCGTTGGGATATCCGTTAGCTGATTTACTGAAAACGGCGACACAATTACAGCCGGTTTGTGGGCGCATGGAAGTGTTCAGCGCGCCGGGTAAAACCACCGTTGTGGTTGATTATGCCCATACGCCAGATGCGCTGGAAAAAGCGCTGCAGGCGGCACGTCTGCACTGTACTGGCAAACTGTGGTGCGTCTTTGGCTGCGGCGGCGATCGCGACAAAGGCAAACGTCCGTTGATGGGCGCGATTGCCGAGCAGTTTGCTGATGTTGTCGTGGTGACCGATGACAACCCGCGTACCGAAGAGCCGCGCGCCATTATTAACGACATTCTGGCGGGTATGCTGGATGCCGGACAGGCGAAAGTGATGGAAGGTCGTGCAGAGGCTGTGACAAACGCCATTATGCAGGCGAAAGAAAACGACGTGGTGCTGGTGGCCGGGAAAGGTCACGAAGACTACCAGATCGTTGGCTCGCAGCGCCTCGACTATTCTGACCGCGTCACGGCAGCGCGTCTGCTGGGAGTAATCGCATGATTAGCGTAACGCTCAGCCAACTGGCGGAGATCCTCCGTGGCGAACTGAAAGGAGTCGATCTGACTCTTGATGCGGTGACAACCGATACGCGTAAAGTTACGCCGGGCTGCCTGTTTGTGGCGCTGAAAGGTGAGCGCTTCGACGCCCACGATTTTGCTGATAAGGCAAAAGAGGGGGGAGCAGGTGCGCTGTTGGTCAGTCGTCCGCTGGATATCGATCTGCCGCAACTGATTGTGAAAGATACACGCCTCGCGTTTGGCGAGCTGGCGGCATGGGTACGCGCTCAGGTTCCGGCGCGCGTTGTCGCGCTGACCGGCTCTTCCGGTAAAACGTCCGTCAAAGAGATGACCGCATCCATTCTGAGTCAGTGTGGCAACACCTTATATACCGCGGGCAACCTGAATAACGACATCGGCGTACCGATGACGCTGTTGCGCTTAAACAACGATTACGACTATGCCGTGATTGAGCTTGGCGCTAATCATCAGGGCGAAATCGCCTGGACCGTTGGTCTGACGCGTCCGGAAGCGGCGCTGGTGAATAACCTGGCGGCCGCGCATCTGGAAGGCTTTGGTTCACTGGCGGGCGTTGCGAAGGCAAAAGGTGAGATTTTTACCGGCCTGCCAGCGAACGGAATCGCCATTATGAATGCCGACAACAACGACTGGCTGAACTGGCAGAGCATTATCGGCGATCGCAAAGTCTGGCGCTTCTCTCCGAATGCGGCCAACAGCGACTTTTCGGCGGCCAATGTTCATGTGACTTCACACGGCACAGAGTTTTCTCTGCAAACGCCAACCGGAAGCATTGATGTTCTGCTGCCGCTGCCGGGTCGTCACAACATTGCTAACGCCCTGGCGGCGGCTGCGCTCTCTATGGCGGTAGGCGCGACGCACGAAGCGATTAAAGCGGGTCTGAAGGAGCTGCAAGCGGTACCGGGGCGTCTGTTCCCGATTCAACTGGCAGAAAATCAGCTACTGCTGGATGACTCCTATAACGCAAATGTCGGGTCAATGACCGCAGCGGTAAACGTGCTGTCCGAAATGCCGGGCTACCGCGTGCTGGTCGTTGGCGATATGGCAGAGCTTGGCGCGGAAAGCGAAGCATGCCACGTACAGGTGGGTGACGCTGCGAAGGCTGCAGGTATCGACCGTGTGCTGAGTACAGGGAAACTGAGTCAGGCAATTAGCCATGCCAGCGGTGTGGGTGAGCATTTTGCGGATAAAACCGCGTTGACCGCGCATCTTAAGGCGCTGATTGCAGAACATCAGATTATGACGATTTTAGTGAAGGGTTCACGTAGTGCCGCCATGGAAGAGGTAGTACGCGCATTACAGGAGAATGGGACATGTTAGTTTGGCTGGCCGAACATTTGGTCAAATATTATTCCGGCTTTAACGTCTTTTCCTATCTGACGTTTCGCGCCATCGTCAGCCTGCTGACCGCGCTGTTCATCTCTTTGTGGATGGGCCCGCGCATGATCGCCCGCTTGCAAAAAATGTCCTTTGGACAGGTCGTGCGTAACGACGGTCCGGAATCACACTTCAGTAAACGCGGTACGCCGACCATGGGCGGGATTATGATCCTCACCGCGATTGTTATCTCCGTACTGCTGTGGGCATACCCGTCGAATCCGTACGTATGGTGCGTGCTGGTGGTATTGGTCGGTTACGGCATTATCGGTTTTGTCGATGACTACCGCAAAGTGGTACGCAAAGACACCAAGGGCCTGATCGCGCGCTGGAAATACTTCTGGATGTCGGTGATTGCGCTGGGCGTGGCCTTTGCCCTGTATCTGGCTGGTAAAGATACCCCGGCCACTGAGCTGGTGGTGCCGTTCTTTAAAGACGTGATGCCGCAGTTGGGGCTGTTCTACGTGCTGCTGGCGTACTTCGTGATTGTGGGTACTGGCAACGCGGTCAACCTCACCGATGGTCTGGATGGTCTGGCGATTATGCCGACCGTGTTTGTGGCCGCAGGTTTTGCGTTGGTGGCGTGGGCGACCGGTAACATGAACTTCGCCAACTATCTGCATATTCCCTATTTACGTCATGCCGGCGAATTGGTGATCGTTTGTACGGCAATTGTCGGTGCGGGGTTAGGCTTCTTGTGGTTTAACACTTATCCGGCGCAGGTCTTTATGGGCGACGTCGGATCGCTGGCGCTGGGCGGCGCGCTGGGCATTATTGCCGTGCTCCTGCGTCAGGAGTTCCTGCTGGTGATCATGGGCGGTGTATTCGTCGTAGAAACACTGTCGGTCATTTTGCAGGTTGGCTCCTTTAAGCTGCGCGGACAGCGCATCTTCCGTATGGCGCCGATCCACCATCACTATGAACTGAAAGGCTGGCCGGAACCGCGCGTAATTGTGCGCTTCTGGATTATTTCGCTGATGCTGGTGCTGATTGGCCTGGCAACGCTGAAGGTACGTTAATCATGGCTGATTACCAGGGTAAAAAAGTCGTCATTATCGGTCTGGGTTTGACTGGGCTGTCCTGCGTGGATTTCTTCCTGGCGCGTGGCGTGACGCCGCGCGTAATGGATACCCGCGCGACGCCGCCGGGCCTGGACAAATTACCGGAAGCGGTTGAGCGTCATGTTGGCAGTCTGAATGATGACTGGCTGCTGGCCGCTGATCTTATTGTCGCCAGCCCTGGTATTGCCCTGGCGCATCCTTCGTTGAGCGCCGCCGCCGATGCGGGAATTGAAATTGTCGGCGACATTGAGCTGTTCTGTCGCGAAGCACAGGCACCGATCGTCGCGATCACCGGTTCCAACGGGAAAAGTACAGTCACTACGCTGGTAGGTGAGATGGCGAAAGCGGCCGGTGTGAACGTGGGGGTTGGCGGTAATATTGGCCTGCCCGCGCTGATGCTGCTGGATGACGAACGTGAGCTGTATGTTCTGGAACTGTCGAGCTTCCAACTGGAAACGACCTCCAGCTTACAAGCCGTAGCCGCTACCATTTTGAACGTCACCGAAGACCATATGGACAGATATCCGTTTGGCTTGCAGCAGTACCGTGCGGCCAAACTGCGCGTCTATGAAAACGCGAAAGTGTGTGTGGTCAACGCTGATGATGCGCTGACCATGCCGGTTCGCGGGGCGGATGAGCGTTGCGTGAGCTTTGGCATCAACATGGGTGACTATCACCTGAACCGTCAGCAGGGCGAAACCTGGCTGCGAGTGAAGGGTGAAAAAGTCCTTAACGTAAAAGAGATGACGCTTTCCGGTCAGCATAACTATACCAACGCCCTGGCTGCGCTGGCGCTGGCGGATGCCGCAGGTCTGCCGCGGGCGTCGAGCCTGAAAGCGCTCACCACGTTTACCGGTCTGGCGCACCGTTTCCAGACTGTGCTTGAGCACAACGGCGTGCGCTGGATTAACGATTCTAAAGCCACCAACGTCGGCAGCACTGAAGCCGCGCTGAATGGCCTGCACGTTGACGGTACGTTGCACCTGTTGCTGGGGGGGGACGGGAAATCCGCTGACTTTACGCCGCTGCAACGATACCTGACCGGCGACAACATTCGTCTGTACTGCTTTGGTCGCGATGGCGCGCAGCTTGCCGCTCTGCGACCTGACGTTACGGAACAAACTGAAACCATGGAGCAAGCAATGCGTCTGCTCGCACCGCGCGTGAAGTCGGGCGATATGGTGCTGCTGTCGCCCGCCTGCGCCAGCCTCGACCAGTTCAAGAACTTTGAGCAACGCGGTGACGTCTTTATCCGTCTGGCGAAGGAGTTGGGTTGATGCGCTTATCTCTCCCTCGTCTGAGAATGCCGCGCTTACCGGGACTGGGTGTCCTGGCGTGGTTCTTCGCGGCACTTAAAGGCTGGGTGATGGCTTCGCGTGATAAAGACGCGGACAGCCTGATCATGTATGACCGCATGCTGCTGTGGTTGACCTTTGGTCTGGCAGCGATCGGTTTTGTGATGGTGACATCGGCATCGATGCCCGTAGGGCAACGCCTGGCGGGCGATCCTTTCCTGTTTGCTAAGCGTGACGCACTGTACATCTTCCTCGCCTTCTGCCTGGCGATGGTGACGCTGCGTCTGCCGATGGAGTTCTGGCAAAAGTACAGTACGACGATGCTGATAGCCTCGATCATCATGCTGCTGATTGTGCTGGTGGTGGGTAGCTCCGTTAACGGGGCGTCGCGCTGGATTGCGCTGGGGCCGCTGCGTATTCAGCCTGCGGAATTTACCAAGCTGTCGCTGTTCTGTTACCTCGCCAACTACCTGGTGCGTAAAGTTGATGAAGTGCGTAACAACCTGCGCGGTTTCTTAAAACCGATGGGCGTGATCCTGGTACTGGCTATTTTACTGCTGGCACAGCCTGACCTTGGTACGGTGGTGGTGCTGTTCGTCACTACTCTGGCGATGCTGTTTCTCGCCGGAGCGAAACTGTGGCAGTTCATTGCCATTATCGGCATGGGGATTTCAGCGGTCGTGCTGCTGATCCTTGCCGAACCGTATCGTATTCGCCGCGTAACCTCTTTCTGGAACCCATGGGAAGATCCGTTCGGCAGTGGCTACCAGCTGACGCAATCCCTGATGGCCTTTGGTCGCGGTGAGGTTTGGGGGCAGGGCTTAGGTAATTCAGTCCAAAAACTGGAGTATTTACCAGAAGCGCACACCGACTTCATCTTCGCCATCATTGGGGAAGAGCTGGGTTATATCGGTGTGGTATTGGCACTTTTAATGGTATTCTTCGTCGCTTTTCGCGCGATGTCGATTGGCCGTAAGGCGTTGGAAATTGACCACCGTTTTTCAGGCTTTTTAGCCTGCTCAATCGGGATCTGGTTTAGCTTCCAGGCACTGGTAAACGTCGGTGCGGCTGCGGGTATGCTGCCAACCAAAGGTCTGACGCTGCCGCTGATCAGTTATGGTGGTTCAAGTTTGTTGATTATGTCGACGGCCATCATGTTTTTGTTACGTATTGATTATGAAACGCGTCTGGAAAAAGCCCAGGCGTTTACACGAGGTGCACGATGAGTGGTCAACCGAAGCGGTTAATGGTGATGGCAGGCGGTACCGGCGGGCATGTGTTCCCGGGGCTGGCGGTCGCGCACCATTTAATGGCCCAGGGCTGGCAGGTTCGTTGGCTGGGCACCGCCGATCGTATGGAAGCGGACTTAGTGCCAAAACACGGCATTGAAATTGACTTTATTCGCATCTCCGGTTTGCGTGGCAAAGGCGTCAATGCGCTGCTGGCTGCACCTGTGCGTATTTTTAATGCCTGGCGTCAGGCGCGCGCCATCATGAAGCAGTTTAAACCCGATGTGGTGCTGGGTATGGGCGGCTACGTGTCTGGCCCTGGCGGTCTGGCGGCCTGGTCATTAGGTATTCCGGTTGTACTGCATGAGCAGAACGGCATTGCGGGATTAACTAACAAATGGCTGGCGAAGATTGCCACTACGGTGATGCAGGCTTTTCCTGGCGCTTTCCCGAATGCGGAAGTGGTGGGCAACCCGGTGCGCACTGACGTGCTGGCGCTGCCGTTGCCAAAAGTGCGCCTGGCCGGGCGTGAAGGTCCGGTTCGTGTATTGGTCGTCGGGGGATCTCAGGGCGCACGCGTACTGAACCAGACGATGCCGCAGGTTGCCGCAAAGCTTGGCGACGCGGTGACTATCTGGCATCAGAGCGGCAAAGGCGCGCAGCAGACCGTTGAACAGGCGTATGCCGACGCGGGACAACCGCAGCACAAGGTCACTGAGTTTATTGATGATATGGCAGCGGCCTACGCGTGGGCTGATGTCGTGGTTTGTCGCTCAGGCGCGCTGACGGTGAGCGAAATTGCCGCCGCGGGTTTGCCTGCGCTGTTTGTGCCGTTCCAGCACAAAGACAGACAGCAGTATTGGAATGCGCTGCCGCTGGAGAAAGCGGGCGCCGCCAAAATTCTGGAGCAGCCGCAGTTTACTGTGGATGCCGTCGCCAGCACCCTTGCCGGGTGGTCGCGAGAAACGTTATTAACCATGGCAGAACGTGCGCGCGCCGCATCCATACCGGATGCCACAGAGCGCGTTGCAAATGAAGTGAGCCGGGCTGCCCGGGCGTAATTGTGGTGATGCCTTTTGCATCGCATGAACTAAGAAGTTAATGGCTAAAGAATGAATACACAACAACTGGCAAAACTGCGTTCCATCGTGCCCGAAATGCGTCGCGTTCGGCACATTCACTTTGTCGGCATCGGTGGTGCTGGTATGGGCGGTATTGCCGAAGTTTTGGCCAATGAAGGTTATCAGATCAGCGGTTCTGACTTAGCGCCGAATCCTGTGACGCAGCAGTTGACGAATCTGGGGGCCACGATTTTCTTCAACCATCGCCCGGAAAACGTGCGCGATGCGAGCGTGGTGGTGGTATCCAGCGCTATTTCTGCGGATAACCCGGAAATTGTTGCAGCGCATGAAGCACGTATTCCGGTGATTCGTCGTGCTGAAATGCTGGCGGAGTTAATGCGTTTTCGTCACGGTATTGCTATTGCCGGGACGCACGGTAAAACCACGACTACGGCAATGGTCTCCAGCATCTACGCGGAAGCGGGTCTGGATCCCACTTTTGTCAACGGCGGTCTGGTGAAGGCTGCAGGCGTGCATGCGCGCCTGGGTCATAGCCGTTATTTGATTGCTGAAGCGGATGAGAGCGACGCGTCGTTCCTACATTTGCAGCCGATGGTGGCGATTGTCACCAATATCGAAGCTGACCACATGGATACCTACCATGGCGACTTCGAAAATTTAAAGCAGACGTTTATTAATTTCCTGCATAACTTGCCGTTTTATGGTCGTGCGGTGATGTGCGTTGACGATCCGGTGATCCGCGAACTGTTACCGCGAGTTGGGCGTCAAACCACAACCTATGGTTTCAGTGATGATGCCGATGTGCGCGTTGAAGATTACCAGCAGATTGGTCCACAAGGACACTTCACGCTGGTGCGTCAGGGGATGGCCGATTTACGAGTTACGTTAAACGCGCCGGGTCGTCACAATGCACTGAACGCGGCGGCGGCAGTGGCGGTCGCGACGGAAGAAGGTATTGAAGACGACGCTATTCTGCGCGCGCTGGAAAGTTTCCAGGGTACCGGACGTCGTTTTGACTTCCTCGGCGAATTCCCGCTTGAGCCGGTGAACGGTAAAGCCGGGACCGCGATGCTGGTTGATGATTATGGCCACCACCCAACGGAAGTGGACGCTACGATTAAAGCCGCGCGCGCGGGTTGGCCGGACAAAAACCTGGTGATGCTGTTCCAGCCGCACCGTTTTACGCGTACTCGCGATCTGTACGACGACTTTGCCAACGTGCTGACCCAGGTCGATGCGCTGTTGATGCTGGATGTGTATGCCGCGGGCGAAGCCGCGATTCCGGGTGCCGACAGCCGCTCGTTGTGCCGTACGATTCGTGGCCGCGGTAAGATCGATCCGATTCTGGTATCCGATCCGGCCCAGGTGGCAGAAATGCTGGCACCCGTATTAACCGGCAACGATCTGATTTTGGTGCAGGGCGCTGGAAATATCGGCAAAATCGCGCGTTCCTTAGCTGAAATCAAACTGAAGCCGCAAAACCCGGAGGAAGAACAACATGGCTGATAAAATCGCGGTCCTGTTAGGGGGAACCTCCGCTGAGCGTGAAGTATCGCTGAATTCAGGCGCGGCCGTATTGGCAGGGTTACGCGAAGGTGGTGTAGATGCCCATCCGGTTGACCCTAAAGAGGTCGATGTCACTCTTCTGAAATCTATGGGGTTTCAGAAGGTGTTTATTGCGCTGCATGGTCGTGGCGGTGAAGATGGCACATTGCAGGGCATGCTGGAGCTGATTGGCCTGCCGTATACCGGCAGCGGCGTCATGGCTTCCGCGATTTCCATGGACAAACTGCGCAGCAAGCTGCTGTGGCAGGGCGCAGGTTTACCCGTCGCCCCATGTGTTGCGCTGACCCGCGCTGAGTTCGAAAAAGGTCTTAGCGATGAAGCAGTTACAAAAATTTCTGCGTTAGGCTTGCCGCTGATTGTAAAGCCAAGCCGTGAAGGTTCCAGCGTAGGGATGTCAAAAGTTGAAGAAGAAAATGCTTTGCAGGGTGCATTAGCATTGGCTTTTCAGCATGATGAAGAAGTACTGATTGAAAAATGGCTCAGTGGCCCGGAATTTACAGTTGCGATACTTGGCGAAGAAATTTTACCGTCAATACGTATCCAACCCGCGGGAACCTTCTATGATTATGAGGCGAAGTATCTCTCTGATGAGACACAATATTTCTGCCCTGCTGGTCTGGAAGTCGAACAAGAGGCCCTTTTACAGGAATTAGTCCTGAAAGCGTGGACTGCATTGGGCTGTAAAGGTTGGGGTCGCATTGACGTCATGCTGGACAGCGATGGCCAGTTTTATCTGCTGGAAGCGAATACCTCTCCGGGTATGACCAGCCACAGCCTGGTGCCGATGGCGGCGCGTCAGGCGGGCCTGAGCTTCTCGCAGTTGGTGGTAAGAATTCTGGAGTTGGCGGACTGATATGTCGCAGGCTGCGCTGAACACGCGAAACGGTGATGAAGAAGAAGTAAACTCCTCACGCCGCAATAATGGAACGCGTCTTGCAGGAATACTGTTCCTGCTGACAGTGCTGTGCACCGTGTTTGTCAGCGGCTGGGTAGTGTTGGGATGGATGGAAGATGCGCAGCGCCTGCCATTGTCAAAACTGGTGTTAACCGGTGAACGGCATTACACGCGCAATGATGATATCCGTCAGTCCATCCTGGCGCTGGGCGCTCCGGGAACATTTATGACTCAGGATGTGAACATCATCCAGAGTCAGATTGAACGCCTCCCCTGGATCAAACAGGCGAGCGTCAGAAAGCAATGGCCTGATGAATTGAAGATTCATCTGGTTGAATATGTGCCAATAGCGCGTTGGAATGACCAACATATGGTGGATGCCGAAGGAAATACCTTCAGTGTCCCAACCGGTCGGGCCAATAAGCAGGTATTACCTATGTTGTACGGACCGGAAGGCAGCGCAAGTGAAGTGCTGCAAGGGTTCCGCGATATGGGGCAGGTGCTGGCTAAGGACAGATTCACCCTGAAGGAAGCGGCAATGACCGCTCGTCGTTCCTGGCAGTTGACGCTGAATAACGATATTAAGCTGAATCTGGGCAGGGGCGATACGATAAAACGTTTGGCTCGCTTTGTGGAACTCTACCCGGTTTTACAGCAGCAGGCGCAAACCGATGGCAAACGGATTAGCTACGTTGATTTGCGTTATGACTCAGGAGCGGCAGTAGGCTGGGTTCCCTTGCCTCCTGAGGAATCTAATCAGCAACAGAATCAGGCACAGGCAGAACAACAATGATCAAGGCGACGGACAGAAAACTGGTAGTTGGACTGGAGATTGGCACCGCGAAGGTAGCCGCTTTAGTAGGGGAAGTTCTGCCCGACGGTATGGTCAATATCATTGGCGTGGGCAGTTGCCCATCGCGAGGTATGGATAAAGGCGGGGTGAATGACCTTGAGTCAGTGGTGAAGTGCGTACAGCGCGCCATTGACCAGGCTGAACTGATGGCAGATTGCCAGATCTCTTCAGTGTATCTGGCGCTTTCCGGTAAACATATTAGCTGTCAGAATGAAATTGGTATGGTGCCCATTTCCGAAGAGGAAGTGACGCAGGAAGATGTGGAAAACGTGGTACATACGGCAAAATCCGTACGCGTTCGCGATGAACATCGTGTTCTGCACGTCATCCCGCAGGAATACGCCATCGACTACCAGGAAGGTATCAAAAATCCGGTCGGTCTTTCCGGTGTGCGTATGCAGGCAAAAGTCCACCTTATTACCTGCCACAACGACATGGCGAAGAATATTGTCAAAGCCGTTGAACGTTGTGGTCTGAAAGTTGACCAACTGATTTTTGCCGGGTTGGCAGCCAGTTATTCCGTATTGACGGAAGATGAACGTGAACTGGGTGTCTGCGTGGTGGATATTGGTGGTGGTACAATGGACATCGCCGTTTATACTGGCGGGGCGTTGCGCCACACTAAAGTTATCCCTTATGCAGGGAATGTCGTGACCAGCGATATCGCGTATGCCTTTGGTACGCCGCCGAGCGATGCTGAAGCCATCAAAGTGCGTCATGGCTGCGCACTGGGTTCCATCGTGGGTAAAGACGAGAGCGTTGAAGTGCCAAGCGTTGGTGGTCGTCCGCCGCGTAGCCTGCAACGTCAGACTCTGGCAGAGGTCATTGAGCCGCGTTATACCGAGCTGCTCAACCTGGTCAACGAAGAAATTTTGCAATTACAAGAACAGCTTCGCCAGCAGGGTGTGAAACATCATCTGGCGGCGGGGATTGTGTTAACCGGCGGCGCTGCGCAAATTGAAGGTCTTGCGGCCTGCGCACAGCGCGTGTTCCATACACAAGTACGTATTGGCGCACCGCTGAATATTACCGGTCTGACGGATTATGCCCAGGAGCCGTATTATTCAACGGCGGTGGGGCTGCTGCACTACGGGAAAGAATCCCATTTAAGTGGTGAGGCTGAAGTAGAAAAGCGCGTAACTGCCTCGGTCGGATCGTGGATCAAGCGACTGAATAGCTGGTTACGTAAAGAGTTTTAATTTTTAAAGAGACCGACGCAAATTAACGGTCTCAGGCGACAGGCACTACACAAAGTCATTCAAGTTGCATCGCGGCGGCAACTGAGCGAATCTCCTGGAGCATAGTTTACTATGTCACGGGAGTGAGTGAAGGCAGCCAACAACGAGGCGGCTTGAAGGATGAAGTGTAAAACGGAGAGAGAAACTATGTTTGAACCTATGGAACTAACCAACGACGCGGTGATTAAAGTCATCGGCGTCGGTGGCGGCGGCGGTAATGCCGTTGAACACATGGTGCGTGAGCGCATCGAAGGTGTTGAATTCTTCGCGGTGAATACCGACGCTCAGGCGTTGCGTAAAACGGCGGTTGGACAGACCATTCAGATTGGTAGCGGCATCACCAAAGGTCTGGGCGCGGGTGCAAACCCGGAAGTCGGTCGTAATGCGGCAGACGAAGATCGCGAAGCTCTGCGCGCAGCGCTTGACGGCGCAGACATGGTGTTTATCGCAGCTGGCATGGGCGGCGGTACCGGTACCGGTGCAGCGCCAGTGGTAGCTGAAGTCGCAAAAGATTTAGGTATCCTGACCGTTGCTGTCGTGACTAAGCCTTTCAACTTTGAAGGCAAGAAGCGTATGGCATTCGCGGAGCAGGGTATCACCGAGCTGTCCAAACACGTGGACTCTCTGATCACTATCCCGAACGACAAGCTGCTGAAAGTACTGGGCCGTGGTATCTCCCTGCTGGATGCATTTGGCGCAGCGAACGACGTGCTGAAAGGCGCAGTCCAGGGTATCGCTGAACTGATTACTCGTCCAGGCCTGATGAACGTCGACTTTGCAGACGTGCGCACCGTGATGTCCGAAATGGGCTACGCGATGATGGGTTCTGGCGTGGCGAGCGGTGAAGACCGTGCAGAAGAAGCGGCTGAAATGGCTATCTCTTCTCCGCTGCTGGAAGATATCGATCTGTCCGGCGCACGCGGCGTGCTGGTTAACATTACTGCGGGCTTCGACCTGCGTCTGGATGAGTTCGAAACCGTGGGTAACACGATTCGTGCCTTTGCATCGGATAACGCAACTGTGGTTATCGGTACCTCTCTGGACCCGGATATGAACGACGAACTGCGCGTGACCGTTGTTGCGACTGGAATTGGTATGGACAAGCGTCCTGAAATCACTCTGGTGACCAACAAACAGGTACAGCAGCCGGTAATGGATCGTTACCAGCAGCACGGTATGGCGCCGTTGACGCAAGAGCAGAAACCGGTAGCGAAAGTGGTTAACGACAATACGCCGCAAACCACGAAAGAGCCGGATTATCTGGATATCCCTGCATTCCTGCGTAAGCAAGCTGATTAAGAATTAGCTGGAATTTGGGAATTGTGGCTCTTTGTGCTAAACTGGCCCACCGAATGTATAGTACACTTCGGTTGGATAGGTAATTTGGCGAGATTATACGATGATCAAACAAAGGACTCTTAAACGTATCGTTCAGGCGACTGGCGTCGGTTTGCATACCGGCAAAAAAGTCACCCTGACATTACGCCCTGCGCCGGCCAACACCGGGGTCATCTATCGTCGCACCGACTTGAATCCTCCGGTAGATTTCCCGGCCGATGCCAAATCTGTGCGTGATACCATGCTCTGTACGTGTCTGGTCAATGAGCATGATGTGCGGATTTCAACCGTAGAGCACCTTAATGCTGCTCTGGCGGGCTTAGGTATCGATAACATCGTTATTGAAGTTAACGCCCCGGAAATCCCGATTATGGATGGCAGTGCCGCTCCGTTCGTTTACCTGCTGCTTGATGCAGGTATTGAAGAACTGAGCAGCGCCAAAAAATTTGTTCGCATCAAAGAGACCGTTCGTGTCGAAGATGGCGATAAGTGGGCTGAGTTTAAGCCGTATAATGGTTTTACGTTGGATTTCACCATCGACTTTAACCATCCGGCGATCGACTCCAGTACGCAGCGCTACGCGATGAACTTCTCTGCGGATGCGTTCATGCGCCAGATCAGCCGCGCGCGTACTTTCGGCTTCATGCGTGATATCGAATATCTGCAGTCCCGCGGCCTGTGCCTGGGCGGCAGCTTCGATTGTGCCATCGTTGTTGACGATTATCGCGTATTGAACGAAGACGGCCTGCGTTTTGAAGACGAATTCGTTCGTCACAAAATGCTCGACGCGATTGGTGACTTGTTCATGTGTGGTCACAACATTATTGGTGCATTCACCGCGTATAAATCCGGTCATGCACTGAATAACAAACTATTGCAGGCAGTCCTGGCAAAACAGGAAGCCTGGGAATATGTGACCTTCCAGGACGATGCAGAACTGCCGTTGGCGTTCAAAGCACCTTCGACTGTACTGGCATAACGACATACGCTGTCGCATAAATTCGACTGGTAAATCTGGCACTCTCTCCGGCCAGGTGAGCCAGTCGTTTTTTTATCTTCCGATTGCAAAACCACCTTATCTGAAGCGACTTTTTCCCCACCGACAGATTAAAACACCGTTCGATCGCTGCTTTCTTAAGCATATTTACCCGCGACTTGCTGTCATTACTGCTGTGGAGCGTACGCTTTAATGGTAATATTTATGCGCAAAAAAATGGTTTTGCATTTGTAACCCCAAACGCAGGGTATATCAGGTGGCAATAACGTGAGTGGAATACTGACGCGCTGGCGACAGTTAGGCAGACGGTACTTCTGGCCGCATCTCCTGTTGGGGATGGTCGCGGCTAGTTTTGGCCTGCCTGCGCTCGGTAATGCTGCTGAACCTAATACTCCCGCTAAGGCGACCGCCAGCAATCACGATCAATCTGCCAAAGTTAACTTTAGCCAGCTTGCTTTGCTGGAAGCGACCAATCGCCGCCCGAATTTTACCGTTGACTACTGGCATCAGCATGCCATTCGTACGGTCATTCGCCATCTTTCTTTTGCTATGGCTCCTCAGGCGCTGCCTGTTGCCGAAGAGCCGTTGCCAATCCAGGCGCACCATCTTGCCTTACTGAATACGCTCAGCGCGATGCTGACGCAAGAAGGCAGACCGCCCGCGGCCGTGAGTCGCGTGACATATGCCCATTTTACCTCTCAGGCCGCATTTAGCGTTCCGGTCTGGATCAGCCAGCTGCAGGGTATCCGCGCTGGCCCTCAACGCCTCAGCTAAAAAAGAACCTTCCAACTTATAATTTTTGACTCCGCACCGCGGGGCGTTTGAGATTTTATTATGCTAATCAAATTATTAACAAAAGTATTCGGTAGCCGTAACGAGCGTACGCTGCGTCGTATGCGTAAAGTGGTCAATGTCATCAATGCAATGGAACCGGAGATGGAAAAACTCTCCGATGATGAACTGAAAGCGAAGACCGCTGAATTCCGCGCCCGTCTGGAAAAAGGCGCCAGCGTTGAAAGCCTGATCCCGGAAGCGTTCGCGGTGGTCCGCGAAGCGAGTAAGCGTGTGTTCGGCATGCGTCATTTCGACGTACAGCTGCTGGGTGGTATGGTGCTTAACGATCGCTGCATCGCAGAAATGCGTACCGGTGAAGGTAAAACCCTGACCGCAACGCTGCCAGCCTACCTGAACGCTTTAAGCGGGAAAGGTGTACACGTGGTTACCGTGAACGACTATCTGGCTCAGCGTGACGCCGAAAATAACCGCCCGCTGTTTGAATTCCTCGGCATGACCGTGGGTATCAACATGTCTGGCCTGCCTGCGCCAGCCAAGCGTGAAGCCTACAATGCCGATATTACTTACGGTACCAACAACGAATACGGCTTTGACTACCTGCGCGACAACATGGCGTTTAGTCCGGAAGAGCGCGTTCAGCGTAAACTGCATTATGCGCTGGTCGATGAAGTCGACTCCATCCTGATCGATGAAGCGCGTACGCCGCTGATCATTTCCGGTCCGGCTGAAGACAGCTCGGAAATGTATAAAAAAGTGAATAAAATCATCCCGCACCTGATTCGTCAGGAGAAGGACGATTCCGACACGTTCCAGGGGGAAGGCCACTTCTCTGTTGATGAGAAAGCGCGCCAGGTCAACCTGACCGAACGTGGTCTGGTACTGATTGAAGAGCTGTTGGTTAACGAAGGCATTATGGATGAGGGCGAGTCGCTGTACTCTCCGGGCAACATTATGCTGATGCACCACGTGACTGCTGCACTGCGCGCGCACGTGCTGTTTACCCGCGACGTTGACTATATCGTGAAAGACGGCGAAGTTATCATCGTCGACGAACACACCGGTCGTACCATGCAGGGCCGCCGCTGGTCCGATGGTCTGCACCAGGCTGTTGAAGCCAAAGAAGGCGTAGATATCCAAAACGAGAACCAGACGCTGGCATCCATTACCTTCCAGAACTACTTCCGTTTGTACGAAAAACTGGCCGGTATGACCGGTACAGCAGATACTGAAGCCTTTGAATTCAGCTCCATCTACAAACTGGATACCGTTGTTGTGCCGACCAACCGCCCGATGATCCGTAAGGATTTACCGGATCTGGTGTACATGACTGAAGCGGAAAAAATTCAGGCGATCATTGAAGATATTAAAGAGCGTACCGCAAATGGCCAGCCGGTGCTGGTTGGTACTATCTCTATTGAAAAATCGGAAGTGGTTTCTAACGAGCTGAACAAGGCGGGTATCAAACACAACGTTCTGAACGCCAAGTTCCACGCCAACGAAGCCGCAATCGTCGCCCAGGCGGGTTATCCGTCCGCAGTGACTATCGCGACAAACATGGCGGGTCGTGGTACCGATATCGTGCTGGGTGGTAGCTGGCAGGCGGAAATTGCCGAGCTGGAGGACCCGACTCCAGAACAAATCGCGCAGATCAAAGCCGAGTGGCAGGTTCGCCATGATGCGGTGTTAGCTGCAGGCGGTTTACATATTATCGGTACCGAGCGTCACGAATCTCGTCGTATAGATAACCAGCTGCGTGGTCGTTCTGGTCGTCAGGGGGATGCGGGGTCTTCTCGTTTCTATCTGTCGATGGAAGATGCGCTGATGCGTATTTTTGCTTCTGACCGCGTGTCCGGCATGATGCGTAAACTGGGCATGAAGCCTGGTGAAGCGATTGAACACCCGTGGGTGACTAAAGCGATTGCAAACGCGCAGCGTAAAGTAGAAAGCCGCAACTTCGATATTCGTAAGCAACTGCTGGAATATGATGACGTTGCCAATGACCAGCGTCGCGCAATCTACACCCAGCGTAACGAACTGCTGGACGTAACTGACGTTAGCGAAACCATTAATAGCATCCGTGAGGATGTCTTCAAAGCGACGATTGATGCCTATATTCCGCCGCAGTCTCTGGAAGAAATGTGGGATATCCCGGGTCTGCAGGAACGTCTGAAAAACGACTTCGATCTGGAAATGCCTATTTCAGAGTGGCTGGATAAAGAGCCTGAGCTGCATGAGGAAACGCTGCGCGAACGTATTCTGGCAAACGCCATCGAAGTTTATCAGCGTAAAGAAGAAGTTGTGGGCGCGGAGATGATGCGTCACTTCGAAAAAGGCGTGATGCTGCAAACTCTCGATTCTCTGTGGAAAGAGCACCTTGCGGCGATGGATTACCTGCGTCAGGGTATCCACCTGCGTGGTTATGCGCAAAAAGATCCGAAGCAGGAATACAAGCGTGAATCCTTCTCTATGTTTGCATCAATGCTGGAATCACTGAAGTACGAAGTGATCAGTACCCTGAGCAAAGTTCAGGTACGTATGCCTGAAGAAGTAGAAGCGATGGAGCAGCAACGTCGTGAAGACGCTGAACGTTTAGCGCAGATGCAGCAGTTGAGCCATAAGGGTGACGATTCTGCCGCGGCAGAAGAGCTGGCAGCACAAACTGGCGATCGTAAAGTGGGTCGTAACGATCCGTGTCCTTGCGGTTCCGGCAAAAAGTACAAACAGTGCCATGGCCGCCTGAGTTAAGAAAATAACTTACTGAAAAGGCGCAGAATTCTGCGCCTTTTTTATGGACGATAAAGATGAAAATACTGCAGATCGCCGTCGGGATTATTCGCAACCAGCACCATGAAATTTTTATTACCCAGCGTGCGGCTGATGCCCACATGGCAAATAAGCTGGAGTTCCCCGGCGGGAAAATTGAAGCAGGCGAAACGCCGGAGCAGGCGCTGATTCGCGAGTTACAGGAAGAAGTAGGCATTACGCCGACTCAAAGCTCACTGTTCGAAAAGCTGGAGTACCAGTTTCCGGACCGGCATATCACTCTGTGGTTCTGGCTGGTTGAAAGCTGGGAAGGCGAACCGTGGGGGAAAGAGGGGCAACCGGCGCAGTGGATTGCGCAAGATGCTCTGAATGCAGAAGATTTTCCGCCTGCGAATGCGCCGGTAATTGAAAAGCTGATTGCTGGATAAAGGTGTTCGTAGGCCGGATTAGGCAACCCCACCATCCTGCAAATTAGGGCGGGGTCGCTACGCTTGCCCGCCCTACGTTTTAGCTGAATTACTTCTGCTCTTCACTCCAGTCGTCGTTTTCCGACAGATCACCAGAGCTTGGGATACGTTTCTCTTCTGCGGCCCACTCACCCAGATCGATTAACTGGCAGCGCTTGCTGCAGAATGGGCGAAACGGGCTGACTTCACCCCACACTACGGGTTTGCCGCAGGTTGGGCAGTTGACGATGGTTTGTTCAGACATGTTGACTCCTTAACAGCACGCCAGATCAAAATCGAGACGCTCAGGCACCTGGCCATTCTCGCTATCCAGCGGCATAAAGCGAATAGCAAAGCGGCTCTTATGACCAGAAATTTGCGGATAAAGCTGCGAATCAAGCGGCAGCTGCAAGCGAAGCAGATCGGCATCTTCGCCGTTGTCCTGATAAAAACCATTCAAGCTGGTTTGCTTACGGAATGGCGCAGAGTTGCGAATTAAATCCAGCACCAGGGACAGTGCCTGATTGAGCGGATTCAGACTTGCAAGCCATATTTCAACCTGCGCGTCGCGATGCGACTGCGGTAGATGTAACCAGATATGCAGGGTCGGCAGATCGAAACTGCAGCATCCGCCAGGAATGCTTAAACGCTGACGTACAAGGCCAATTAGACGATCTTCGCGCAGCGTCTGTCCAATACGCGGAGCTGAAATCAGAATGCTGCCCGCGCTTTTTAGCTGCTGGCGCAATGCGTCGATCCTGTTTTGATCGACGCCGGGAACTTCAACCCAGGCCTGGAGTTTACGCTGTTGTCTTTCCAGCTCTTTGAGGAGTTCGGTACGGACTTCGCCGCGTTCAAATACATCCAGTAAGTCTCCGATGTTGCGGAAAAAATGCAGTGCGCCTGCATGGTCCGCTATGGGTACATTAACGGAGAGCTGTTGGATTAAAAACTCAATGCGCAGCCATGTACGCATCTTCTCATTGAGAGGGTGTTCAAAAAGGACCTGGGTGTGCATTACGGTTTTTCCTGTGAGACAAACTGCAACGCGCATTGCAGATAGAGCGCGTGCAGGCGGGCGACATCCGAGGCGATGGCCTCCGGTGCGCCATTATTATCAATAACATCGTCTGCCACGGCCAGACGCGCTTCGCGCGTTGCCTGGGCAGCAAGAATTTGTTCAACATGCTCACGCGTGACGTCATCGCGCTGCATAGTGCGTCTGAGCTGTGTCTCGGGGGTAACATCCACCACGAGTACGCGGTTGGCTTTTTTATACAGCGAATTTTCCACCAGCAAAGGTACAACCCACAACAGATAAGGGGAGGTTGCTTGCTGAAACTGGTGCTGCGTTTCCTGCTGAATAAGCGGATGGAGCAGGGCATTCAGCCAGCTTTTCTCCTCAGGACTGGAAAAAATGCGTTCGCGTAAAATGCGTCGCTGCAACGATCCGTCGGCAGCTATAACTTCGGTACCAAAATGTTCTTCGATCGCCTTAAGGGCTGGGGTACCGGGTTCAACCACCTGGCGCGCAATAATATCTGCATCAATGACGTTTATTCCGAGGTCAGCGAACGCATTTGCAACGGTACTTTTACCACTGCCAATGCCGCCGGTTAAGGCTACCGTATACCTCATAGATGCAGATCCTGGAGTTTAAGTTTGATTATCAAACAGTTAAAAGTTAAGCGTGCGACGGCGAGGCTGCTGCAGGATTAACCTACTATTCGCCAGGTAAATTTATGGGATTGTAGCGTAAAAAAAGAGAATTTCGCAGTCTTGCGCGGCATTGATTAGTGCGTATGATAGCGTCACTGGAGTTGTGAGTTTCGATTTTTCGCCATTAACCCCAGGAATCCGCACATGCGTATCGAAGAAGATCTGAAGTTAGGTTTCAAAGACGTTCTTATCCGCCCTAAGCGTTCTACTCTCAAAAGCCGTTCCGATGTTGAGCTGGAACGTCAATTTACCTTTAAGCACTCAGGTCAGACCTGGTCCGGCGTACCGATTATTGCCGCGAACATGGACACTGTCGGGACGTTTGCCATGGCAACGGCGCTGGCATCCTTCGACATCCTGACTGCGGTACACAAACACTATTCTGTTGAAGACTGGGCTGCTTTCATCGCAGAGAGCTCTGCTGATGTGCTCAAACACGTAATGGTTTCAACCGGCACCTCTGATGCAGATTTCGAAAAAACCAAACAGATTCTGGCGCTCAACCCGGCGCTGAACTTTATCTGCATTGATGTGGCAAATGGCTACTCAGAGCATTTTGTTCAGTTTGTGTCGAAAGCGCGTGAAGCATGGCCGACAAAAACAATTTGTGCGGGCAATGTGGTTACTGGAGAAATGTGTGAAGAGCTGGTACTTTCCGGCGCGGACATTGTTAAAGTCGGCATTGGCCCGGGTTCTGTATGTACCACACGTGTAAAAACCGGCGTTGGCTACCCACAGCTTTCTGCGGTTATTGAATGTGCCGATGCAGCTCACGGTCTGGGCGGCATGATTGTCAGTGACGGCGGCTGCACAATGCCGGGTGACGTGGCAAAAGCGTTCGGCGGTGGCGCGGACTTCGTTATGCTCGGCGGTATGTTGGCCGGTCATGAAGAAAGCGGCGGCAAAATTGTTGAAGAGAACGGTGAGAAATTCATGCTGTTCTACGGCATGAGCTCTGAATCAGCCATGACGCGTCACGTCGGTGGTGTTGCACAATACCGCGCTGCGGAAGGTAAAACAGTTAAGTTGCCTCTGCGTGGCCCGGTTGATAACACTGCACGCGATATCCTTGGCGGCCTGCGTTCTGCCTGTACCTATGTCGGTGCATCTCGCCTGAAAGAACTGACCAAACGTACAACGTTTATTCGTGTACAGGAACAAGAAAACCGCGTTTTCAATAGCCTGTAAGAACAGGTAGGACTATGACATGCCGGATAAGCAGTGCGCCATCCGGCATTTGAATTTATCCCACCCCGCTCATCGCATCTCCTAAATGAAAAATCGGCAAATACATCGCAACGACCAGCGTACCGATTATCAGCCCCGTAATGACCAGTAACGCAGGCTCGAGTAGCGCAGCCAGATTCTCTGCCTGAGACAATGTTTTCTCGCCGTGGTGATGTGCGAGATTACGCAGCATTGTATCCAGCGAGCCGGAAGCCTCACCTGTTCTGACCAACTGTATGCACAATGGGCTGAATTCACCGCAATTTTTTAGCGCTAACCAGACCGGTTTTCCGGCGCTGATATCTTGATGTACCTGCGCTAAGCGTTGTGACCAGAAAGGGTTGGCCAGCGTTTCAGTGACGCTCTCAAGGCCTTGCAGAAAAGGAATACCTGCATTTTGCGTTAACGCCAGAACAGTGAAGATCTGCGTGAGCTTTTGCCCTCTCACCATCGGCCCTATGACCGGGAAGCCGAGCAGTAATTTCTGGCGCAGAGTGAGCCAGTATGGCTTCTGCTTCATCAGGTGATATGCCGCACCCGCTACCAGGCTGAATGCTCCCGCCAGCCATCCCCATTGGCTGCTAAAATGCGCGATGGCAATAATCCACTGAGTGAGTGCCGGTAGCGGGGTGTTAAACGTCTGGTAAATGGCGGCAAACTCAGGGAGTACAAACTGCAGCATCGCGAATACTACCATCACCGCCATCGTGATGATGAAAATCGGATAGCGTAGGGCTTTTTTAACTTTATCCGCCAGTTGCTGTTGATTCTTCTGCTGGCGGGCGAGTTCAAAGCAGCAGTCGTCCAGCTTACCCGTAAGCTCTCCGGTACGGATCATTGCCTGATAAAGAGGCGGAAAAACGTGTTGCCACTGAGATAGCGAGGTGGAGAGAGAAATACCCTGTTCCATATCGTGAGCCAGCGTGCGCAGTAGCGCTTGCCATTGGCTGCTGGGATGCTGTTCAGCCAGCAAAGCTAAACTTGCCGAGAGTGTTAGCCCTGCTTTCAGCAACGTCGCCAGTTGATGTATGGTTTCAGCGCTTTTTTCACGGCTCCAGTGTGAGGCTTTGACACGCATACGATTAATGCGCAGCGGCGTAATATGCCGTTGCTCGAGAGCAAGCATCAATGAGGGGCGGGTATCGGCCCAAAGTACGCCTTCCAGTGGATTACCTTCGTTGCTAATACCTTGCCAGCGCCAAAGCAGTTTAGCTGACATGGGGCATGCCCAGTACGCGTACCAACTCTTCAAATGTTGTTAACCCTTGTTCGACGGCCTTGCAACCATTTTCGAAGAGCGTGCTCATCCCCAGTTGCTGAGCATTCGATTCCACTCCGTCTACGGACGTACCGTTGGCGATGCTCTGGCGCAATGCAGGTGTCACGGGGAGAACTTCAAACAATGCCGTACGGCCATAAAATCCGTGATAGCAATGTTGGCAGCCCGGAGCCTGCCAACGAGGCAGTGGCGTAGGCCAGATCGCTTCCGGGAGCATGATCGGCGTTTCCAGGCGTTGTCGGCAATGGGGACACAATTTTCTCACCAACCGCTGCGCAATAACGAGCGTCAGCGCGGAGGCGATCATCCAGCGTGCAACCCCCATTTGCTGCAAGCGTATTAGTGTTTCTGTGGTGGAATTGGTATGTAGTGTTGATAGAACCAGATGACCGGTTTGTGCGGCTTTAAGGGCTATTTCAGCCGTTTCGCCATCACGGATTTCACCCACCATGATAATGTCGGGATCCTGACGCAGCAGCGCGCGCAATACTCCCTGAAAAGTGAGACCGGCACGTGGATGAATTTGTGTTTGGTTAAGACCTGCGATCGGGATCTCTACTGGATCTTCCACGCTACAGAGGTTAACGTCCGGAGTGTTTCGGGTCTGCAGCGCACTGTACAGCGTGACCGTTTTACCGCTTCCGGTCGGTCCGGTGACCAGAATCAGCCCCTGAGGCTGCTGCAACGCTTGTGAAAATGCTGCCAGCTGCGCGTCCTGCATTCCCAGCGCGGTGATTTCCAGCGCTTGATCGACCTGATGCAGTAGCCGTAGCACCACTTTTTCGCCAAAGCGACAGGGCAGGGTGGCGATGCGAAACGAGACCGGCTCTCCTGAAATTTCAACGGTAAACTGGCCGTCTTGCGCAAGTCGGTGCTCGGCAATATCCAGACTGCCTAAAACTTTTAGTCTGGCAGTGATGGCGATACCCATCTCGGTCGTGACGTCCGGTAAAGCATGCAGTACGCCATCCACACGTAATCTGATTCGATAGTGGTTTTCCGCTGGCTCAAAATGAATATCAGAAGCTCGTTGCACCAGAGCGGATTGAAACGTCTGATTCAGCAAATCTGCTGCGCTGGCGCTGCTTTTCGTGACCACTGCCGGGAGCATTTTCTGTGGCGTATGCGTGTGGCCTTCCATTTGTTGATGCGTCCAGCAGACGATGTCGATACGTCGGGTGGTGGCAAAATGCAGTGCGTCCAGCAATTCGTGGGACGGAGCGTCCACGACGGCGATGTGCACCACTTCATTGTCTGCATCCAGTAATATTCCCTGATGACGTTGGCACAGCGCCGTAAGTTGGGTGGTATTCATCTCTTTTCCTTAATTGATATCGAAACGGAAAACGTCTTCACAGGCCTGGTGCAATGCGCTGTCATTCTGGATAACGCAGTTACGGCTCCAGCCGGTAATACCGTTGGCATTGTCCCAACCCGGCGTCATGGTGATGCTTAACCCGTTCAGGCTTTCTTGTCCGCTGAGGCTGACCACTCCTTTTTCAACGCTCATGGCGGAGACATAACGGGTGGTGGCTGGAGAAGGGATGCCATTCGTTCCGGCATCACAGGTTGTTGTTCCGCCATGCTCCAGCGCACAGATCTCAACCGCCGTGCGATAGGGAACAAAGGTTTGCAGCATGTCTGTTAACGCGGCTTTGCGCAGATAGTTTTGATAAGCCGGAATACCGATGGCGCTAAGGATGGCAATAATGCCAATGACCACCATGAGTTCGATAAGTGTGAAGCCTCGTTGCTTGTCCATCGTTCGCTCCTTGAGTTAGCTGGCGCTACTTTGGCAAACGCTCGGGGTCACGGCGAGAGGCAAAAAACAGAACGGGAAGGCGGGTTCCGAGGATTTTTATGAAATTACAGAGTCAGACAACGTATTTGCGAAGAGGCTCGAAGAAACAGCCGTATGGCGGCGTAAACGCTTATCCGGCCGATAGAAAAACCGGCGTGATGGGCCCGATAAGTGAAAGTACTATCGGGCTAAACCATCAGTAATTAGCGAAAACGCATAGAGAGATCGAGCGCGCGAACATGCTTGGTCAGCGCGCCAACAGAGATGAAATCCACGCCGGTTTCAGCAAATTCGCGCAGAGTTTCATGAGTGACGTTACCCGACACTTCCAGACGCGCCTGGCCGTTGGTGCGTTTTACCGCTTCCCGCATTTGGTCAGTTTCGAAGTTATCGAGCATGATGATGTCGGCCCCTGCTTTCAGCGCGTCGTCCAGTTCATCCAGGCTTTCTACTTCGACTTCAACCGGCACATCCGGGTGCAGCCAGAAGGCTTTTTCAACGGCCTGACGTACCGAACCTGAAGCAATAATGTGGTTTTCTTTAATCAGGAAAGCGTCAGAAAGGCCCAGACGATGATTTGCGCCGCCGCCGCATAATACGGCGTATTTCAGCGCGGTACGTAGCCCCGGCAGAGTTTTACGTGTATCCAGTAGTTGGGTTTTTGTTCCCGCCAGCAGGTCGACATATTTACGCACCTCGCTCGCCACACCCGAAAGCGTCTGTACAAAATTAAGCGCGGTACGTTCGCCGGTTAGCAGCACGCGGGAAGGGCCGTCCAGTTCAAATAGCGGCTGATTGGCCTTAATGCTGTCGCCATCTTCGACATGCCAGGTGATGTTGACATCATCGCCAGCCAGTTGAATATAGACCTCTTCCACCCAACGTTTTCCACAAAAAACGCCATCTTCGCGGGTGATCACGGTGGCGTGGGAGCGCATCTCCGCGGGTAAAAGCTGTGCGGTGATATCGTTATTGGCATCAACTTCTCCGCCTAAATCTTCACGCAGCGCCTGAGCTACAGCGGCAGGGATATCCAGATTTATGCGTTCCAACAGCGCGTCACGTCGGTAGTCAGGGTTATAGCGGCGAGGCGGCATGATAAAACTCCAAATTGCTAACGAATCATAAGGTGGAAACATGCTACCCTGAACCTGATATGAGCACCACCAATAAGGAGATTCTGCATGTTGTTAGACGAGGGCTGGCTGGCAGAGGCGCGACGCGTTCCCTCTCCTCATTACGATTGCCGCCCAGATGACGAAAACCCTTCTCTGCTGGTGGTGCATAATATCAGCCTGCCGCCTGGCGAGTTTGGCGGCCCGTGGATCGATGCGCTGTTTACGGGCACGATTGATCCCAATGCCCATCCTTATTTTGCCGGGATCGCCCATTTGCGCGTTTCGGCACATTGTTTAATTCGCCGTGACGGTGAAATTGTGCAGTATGTCCCCTTTGATAAACGCGCCTGGCATGCTGGCGTGTCGAACTATCAAGGCCGCGAACGCTGTAATGATTTCTCAATTGGTATTGAGCTGGAAGGGACGGATACGCTGGCCTATACCGATGCGCAGTATCAGCAACTGGCAGCCGTGACGAATGCCCTGATTACGCGTTATCCGGCCATTGCCAACAACATGACAGGACATTGCAATATTGCGCCCGAGCGTAAGACCGATCCCGGGCCCTCTTTTGACTGGGCAAGGTTTCGCGCCCTGGTCACCCCCTCGTCGCACAAGGAGATGACATGACGCTGTTTACAACATTACTGGTGTTGATTGTTGAACGCCTGTTTAAGCTGGGTGAGCACTGGCAGCTTGATCACCGGGTTGAAGCTTTTTTCCGCCGGGTGAAGCATTTTTCGATGATGCGTACGGTAGGCATGGCCCTTATTGCGATGGGGGTGACGTTCCTGCTGCTGCGCGCACTTCAAGGCCTGTTGTTTAACGTGCCTTTGCTGGTGGCGTGGATCTTAATTGGTTTGCTGTGCATCGGCGCTGGCAAGACGCGTCTTCATTATCATGCCTATCTGAACGCGGCTGCTCGCGATGACGCTCACGCCCGTGAAGCGATGGCCAGCGAGCTGACCCTGATTCATGGGATTCCGCCTGAGTGCGATGAGCGTGAGTTCTTGCGCGAACTGCAGAACGCGCTGTTATGGAACAACTTTCGCTTTTATCTGGCGCCGTTATTCTGGCTGATTGTCGGTGGCCCGTGGGGACCGGTGACGCTGGTGGGTTATGCCTTTCTACGTGCCTGGCAGTCCTGGCTGGCGCGCTATCAGACGCCACACCAGCGTTTGCAATCAGGTATCGATGCGATCCTGCATGTGCTGGACTGGATCCCGGTGCGCCTGGCGGGTGTCGTCTATGCGCTGCTGGGGCACGGCGAGAAGGCGTTGCCTGCCTGGTTTGCGTCGCTGGCGGATCTGCATACTTCGCAATATCAGGTGCTTACTCGCCTTGCGCAGTTTTCTTTAGCGCGTGAACCACATACCGATAAAGTCGCAACGCCAAAAGCCGCGGTTTCGATGGCGAAGAAGACCTCGTTTGTGGTGGTGGTGGTCATTGCCGTGCTGACCATTTATGGAACATTAATTTAAGCCATTATTAGTGGATGGCGCTGCGCTTATCCGTCGAGGAAAAAAATTGGCCCGGTCGCTTTGTGCTTGCGGGCCAATCTTTCAAAGCGTATCAGCAGGCGGGATGCCAAAATCTGGCATCTCGTTTTCGTTCCAGCGTACCAGCTTCAGACGAGTGTGGCGGTTTGGGTCGTATAGTGGATCGCCCTCGATTTCAGTGTAATTTCTCGCGTGGTACACCAGCACATCTTCACCTTCCGGCGTTTGCGTAAAGCTGTTGTGCCCCGGCCCGTATTGGCGGTTTTCGTAGCTGGTGGTAAAGACCGGTCGCGGCGATTTGTGCCAGTTCTGCGGGTTGAGCGGATCGGCATTGAGATCAATCCACAATAATCCCATACAGTAGTTCTCATCGGTGGCGCTGGCGGAATAGCTGATAAACAGCTTGTCGCTGTGAACCATGACGGCCGGGCCTTCGTTGACCCAAAAACCCCGGCATTCCCAGTCATACTCTGGATGACTGAGCATTACCGGCTCGCCTTTAATCGTCCATGGATTTTCCAGTTCGGCGAGATAGATATTGGAGTTTCCGGCGATATCGGGGGATTTCTGCGCCCACAGATACCACTGTTTTCCCTGATGGTTAAAGGTGGTGGCATCAAGCGCGAAGGTTTCAAACTGCGTTTTAATCTGCCCTTTCTCTGTCCATTGACCGGTCAGCGGATCGGCGTCTGCACATTCGAGCGCAAACATACGGTGCTGGAACATCCCCAGCTTGTCGAGCGCCTGTGTGTGGGCGGCGGCAAAATAGATGTACCACTTGCCTGCCAGATGATGGATCTCAGGTGCCCAGATCAGTTGGCTCATGGGGCCGTTTTCTGGTTTGCGCCAGACGACAACCGGGATAGCGGTGCGTAACCCTTCCAGCGAGTCCGCCCGGCGGATCTCCAGACGATCGTATTCGGGCACTGAAGCAATGAAATAGTAGTGGCTACCGTCACGTAAAATAAACGGGTCGGCACGCTGTTCAATAAAGGGGTTTGGCCACTGATTCATTAGGCTTTCCTTACGTTTTCAGTCGTTTTTATATCGTGGTACTCATTCAGTTCACGGTAGTTGGCGCGGCGCTTTTCTAAATCTGTCTGGATTTGTTGCATAAACTCGCGGTCAACTTTCAGCAGACGAACTACGCCTGCGGTAATCAGGTAGCCTACACCCGGTATGATGGTAAACAGCAGCATAATACCGTTAATGGCGGAGTCGCTTTGCGCTTTCGCCCCTGCGTCGTAGCCATACCAGGAGAGCAGGAAACCAACCATCGCTCCGGCAATCGCCAGGCCCAGTTTCAGGAAGAACAGGTTGCCGGAGAAGCTGATTCCGGTGATACGTTTACCGGTTTTCCACTCGCCGTAGTCATCGACATCTGCCATCAGCGACCAGTGCAGTGGGGATGGGATCTGGTGCAGAATGTTGAGCAGGAAGTAAAGCACCATAATCATCATGGTGGCTTTAGGATCGAAGAAGTAAAACGCGCCGGAGAAAATCGCCAGGATGATATTGGTCCAGAAGAAGACTTTCAGTTTGCACCAGCGATCGGTTAACACCTTCGCCAGCATACTGCCGATCATCATGCCCACAACGCCAAGACTGATAAACAGCGTTGCGAACTGCGTGCTTTGCTGCATAACCCAGGTTACGTAGTACATGGTGGCGGCCATGCGAATAAAGCCCGGACAGACGTTACACAGGGTTAACAGCAGGATTTTTACCCACTGATCGTTCTTCCATACGTCTTTCAGGTCGGCTTTTAAATCGTCGTTAGTCGGGACGGCAGGACGTACGCGCTCACGGACGGTTGCAAAGCAAAACAGGAACATACACATGCCGATGAAGGCCAGCACTGCCATCGCCATCTGATAGCCTTTAGCTTTATCTTCCCCGCCAAACCAGTCCGCCATTGGCAGTAAGGTGAGGGAGAGCAGCAGGGTTGCAATTCCTACCAACACAAAGCGATATGACTGGCAGGCGACACGTTCCTTTGGATCGTTAGTGATGACGCTGCCGAGCGAGCAGTAAGGGATGTTGATCGCCGTATAGGTGATAGAGAGCAGGAAGTAGGTGACGAACGCATAGATTACTTTGCTGTTATACGTCCACTCAGGGGTGGTAAACATGAGTACGCTAAATAATGCGTATGGGAAAGCCATCCACAAAAGCCATGGACGAAATCGACCATATTTGCTGCGGGTGCGGTCGGCCATCGCGCCCATAATAGGGTCGGTAACGGCATCTATAACGCGTACTGAGAGCAGTAACACGCCGACCAGGGCCGGTGCCAGGCCAAAAATATCTGTGTAAAAATAGTTAACAAACAACATGATGGCGCCAAAGATGATGTTGCATCCGGCGTCGCCCATTCCATAGCCGATCTTTTCTTTCACCGTGAGCTTACTGGTTTCCATCAACTGCACTCCATTAATAAGATATGGAGATAATTATTGTCTGGCAGAGGTGTTTTTGCGTTGCAGGATAACGCCAGTGATATGGACGAAACAGTCGTGAGTGGGAAAGTGTGAGGCAGGTAACAACCCCCACCTGATGCAGGTGGGGGAGGGAGAATTAATGCGCTTTAGCTACTTTGGCGGTTTTCTGTTTGCACAAATAGCCGATGCCAAGAATGGCAATCCATACCGGGATTAAGTACACCGAAATCGCCATGCCCGGCGTCATCAGCATAATCACCAGCACTGCAGCCATGAAAATCAGACATACCCAGTTACCAAGCGGATAGAGCAGCGCCGGGAAACGGGTGGTAACGCCTTGCTGCTGTTTGGCTTTGCGGAACTTCATGTGCGCCAGGCTAATCATTGCCCAGTTGATCACCAGTGCGGAAACCACTAGCGCCATCAGCAGGCCAAAGGCGGATTCCGGTGCCAGATAGTTGATCAGTACACACAGAGCCGTAACCAGCGCGGAGACCAGAATGGTGTTCACCGGTACGCCGCGTTTGTCGACGTTCATTAGCGCTTTTGGCGCGTTACCCTGCTGTGCCAGACCGAACAGCATACGGCTGTTGCAGTATACGCAGCTGTTATACACAGAAAGGGCAGCGGTCAGCACTACGATGTTCAGAGCATTGGCAACAAAGGTGTCGCCCAGCTCGTGGAAAATAAGGACAAACGGGCTGGTATCTGCCGTGACGCGCGTCCACGGCATCAGGGAAAGCAGAACAGCCAGCGAACCTACATAGAAAATCAGGATACGGTAGATAACCTGGTTGGTTGCTTTGGGAATGCTTTGCTCCGGGTTATCGGCTTCTGCTGCGGTGATCCCGACCAGCTCCAGCCCACCGAAAGAGAACATAATAATAGCCATCATCATCACCAGACCGGTGAAGCCGTGCGGCAGGAAACCCCCCTGGCTCCACAGGTTACTGACGCTGGCCTGCGGGCCGCCGTTGCCGCTAAACAACAACCAGCCGCCGAACAGAATCATCGCAACCACGGCAATGACTTTAATAATGGCGAACCAGAACTCCATTTCCCCAAACACTTTCACGTTGGTCAGGTTGATGGCGTTGATCAGCACGAAGAAGGCTGCAGCAGAAACCCAGGTGGGGATCTCCGGATACCAGAACTGGATGTATTTACCTACGGCAGTCAGTTCAGCCATGGCAACCAGGACGTACAGTACCCAATAGTTCCAGCCAGAAGAGAAACCCGCGAAACCGCCCCAGTATTTATAAGCAAAGTGGCTAAAGGAGCCTGCAACCGGCTCTTCAACCACCATTTCACCTAACTGACGCATAATCAAAAAGGCGATAAAGCCGGCAATTGCGTAACCCAGAATAATACCCGGTCCTGCAGACTGGATAACAGATGCGCTACCGAGGAATAACCCGGTACCAATCGCGCCACCCAGCGCGATTAGCTGTATATGGCGGTTCTTAAGACCGCGCTTGAGCTGATCGCCATGCTGTTGACTTTCCATCATTAAACCTCGTGTGTGGTTTTACTCTTCATATTTCGAGTACTTATTTTTTGAACTACGCAGCAATGCGTGTGTAAGTTTGCAATTCCGTTTGTTGTATTTATTTGTTTACAGATGCTTTAGATGAAATGTTGCCTCAATGCTTTTGTCTTGATCAGAATAATGATATGCGAGCGCGAATGCACCTGCTTTATGCGGGCAAGATGACGAGTTGAATAAAAAGAAACCATTTGTAAATTCGAGTTTATCTACCACAAAATTTCCATTTTGAATTTTTATTCACTAATTGTGGCTAATGTGTCGATAAATAATCAGGTGAATCGGTTCAGATGAGATATTTTTTCGTTTCAATTCCGTTAAAACTACCCCGTGGTGGGTAAATTTAACATTTGTGCATAGTTACATGTTTGAAACGTTATTTCTGTAATGTTGTTAAAATATGCCCCCTTTACTGATTTCAATCAAAACCTGTATGGACAGAAGGTGAATACTTTGTTACTTTAGCGTCAAGAACATGAAATTGGTAAGACCAATTGACTCCGGGCAAATGGCTTAAGACAGGAAATCATGGCCTACAGCAAAATCCGCCAACCAAAACTCTCCGATGTGATTGAGCAGCAGCTGGAGTTTTTAATTCTTGAGGGGACACTTCGCCCCGGAGAAAAACTCCCACCGGAACGCGAGCTGGCAAAACAGTTCGACGTCTCCCGCCCCTCCTTACGCGAGGCGATCCAACGCCTTGAAGCGAAGGGGTTACTGCTTCGTCGTCAGGGCGGTGGCACTTTTGTTCAGAGCAGCCTGTGGCAGAGCTTTAGCGACCCACTGGTAGAGCTGCTCTCCGACCATCCTGAATCCCAGTTTGACCTGCTTGAGACGCGCCATGCGCTGGAAGGTATTGCAGCCTATTACGCTGCACTGCGCAGCACGGATGAAGACAAAACGCGTATCCGTGAACTCCACCATGCGATCGAGCTTGCTCAACAGTCCGGCGATCTTGACGGCGAATCTGACGCGGTACTCCAGTATCAAATTGCTGTCACCGAAGCGGCACATAATGTGGTGCTGCTCCATTTGCTAAGGTGTATGGAGCCGATGCTGGCCCAGAACGTTCGGCAAAACTTCGAATTGCTGTATGCGCGTCGCGAGATGCTGCCGCTGGTGAGCAGTCACCGTACCCGCATCTTTGAAGCAATTATCGCCGGGAAGCCTGAAGAAGCGCGTGAAGCGTCTCACCGTCACCTGGCGTTTATCGAAGAGATTCTGCTGGACAGGAGCCGTGAGGAAAGCCGTCGTGAACGCGCCTTACGCCGTCTGGAGCAACGAAAGAATTAGTGATTTTTCTGGCAGAACGTTAACCAGAAGATGTTGTAAATCAAGCGCTATCGAAAGGCGCGGCAACTAAACGCAGAACCTGTCTTATTACGCTCTCTGGTGAGAACGTAATGGGACAGGTTCCAGATAACTCAACGTATTAGATAGATAAGGAATACCCCCATGTCAGAACGTTTCCCAAATGACGTGGATCCGATCGAAACTCGCGACTGGCTACAGGCGATCGAATCGGTCATCCGTGAAGAAGGTGTTGAGCGTGCTCAGTATCTGATCGACCAACTGCTTTCAGAAGCTCGCAAAGGCGGCGTGAAAGTAGCGGCAGGTGCTGGGGCCAGCAATTATGTAAACACTATTGCCGTTGAAGATGAACCGGAATACCCGGGCAATCTGGAGCTGGAGCGTCGTATTCGTTCTGCTATCCGCTGGAACGCCATCATGACCGTACTGCGCGCGTCTAAAAAGGACCTCGAGCTGGGTGGCCACATGGCATCCTTCCAGTCCTCCGCAACGGTGTATGATGTTTGCTTCAACCACTTCTTCCGTGCACGCAACGAGCAGGATGGCGGCGATCTGGTTTACTTCCAGGGCCACATCTCTCCGGGCATCTACGCTCGCGCATTCCTGGAAGGTCGTCTGACTGAAGAGCAGATGAACAACTTCCGTCAGGAAGTACATGGCAAAGGCCTGTCTTCCTACCCGCACCCGAAACTGATGCCGGAATTCTGGCAGTTCCCGACCGTATCTATGGGTCTGGGCCCAATCGGTGCAATCTACCAGGCTAAATTCCTGAAATATCTGGAACACCGTGGCCTGAAAGATACCTCTAAACAAACCGTTTACGCCTTCCTGGGCGACGGCGAAATGGATGAGCCAGAATCTAAGGGTGCTATCACCATCGCGACCCGTGAGAAACTGGACAACCTGGTCTTTGTTATCAACTGTAACCTGCAGCGTCTTGACGGTCCGGTCACCGGTAACGGCAAGATTGTTAACGAACTGGAAGGCATCTTCGCGGGCGCTGGCTGGAACGTTATCAAAGTCATGTGGGGCGGTCGTTGGGATGAGCTGCTGCGTAAAGATACCAGCGGTAAACTGATCCAACTGATGAACGAAACCGTTGACGGCGACTACCAGACCTTTAAATCCAAAGATGGCGCATACGTACGTGAGCACTTCTTCGGTAAATACCCGGAAACCGCAGCTCTGGTTGCTGACTGGACTGACGAGCAGATTTGGGCTCTGAACCGTGGTGGTCACGATCCGAAGAAAGTCTACGCTGCACTGAAGAAAGCGCAGGAAACCAAAGGCAAAGCAACTGTAATCCTGGCCCATACCATCAAAGGTTACGGCATGGGTGACACCGCCGAAGGTAAAAACATCGCTCACCAGGTTAAGAAAATGAACATGGATGGCGTGCGTTATATCCGCGACCGTTTCAACGTTCCTGTGACCGATGAGCAGGTTGAAAACCTGTCTTACATCACCTTCCCGGAAGGTTCTGAAGAGCACACTTATCTGCACGCTCAGCGTCAGAAACTGCACGGCTATCTGCCTGCTCGTCAGCCGAACTTCACCGAGAAGCTGGAACTGCCTGCTCTGGAAGACTTCGGTGCGCTGCTGGAAGAGCAGAACAAAGAAATCTCCACCACTATCGCTTTCGTTCGTGCCCTGAACGTGATGCTGAAGAACAAGTCGATCAAAGATCGTCTGGTTCCGATCATCGCTGACGAAGCGCGTACTTTCGGTATGGAAGGTCTGTTCCGTCAGATCGGTATCTACAGCCCGAACGGTCAGCAGTACACCCCGCAGGACCGTGAGCAGGTTGCTTACTATAAAGAAGACGAGAAAGGTCAGATCCTGCAGGAAGGCATCAACGAACTGGGTGCTGGCGCATCCTGGCTGGCTGCTGCGACCTCCTACAGCACCAACGATCTGCCGATGATTCCGTTCTACATCTACTACTCCATGTTCGGGTTCCAGCGTATCGGTGACCTGTGCTGGCAGGCAGGCGACCAACAGGCTCGCGGCTTCCTGGTAGGGGGAACTTCTGGTCGTACGACGCTGAACGGCGAAGGTCTGCAGCACGAAGATGGTCACAGCCATATTCAGTCTCTGACTATCCCGAACTGTATCTCTTACGATCCGTCTTACGCGTACGAAGTTGCGGTCATCATGCACGATGGTCTGGAGCGTATGTACGGTGAGAAACAAGAGAACGTTTATTACTACATCACCACGCTGAACGAAAACTACCACATGCCGGCAATGCCAGCAGGTGCCGAGGAAGGTATCCGTAAAGGTATCTACAAACTCGAAACCCTCGAAGGTAAGAAAGGTAAAGTTCAGCTGCTGGGCTCCGGTTCTATCCTGCGTCACGTGCGTGAAGCAGCACAGATCCTGGCGAACGACTACGGTGTAGGTTCTGACGTTTACAGCGTAACCTCCTTCACTGAACTGGCGCGTGATGGCCAGGATTGTGAACGCTGGAACATGCTGCACCCGATGGAAACTCCGCGCGTTCCGTACATCGCTCAGGTGATGAACGACGCTCCGGCAGTGGCATCTACTGACTATATGAAACTGTTTGCCGAACAGGTTCGTACTTATGTACCGGCTGATGATTATCGCGTACTGGGTACTGACGGCTTCGGTCGCTCTGACAGCCGTGAAAACCTGCGTCACCACTTCGAAGTTGATGCTTCTTATGTGGTTGTAGCGGCCCTGGGCGAACTGGCTAAACGTGGCGAAATCGATAAGAAAGTGGTTGCTGACGCAATCATCAAATTCAACATCGATGCAGATAAAGTTAACCCGCGTCTGGCGTAAGAGGTAAAAGAATAATGGCTATCGAAATCAATGTACCGGACATCGGGGCTGATGAAGTTGAAATCACCGAGATCCTGGTCAAAGTGGGCGACAAAGTTGAAGCTGAACAGTCGCTGATCACCGTAGAAGGCGACAAAGCCTCTATGGAAGTTCCGTCTCCTCAGGCAGGTATCGTTAAAGAGATCAAAGTCTCTGTTGGCGACAAAACTGAGACCGGCAAACTGATCATGATTTTCGATTCCGCCGATGGTGCAGCAGCCGCTGCACCTGCTCCGGCAGAAGAGAAGAAAGAAGCAGCTCCGGCAGCAGCACCTGCTGCGGCAGCGGCGAAAGAAGTACACGTACCGGACATCGGCGGTGACGAAGTCGAAGTTACCGAGGTTATGGTTAAAGTGGGCGACACCGTTGCGGCTGAACAGTCTCTGATCACCGTTGAAGGCGATAAAGCGTCGATGGAAGTTCCGGCGCCGTTCGCGGGCACCGTTAAAGAGATCAAAATCAACACGGGCGACAAAGTGTCTACCGGTTCTCTGATTATGGTCTTCGAAGTTGCAGGCGCAGCGCCTGCTGCAGCACCGGCTCAGGCGGCAGCTCCAGCAGCAGCGGCGGCTCCGGCAGCTTCTGGCTCGAAAGAGGTTAACGTTCCGGATATCGGCGGTGACGAAGTTGAAGTCACTGAAGTGATGGTTAAAGTGGGCGATAAAATTGCCGCTGAGCAGTCACTGATTACCGTTGAAGGCGATAAAGCGTCGATGGAAGTTCCGGCACCGTTCGCGGGCACCGTGAAGGAAATCAAAATCAGCACCGGTGACAAAGTCAAAACCGGTTCTCTGATTATGATCTTCGAAGTTGAAGGCGCAGCACCTGCTGCCGCTCCAGCTGCCGCGGCTGCTCCAGCCTCTGCAGCTGCACCGGCTCAGGCTGCTAAACCAGCCGCAGCTCCGGCCGCGAAAGCGGAAGGTAAATCTGAGTTCGCTGAGAACGACGCTTACGTTCATGCAACGCCGCTGATTCGTCGCCTGGCGCGCGAGTTCGGTGTAAACCTGGCGAAAGTGAAAGGTTCTGGCCGTAAAGGTCGTATCCTGCGTGAAGACGTTCAGGCTTACGTGAAAGACGCTATCAAGCGTGCTGAAGCTGCTCCGGCAGCAGCAGGCGGCGGTATTCCGGGCATGCTGCCTTGGCCGAAAGTGGACTTCAGCAAGTTTGGTGAAATCGAAGAAGTGGAACTGGGCCGTATCCAGAAAATCTCTGGTGCTAACCTGAGCCGTAACTGGGTGATGATCCCGCACGTTACGCACTTCGACAAGACCGATATCACCGATCTGGAAGCGTTCCGTAAACAGCAGAACGCCGAAGCTGAAAAACGTAAACTGGATGTGAAATTCACGCCAGTGGTCTTCATCATGAAAGCCGTTGCCGCCGCTCTGGAACAGATGCCGCGCTTCAACAGCTCTCTGTCTGAAGACGGTCAGCGTCTGACCCTGAAAAAATACATCAACATCGGTGTCGCGGTAGATACGCCGAATGGTCTGGTTGTTCCGGTCTTCAAAGACGTGAACAAGAAGAGCATTACCGAGCTGTCTCGTGAACTGACCACCATCTCCAAGAAAGCGCGTGATGGCAAGCTGACCGCTGGCGAAATGCAGGGCGGTTGCTTCACCATCTCCAGCATCGGTGGCCTGGGTACGACCCACTTCGCGCCGATTGTGAACGCGCCGGAAGTGGCTATCCTCGGTGTCTCCAAGTCCTCTATGGAGCCAGTGTGGAACGGTAAAGAGTTTATGCCGCGTCTGATGATGCCGATTTCGCTCTCCTTCGACCACCGCGTAATCGACGGTGCTGATGGTGCGCGCTTTATCACCATCATCAACAACATGCTGTCTGACATTCGCCGCCTGGTGATGTAAGCGAAAAAGCCGGCCCGACGGCCGGCTTTTTTCTGGTAATCTCATGAAGTCAGTGAGGTTATTGTGCGAAAGACAAATCGGTTGCCGTTTGTTGTTTCAAAATTGTTAACAATTTTGTAAAATACGGGCGGATAGAACGACCCGGTGGACGACGGGTATAAATTAAGAGGTCATGATGAGCACTGAAATCAAAACTCAGGTCGTGGTACTTGGGGCAGGCCCTGCAGGTTACTCTGCTGCCTTCCGTTGCGCAGATTTAGGTCTGGAGACCGTCATCGTAGAACGTTACAGCACCCTCGGTGGTGTTTGTCTGAACGTCGGCTGTATCCCTTCTAAAGCGCTGCTGCACGTAGCAAAAGTTATCGAAGAAGCCAAAGCGCTGGCTGAACACGGTATCGTTTTTGGCGAGCCGAAAACCGATATCGACAAGATTCGTACCTGGAAAGAAAAAGTTATCACTCAACTGACCGGCGGTCTGGCGGGTATGGCCAAAGGCCGTAAAGTGAAAGTGGTTAACGGTCTGGGTAAATTTACCGGGGCAAACACCCTGGAAGTTGAAGGTGAAAACGGCAAAACCGTGATCAACTTTGACAACGCGATCATCGCGGCGGGTTCCCGTCCGATCGAACTGCCATTCATTCCGCATGAAGATCCGCGCGTGTGGGATTCCACCGATGCACTGGAACTGAAAACTGTTCCTAAGCGCCTGCTGGTAATGGGCGGCGGTATCATCGGTCTGGAAATGGGTACCGTGTACCATGCGCTGGGTTCAGAGATCGACGTGGTTGAAATGTTCGACCAGGTTATCCCGGCAGCCGATAAAGACGTGGTTAAAGTCTTTACCAAACGCATCAGCAAGAAATTCAACCTGATGCTGGAAACCAAAGTAACCGCCGTTGAAGCGAAAGAAGACGGTATCTACGTTTCCATGGAAGGCAAAAAAGCGCCTGCTGAAGCTCAGCGTTACGATGCAGTGCTGGTGGCTATCGGTCGTGTACCGAACGGCAAAAACCTCGACGCGGGCAAAGCTGGCGTGGAAGTTGATGACCGTGGCTTCATCCGCGTTGACAAACAGCTGCGTACCAACGTGCCGCACATCTTTGCTATCGGCGATATCGTCGGTCAGCCGATGCTGGCGCACAAAGGTGTTCACGAAGGTCACGTTGCCGCTGAAGTTATCGCCGGTAAGAAACACTACTTCGATCCGAAAGTTATCCCATCCATCGCATACACTGAACCAGAAGTTGCATGGGTTGGCCTGACTGAGAAAGAAGCGAAAGAGAAAGGCATCAGCTACGAAACCGCCACCTTCCCGTGGGCTGCTTCTGGTCGTGCTATCGCTTCCGACTGCGCAGACGGTATGACTAAACTGATTTTCGACAAAGAATCTCACCGTGTTATCGGTGGTGCGATTGTCGGTACCAACGGCGGTGAGCTGCTGGGTGAAATCGGTCTGGCGATCGAAATGGGTTGTGATGCTGAAGACATTGCGCTGACCATCCACGCGCACCCGACTCTGCACGAGTCTGTGGGCTTGGCGGCAGAAGTGTTCGAAGGTAGCATCACCGACCTGCCAAACCCGAAAGCGAAGAAAAAGTAATCTTCCCGCTTTTGTGAAAACGCCTCTTCGGAGGCGTTTTTTTTGCCTGAAAGCTACCAGTTCTGGTAGTCATCTTATTGATATTTCCACTAAAAAAAATTGCGCAACTGCCGATACTTTTTTCGCCATTGTGTGGCTACTGGCCGCGCGGTTAAGAGGCTCTGGATTCTCTATTACACGAAAAAAGGAAATAACATGTCTTTAAAAAAAATCGCGGTTGTTGGCATGGTTGTCGCGACAATGACGCTGACTGGTTGTGGCGCGATGACCACCGCCGTTAAAAAACGTAATCTCGAAGTGAAAACGCAGATGAGTGAAACCATCTGGCTGGAGCCTTCCAGCGAGAAGACCGTCTACATTCAGGTAAAAAACACTTCTGATAAAGACATGAGCAACCTGCAAACCCTGCTGGCAAACGACCTGTCTGCGAAGGGCTATAAAGTGACCAGTTCACCAGACAGCGCTTACTACTGGGTACAGGCGAACGTACTGAAAGCGGACAAAATGGATCTGCGTGAAGCTCAGGGCTTCCTGAAGACCGGCTATGAAGGGGCAGCGGTGGGTGCTGCGTTGGGAGCGGGCATCACCGCCTATAACAGCAACTCCTCCGGCGCGGCGCTGGGCGTTGGCCTGGCGGCGGGGCTGATCGGTATGGCCGCGGATGCCATGGTAGAAGACGTGAACTACACCATGGTCACTGACCTGCAAATCTCTGAGCGCAGCAAAGCGAAAGTGACAACGGATAACGTTGCCGCACTGCGCCAGGGCACGTCCGGTATCAAGCTGCAAACCAGCAGCGCGCAGGGCGATCGCGCAAAATACCAGACCCGCGTCGTGTCTAATGCCAACAAAGTGAACCTGAAGTTCGAAGAAGCGAAACCGGTTCTGGAAGCGCAGCTGGCGAAATCCGTCGCTAACATCCTGTAATCTCTCGTGAGTTGGCCGGAGGGGGGGCGCTTCCCCGGCCAAATCACTATTTGACTGGCATTCAGGGCGCTACGGGCTGCCAGTTTTTATCCAGATGATATGCGGTTAACGCCTCGGCTTTCTGCTGTGCATGAGCGCCGAGATCTGCCTGATAGACTTTATCATCACCGTTAATCATAAAACTCATAACGCCAGTGTGATCGTAGCTGACGGGCCAGGCAACCATCGCAAAGCCGCTGGTTTTATCGGGAAGGATACGGAAACGATAGCCGTGATAGCCCGTGCCAGGCTCTTGCGGACTAAAGGCCGGGCCAAGCGGGCTTGGCGCTTCGCCGGGCGAAACAGGCCAGTACAGACCATCTTTTTTCCCTTCAGAACTGACAATCTTTTGCGCGTATTTTTGGTTCATCGCAAAGTAGCTTTGCTGAGCATCTACATAGGCGTGTAATGCTTCAATAGCGGCAAGTTCGTTGCGCCCAATCTCACGGGTCAGGATCTCTTCAGCCGCTTCCTTGATATCAAATTGCCAGCCGGAAGCGGTTTTAACAACCGGGATCGGCAGTTGCCAGTCGCTGTCCCCGACCACCAGGTGCGCGCTATTGCCGTCGATGACGGTATTATGGCGGACCTTCCAGTCGCGCAGGAAGCGATCAACCGCATCAGGATCGACGCCTTCCGGTGGCAGAAACTCGCGCCAGTTTTCCCCGAGCAGGTTGTTCATCGCGCTTTCATTCTGCTCGCTTATCGCGGTTGCCAGGGCATCGGTCGCCTGGTCTGGTGTGCTGAAGGATTGCTGTGCCATCGCGGTGGTCGAAACCATGAATAACACCATTCCACTGAGTAGTTTATTTTTCATGTCGCTTCCCTTAACGATGACGGAATTCACGGTGTTCAGCACGGTCGCCGGATAGCTGGCGAGATGGCTGATTGCGGGCGACCTGCCTGCTTTGAGCCCCTCGCTGCTGCTGCGCCTGCCAACTGGCGGAGCGACTGTCGTTGCCGCTCAGCGCATTGGCCCGCGGTTGGCTGGTCCGTTGTTGAAGATTGCGCTGCTGCACGTTGCGTTGCTGCGCTGGTTGCGTGACCCGTTTCTCTTGTCGCTGAGTGGCGGCCTGGCGATGTTCATGTTGCTGAGTGTTTGCCCGTTTTGCCGTTTGCGGTTTGGTATCGTAACCACGGTAGTTATTACGCTGGGAAATTTGCTTTAGCTGTTGGCTGGATGCCTGACGCTGGGCGTCTTTCGTTCCCGTACGCGCCGTCTGGGGGAAGGTTTTCCCCGTTGATTTTTCCATCTGGCTCAACGCTGCCTGACGCTGGCTATCACGGTTGACCGGTCTTTGCTGGGTTGAGCTTAGGCCCGTAGCCGTGTTAGTGGAGTGGAAGCGGTTATTGAGCTGGCTATTAGGGTACGGCACCCCTTCGCGATAGGCCGGGTTGTGCTGCCAGGTACGGTTGGCATCCGTCAGACGCTGTCCACTGATTTTATTGAAGTTATCAACGTTGATATTGATGTTGTTATCACCGTTGCGGTTATAGCCGCCATGGTTATCCCAGTCATCGTTATGATGGTGATCCCAGTCATCGTCGTCATCCCAGTCGATATTGCTGAAAATGGCATAAGTTGTGGCGACGCCGAGGCTAAAGCCTAAACCGTTAACGAAGCTGTTGCCAAACTGCTCGCCGGGCGTTGGCGGTAGATAGGTTGGCGGATAGGCGGTGTTCGGCCAGGTACCGTAAACCGTATTTGGGTTATAGGTGGGAACGTAAACTACCTGCGGGTCGGCGGATTCAATTTTGATTACCGTTGGGCTTGCTGAGGCGGCGGTCGTGGCTGTTGTGGTCGTTGACTCGCTGGTGACGGTTTTAGCCGGTGCAGCTTTGACCACGGTAGTAACGGTCTGCTGCGGTGTAGATTGCAACGCTCCGGTCTGTTGCGCCAGCGCACGCAGGCGTTGAACGGAATCCATAACCTCTTTCGGCTGCGCAAGGAATGCATCGCCCAGGCTCTGTACCCACGGCGGATTTTCACCCATCAGCGACATCAACTGCGGAAACGCCACCAGCGATTTTACGCTGGGATCCCAGGGTTGGCTGGCAACGGCCTGAATGGCGGCATCACCCTGCATTTTGGGATTGTCTTTTGACCACTGCGCGGCCTGGATGACGTTCGCCGGGTAGGTTGAGGCCATCAAAATTTGCGACAGCAGTGAATCCGGATAGAGCGCGATAGGCGCAACCCACTGATCGATTTGTGCCGATGTGTACGTAGGGGCTGCGGTGGGCGCTGGTTGATCGGCCGGGGCAGGGGCCGCTACGGGAGCTGGAGCCGGTGCGGACGGTTGCTGTGCGACGGGGGCTGGAGCTACTGGCTCCGTTGCGCGACTTTTAACGAACATCACGCCAGAGGCGGCAAACAGCCCGGCACTGCACAGAAGGACAAGCAGATGTGGCTTAAAGGGCAACTTCATAAAATGACTCCAACGAGACAAGCGCTGTGCCGTGAGGCGTTCTGTTGCCGCGAGTATTATTCACCCGTGTTAGATAGTTTTGACTTTTATTGGGGATTCACCCGGCAGGTCCGGAAAAAGAGTGTGAAGATTTATTACACAATTATATCTGATGGCTGAAAAATCGCTGGAATATTCAGCATGTCGCGCTTGAAAATCAACCGTTTTACATCGTTTTTAGGGAGCCTAAATTACGCCCCGCCTTGTCGCTACACCATTCTTAACGATTCAGCCAATTTTTTATGTTGCTTTTTTGTAAACGGATTAACACTTAATGAAAATCCTGTTATTGTGCCTTACGCGGTACCGGGCATTTACCCTACTAACTACTGTCTCACAGGAGCGTGAAGAGAATCGCCCATCTACAAAAGCGCCGCATTATGACAATGAGAGCGAGGAGATATCGTCGTGCTAGAAGAATACCGTAAGCACGTAGCTGAGCGTGCTGCCCAGGGGATTGTGCCAAAACCGTTAGACGCAACCCAAATGGCCGCACTAGTCGAGCTGCTGAAGACCCCGCCTGTGGGCGAAGAAGAATTCCTGTTAGACCTGTTGATCAACCGCGTTCCTCCTGGCGTAGATGAAGCCGCTTATGTTAAAGCGGGTTTTCTCGCTGCCGTCGCGAAAGGCGACACCACCTCCCCGCTGGTGACTCCAGAAAAAGCCATTGAACTGCTGGGCACCATGCAGGGTGGTTACAACATTCATCCGCTGATCGACGCGCTTGACGACGCGAAACTGGCGCCGATTGCCGCCAAAGCGCTCTCTTCAACGCTGCTGATGTTCGATAACTTCTACGATGTAGAAGAAAAAGCCAAAGCGGGCAACGAATATGCGAAGCAGGTAATGCAGTCTTGGGCCGATGCCGAATGGTTCCTGAACCGTCCAGCTCTGGCTGAAAAAATCACCGTTACCGTGTTTAAAGTGACGGGTGAAACCAACACCGATGACCTCTCTCCGGCACCGGACGCATGGTCTCGCCCGGATATCCCTCTGCACGCGCTGGCGATGCTGAAAAACGCCCGTGAAGGTATTGAACCGGACCAGCCGGGCGCGGTAGGCCCGATCAAACAGATTGAAGAACTGCAGAAAAAAGGCTACCCGCTGGCGTATGTGGGTGACGTTGTTGGTACCGGCTCTTCGCGTAAATCTGCAACCAACTCCGTACTGTGGTTCATGGGCGATGATATCCCTCATGTACCGAACAAGCGCGGCGGCGGTCTGTGTCTCGGCGGCAAAATTGCACCTATCTTCTTCAATACCATGGAAGATGCGGGCGCACTGCCAATCGAAGTGGACGTTTCGAACATGAACATGGGCGACGTGATTGACGTTTACCCGTTCAAAGGAGAAGTGCGTAACCATGAAACCGGCGAATTGCTGGCAAGCTTTGAGCTGAAAACTGATGTGCTGATCGACGAAGTGCGCGCTGGTGGCCGTATTCCGCTGATCATCGGTCGTGGCCTGACCACCAAAGCGCGCGAAGCGCTGGGACTGCCGCACAGCGACGTATTCCGTCAGGCGAAAGACGTGGCGGAAAGCAGCCGCGGCTTCTCTCTGGCGCAGAAAATGGTGGGCCGCGCCTGCGGTGTGAAAGGTATCCGTCCGGGCGCGTACTGCGAACCGAAGATGACCTCCGTGGGTTCTCAGGATACCACCGGCCCGATGACCCGTGATGAACTGAAAGACCTGGCGTGCCTGGGCTTCTCTGCTGACCTGGTGATGCAGTCCTTCTGTCACACTGCCGCGTATCCAAAGCCGGTTGACGTGACCACGCACCACACTCTGCCGGACTTCATCATGAACCGTGGCGGCGTGTCGCTGCGTCCGGGCGATGGCGTAATCCACTCCTGGCTGAACCGCATGCTGTTGCCGGATACCGTCGGCACCGGCGGTGACTCCCATACTCGTTTCCCGATTGGCATCTCCTTCCCGGCGGGTTCTGGCCTGGTGGCGTTTGCTGCTGCGACCGGCGTGATGCCGCTGGATATGCCGGAATCCGTTCTGGTGCGTTTCAAAGGCAAAATGCAGCCGGGGATTACCCTGCGCGATCTGGTACACGCCATTCCGCTGTACGCGATCAAACAGGGTCTGCTGACCGTTGAGAAGAAAGGTAAGAAAAACATCTTCTCTGGCCGCATCCTCGAAATCGAAGGTCTGCCGGATCTGAAAGTGGAGCAGGCGTTCGAACTGACCGATGCCTCCGCTGAACGTTCCGCTGCCGGTTGTACCATCAAACTGAACAAAGAGCCGATCGTTGAGTATCTGAACTCTAACATCGTTCTGCTGAAGTGGATGATCGCTGAAGGTTACGGCGATCGCCGTACGCTGGAGCGCCGTGTGCAGAGGATGGAAAAATGGCTGGCGGATCCGCAATTGCTGGAAGCCGACGCTGACGCAGAATACGCGGCGGTGATCGACATCGATCTGGCGGATATCAAAGAGCCAATCCTGTGTGCACCGAACGATCCGGACGACGCGCGTCTGCTGTCTGACGTGCAGGGCGAGAAGATCGATGAAGTCTTCATCGGCTCCTGCATGACCAACATCGGCCACTTCCGTGCGGCGGGTAAACTGCTGGATGCACACAAAGGCCAGTTGCCGACGCGTCTGTGGGTGGCTCCGCCAACCCGTATGGATGCGGCGCAGCTGACCGAAGAAGGCTACTACAGCGTGTTTGGTAAGAGCGGTGCGCGTATTGAGATCCCTGGCTGTTCGCTGTGCATGGGTAACCAGGCGCGTGTGGCTGACGGCGCAACGGTGGTTTCGACCTCTACCCGTAACTTCCCGAACCGTTTAGGTACCGGGGCGAACGTCTACCTGGCTTCTGCGGAGCTGGCGGCGGTTGCGGCGCTGATTGGCAAACTGCCGACGGCGGAAGAGTATCAGACCTATGTGGCGCAGGTTGATAAGACGGCGGTGGATACTTACCGTTATCTGAACTTCGACCAGCTGTCTCAGTATACTGAGAAAGCCGATGGTGTGATTTTCCAGACCGCGGTGTAATACGCTAACGCGATTTGTGTAAAAACGCATCAATGCCCGGAGAAGTCTGCTTCTCCGGGCATTTTTATTTCTATTCCTTATACCCGCTACGCTTTTTTTCTGCCGCGCTGCTGCGATAATTACAGCAAGGTGCAATGCGGTATTGGCGCATTGCCGGGAGCAGAGGAAGACATTATGGATTACGAATTTCTGCGCGATATTACCGGAGTGGTAAAAGTGCGTATGTCCATGGGCCACGAGGTGGTGGGGCACTGGTTTAACGAAGAAGTGAAAGAGAACCTGGCCTTACTTGATGAAGTGGAACAGGCGGCGCATGCGGTGAAGGGCAGTGAGCGCTCCTGGCAGCGAGCAGGGCATGAATACACGCTCTGGCTGGATGGTGAAGAGGTGATGGTGCGTGCCAATCAGCTGGAATTCTCCGGAGATGAAATGGAAGAGGGGATGAGCTACTACGACGAAGAGAGCTTTTCACTTTGCGGCGTAGAGGACTTTCTTCAGGTCGTGGCGGCGTACCGCGAGTTTGTACAACAACGCTAATCAACGCGGAGCCACTCGGCTCCGCATTACTATCGGGTGAGCGCTGTGCGCACCCGATAGCCGAGCACTTTTTCGCAGGCCCGTTATCGGGTGTATTCACTGGTAAAAGTAAGGTGAAATAACCTTGCGGTCATCTTTTGGTTCAGAAAAACGCAGGCGCCTGACGACTGGAGTATAGGCTGGCAGCGCGACTGTTCGGCCTGGGGATACACGCAGGTGATAGTGGCGAGTTGCGCGAGAGGGACGGTCATCGCTCCTTGTTCGCTGTCCATACGCCATACCGCGAGCCACGCCTCATGCTCGTTACGCAGGCCAAAGGCCAACCACGGTGAGGATAATGTGGGCATACCCAACGGCCAGAAAGGCTGTAGATGCGGAATTTTCTCGCGAAACGTTTTATACAGCGCAATCCCTTCCTGAACCAGCGCAAAACGTTCTTCACTCAACTCCGCCAGATGACCACTCTGATGCACCCGCAGCAGCATGCTGTTAACCATATTCATCACCACTTCTTCCCGATCCCCCTCGCGCAGGGGATAAGACCAGATAGCAGCTTGCTCAGGAGTGACCGCTGACGCTGCGGCGGCAGCGATAGCCGCCATGAGCCGATAGTCGGTTTGATCGGTAACGGATTGAATACTGTGCTGTTGCAGCATCGCGTAATCCATCCGTAAACCACCGCTGCCGCAGTTCTCGATCACCAGTTGTGGGTAGCGTTGCATTGTTTTCTGCAGCCAGGCTAGATAGGCACGGTTATGCTGCAATAGGCCGTCGCCGCTGCTGTCGGCCTGGTAGTCAGTACCGCTGCCTGCATTGATGTTGTAATCCATTTTGATATAGCTAACACCGTAATCCTCGACCAGGCGCGTGATGATCCGTTCGGCATGTTCTTGTACCAATGGGTGGCGGAAATCGAGCTGATAGCGCTGATGGTCGATAACCCGTTTGCCATGTCGCTGGAAAAAACACTCATCGGGCAGCTTTTGCGCCAGCGGACAAGCTATGCCCATGACCTCAAGCTCTAACCACAGACCTGATTTCATCCCTTTGGCGGCAATATACTCAAGCGGTTCGTGGATCCCGCCAGGGAAACGCGCGGATGAAGGCAGCCATTCACCAACGCCATCCCACCATTCACCGTCCGAATACCAACCGCAATCAATGCAGAAATATTCGCAGCCAGCCTTTGCGGCTGCATCAATCAACGGCAGCAACTTTTCAGTTGTAGGGTCACCTGAGAGGCAGTTCATATAATCATTGAAGATCACTGGTAGCTGCACATTATCCTGTGAAGGGCGCATTATTCGTCGACGATAGCGCGTTATCTCTTGTAGCGCCTCTTGCAGCCCGCCGTGTACCTGGCTTACGGCAACAGGCACGGAGGTAAAGGTTTCACCGGGTAGTAGTTGTTTCCACCAGTGATTTTCGTTTTCCGTTGGCCCGCTAGCCTGCAAATAGAGACGATTACGGAAATCACCGATCTCCCATTGCCACGAACCGTTATGCTCAATTTGCCAGAGCAGTGTTGTGCCTGCCGCCGTGTCTTCAAATGCCGCCATAGGAAGATAGCCAATACTGGACCAGGTTCCTGTGTTTTCGATAGCGATACGATTAAGGGAGAAGACATTCACCTTATCCAGCCCAAGCTCAGGTGGTGTGGCGCTTTTCCACTGTGCTTCGCCGTACCAGTTATTATGCGGTAGATGCAGGACGCTATTTTTTTGCCAGGGCAGGCTGTCGATGGCGAACAACGTCAGCGAACTGACATACTCCAGGCCGATAGTATCGGCGCTGGCGTTACGGATATCACACCAGACGCGGGCCGCCTGTAGCCCACGAAAATGCTGTAGATGCCAGCGGGCGTGAACCGCTGGGCTATGTAGATCTATCTCCAGTTTTTTCCCCTGCGCATTTTCGCTTTCCCGATGGGCGTGATAGCGCAGAGAGGAGCCTGGTTCGCTACCGGTATGCTTACGGGCGTGGTGATCGTTTTGATTATGGCCACTGACATGCACCTGAATAAGAGGGAATGCACCCTGTACATCACTCTTTCCGACAAGTAAAAACTGGCTGATATAAATTTGTTGTTCTTCATTTAACTCGAAGGAAATATGAAAGTTATCTTCTTTAAAGTCTATAAAGCTCATCTTGTCGCACCCTTGTATTATTGTCCGATATTTCGCAGTTTTTTTCCTGCCATCAGGTTTTGCTCAATGCGCTCCAGTGAAATATTTTTTGTTTCAGGCACAAAAAGATAGATGATCACGAGGGCGACAATATTCAGTAGCGCATATAAATAAAATGTATGGGCGCTACCTAAACTATTTAGCAATGACAGGAAGGTTGCACTGACAATCATCCCGGCGATGTGACAGGTAAAAGTGGAGCAGGTGATACCAAATTCTCGGCCTTTCAGCGGTTGAATCTCAGAGCACAATAACCAGATAAGCGGCCCGGCAGACATGGAGAAGCCGACGATAAACAGCAACAGCATGGTAACCGTGATACCTTTCTCCAGCGCTGATAACGCATCACCACCCAGCAACGTCCCTACGATGCTCATAGCGAAACCCATCGTGATAAAACCAGCGTACAGCATTGGTTTTCGTCCCCAGCGATCGACGAAGCCGACGGCAATAAAGGTGGCGAGCGTCATCACGAAGCCCACAATAACCGTGCCCCACATCTGCTCGGCTGTTGAAGTGAAGCCAATTTCATGGAATATACGCGGCGCGTAATACATCATCACATTTACGCCAGAGAACTGCTGCATGATTTGCAAAATAATTCCCAGGCTAACACTGCGACGAAAATTCCTGTTTTCTTTGAATAAATTCCAGCCTTGTTGCTTAACGTTGAGCTGTTCTTTAATTTCGCTAAGCTCATTCTCCACCTCTTCACGGCTATTACGCAGGCGGATTAACACTATCCGAGCCTCCTCTTCACGGCCATGCATCATGAGCCAGCGCGGGCTGCGCGGCAGGAATAGCGCTCCGAACAGAAAGACCAGTGAAGGGATGGCGACAACCAGCAGCATACCGCGCCAGTTGCCGCTGTAGCTAAAGGCGGTATTGGTCAGAAAAACCAGCAAGATGCCTAGCGCAATCATCAATTGATAGGCTGATATCATTGCACCGCGAATGTTTTTTGGCGTTATTTCAGAAAGATAGAGTGGTGTCGCATAAGATGCGACACCCAGACCGACGCCGAGGATCAGCCGTCCGACGATGAGCATCCCTGGGCCAACTGCGCAGGTGCAAATAATCGCTCCTATGCAAAAGGAGGCCGCGGCGATTAATAAAGCGTATTTACGGCCCAGGCGATAGGCCAGAAAACCGCTACACAGAGTTGCGACGGCGGCGCCGACCATCATTGAACTGACCACCCACTCCTGCTGGCTATCCAGCAGTTGATACTCTTTAGCGATCAGCGGTAGAGCGCCGGAAATGACGCCGATATCCAGGCCAAATAACAGCCCTGCGAGCGCAGCCAACAGGCAAATCCAGATGACTTGGGGGCGCGTTTTATGTTTTTTGGCCGCAGTTGGAAGCGTACTATCTAATGTCATGATATAAGTACCTTTGTTTGTATGATTATTTTTCAGGGCTTTTTGTTTTAATACTTAATCGATTTCGTATTGTTTTATGCTAGATCTGAAAAATAATGATTTCAATGGTTGTAACTGCATAATTGTGATCGTTGCTACACAATAAAGTCGTGTCGAAATGTTTTTTATTGTCACGTAAAAACTAATCAGTTAAATTGGCAGGAATATCCTTGTTCAGAGCTATTTAGTCCATAATAAATATGAATATAAAAGAGCTAGCGGCGTATCTTAATCTTTCGACAGCGACGGTTTCGAAAGCGCTAAATAATAAAAGTGATATTAGTAACCACACCCGTAAAAAGGTACTGGAAGCGGCGGATAAACTGGGTTACCGGCCAAATGCATCAGCCCGCTATTTGCGTAGTGGTAAAACAGGGGTCGTGGCTCTGCTGCTGCCTGCAGCGGATGATGGCAATATCCATACCGCCTCGTTCTTTATGGCTATCGCCAGGGGGCTACAGGCTAGTTTAAAAGAGAGTGCCATCGATCCGGTCATCCATATTTCTACCGATCGCGAAAGTGAGCTACAACTGCTGCATAAAATTGTTGAGCAGAACCGTGCTGACGCGATTATCCTGACAGACACTCGTATTGATGATGAACGGATCCTTCTGCTTGATGAACTAAAGTTTCCCTTTGTGACGATGGGGCAAAGCCGCTCGCTGGGCGGGAACTTCAATTGGGTCGATTTTCATCATGAGGAGATGGGGAAACAATGCGTGCGTGCGGCACTGCGTCTCGGAGCGCAACGTATTGCCATTGCGACGCTTGGCCCGGACAGTATGCATGGCCGTCAGTTCTTGACCGGCTGTTTGCAGGCGTTGGCGGTGCAAGGGATTCATTACCATGACGGGTTGGTTTTCTTTGGCAGCGTAGCTGAATCTTCCGGTGAAGAGGCCGCGCGGCAATTTCTACAGCAGCCAGAGCGGCCTGATTTCATTATTTTCATCAACGACTTTTTACTGATGGGGGCGAGTCACTATCTGGCCTCGTTACCCGAGTGCGGACTCAATGAAAAAAACATGCTGTGTGCCACGGCAAGCAGCGATTTTTCTGTGCGAGTGGTGTCGTCGAGTTGTCTCTTTACCGTTGATCACGAAGAGGTTGGGCGGCAACTGGGGCTGGCGATATTGAGAGTCACTAAAGGGGAAAACCAGGCAAAATCAGTGTTGCTGACGTTGCCGGTAAAAGAGTAAGCGAAGCTTGCTGGTTCCGCAGCGCGGCTATTTAACGTAAGCCAACAGGCTCAGGGAGTCACGTGCCAGCGCTTTGCATTTCTTGGCCGTTGGGATGCCTATACCGCTGAGGTCGCGGTAGCTGTCTTCACCCAACGCTTTCATATTGAAGGTGTCGTAATTGCTCAGGTCCCACTGGTTTTGCTGGGCAAAAAAGACCAGTGCGCGACGAATCTGCCCATTTGGCAAATTCTGGTATCCACAGTCATTTTTCAGAAAAACAAAAACTGCCGTTAAATCGGCCATATCTTCGGCTTCGGACTCACTAAGCGCGTAGCTGTTTGCGCATACGGCCATCAGGCTGCCGAACAAAACGGTTCTGAAAAACGTCTTCATTGCTTCTACCACTGCATCACGGAATTTAAACGTTAGCACACTGCGAGCGAAGCGACGACCTTTATTATTAGCCGTTTACTTGACCTTCCCGTAAGGGGAAGGCTTATGCTTAAAAGATAGCCTGCTTAAGCTGCTGAATATAAGGAAGTGATTATGCAACGTCGTGACTTTTTAAAGTACTCCGTGGCGCTGGGCGTCGCGTCAGCGTTACCTCTGTGGAGCCGGAGCGTATTTGCTGCAGACCGTCCCGCATTACCCATTCCAGACCTGTTAACCGCAGATGCCTCTAACCGTATGCAGCTGATCGTGCAAGCCGGACAGTCGAGTTTTGCCGGTAAAACAGCCACGACCTGGGGATATAACGGCAGTTTGCTCGGGCCGGCAGTCAAGCTGAGCAAAGGGCAATCGGTGACGGTGGATATCCATAACCAGCTTGCCGAAGAGACGACGTTGCACTGGCACGGGCTGGAAATCCCCGGTGAAGTCGACGGTGGCCCGCAAGGTATTATTCCGGCGGGTGGGAAACGTTCTGTGACCTTCACACCGGATCAGCGCGCGGCAACCTGCTGGTTCCACCCGCATCAGCATGGGAAGACCGGTCATCAGGTGGCGATGGGCCTGGCCGGACTGGTGCTGATTGAAGATGAAGAGATTCGCAAGCTGCTGCTGCCTAAGCAGTGGGGCATTGATGATGTGCCGGTGATTATTCAGGATAAACAGTTCTCTGCTGATGGTCAGGTTAACTATCAACTGGACATCATGACCGCTGCCGTCGGCTGGTTTGGCGATACGCTGCTAACCAATGGGGCGATTTATCCTCAGCATGCTGCACCGCGCGGTTGGCTACGCCTGCGTCTGCTAAATGGTTGTAACGCACGCTCACTGAATATCGCGGCCAGCGACAATCGTCCTTTGTACGTTATTGCCAGCGACGGCGGACTGTTGGCGGAGCCAGTAAAAGTAACCGAACTTCCTATGCTGATGGGCGAACGCTTTGAAGTGCTGGTGGATGTGAGCGACGGTAAAGCGTTTGATCTGGTCACTCTGCCTGTGGGTCAGATGGGCATGGCGATTGCGCCATTTGATAAGCCGCATCCGGTGATGCGCGTTCAGCCGCTGCTGATTACCGCTTCCGGCACGTTGCCGGATACGCTGACATCCATGCCGGCGCTGCCATCGCTTGAGGGACTGACGGTGCGCAAACTGCAATTATCGATGGACCCAATGCTCGACATGATGGGCATGCAAATGTTGATGAAGAAGTACGGCGCTCAGGCTATGGCGGGTATGGATCATGGCAAGATGATGGGCCATATGAATAATGACAATATGGGCCACGGGAACATGAAGCATGGCAATATGAACCACGGTGAGATGGGGAATATGCAGCATGGTGACATGGGCAACATGAAGCATGGAACATTCGATTTCCATAATGCCAACCGGATTAATGGTCAGGCGTTTGATATGAATAAACCGATGTTTGCCGCGGCGAAAGGTCAACACGAACGCTGGGTAATTTCCGGTCAGGGCGACATGATGCTGCATCCGTTCCACATTCACGGCACGCAGTTCCGTATTCTGTCTGAAAATGGCAAAGCACCTGCTGCGCACCGCGCGGGATGGAAAGATACGGTGCGGGTTGAGGGCGGCGTGAGCGAGGTGCTGGTGAAATTTGACCACGACGCGCCAAAGGAACATGCCTATATGGCGCACTGCCATTTGTTAGAGCATGAGGATACCGGGATGATGCTCGGTTTTACCGTATAAACAGCGGCGGATAGCGGTGGCGCTATCCGCTAAATGTTTATTCCAAAAACGGATTATTACTCTATCGTCGAGTAAAAGCATTCATATACTGATGAGGTTAATCACTCATCACGAGGTATTCATGACCCTTTTGCGTAAAGTACTGACGGCATCTTTTATTATGCTTCTGGCGGTTTCGGCACAGGCTGCGATGAAGATGGAACGCCAACAGATTTCAAAACTGAATTTAAGTCTCGAAATTCCGCAGACGCTCACGCCGATGCCGGACGAAATGGCAAAAATCAAATACCCTTCTGAAAACCGTCCACAGGTGATTTACGGTGACGAACGCGGTAAAGCGTCTCTAGGGATTACCGCCGGGCGCAACGCGTTGCCTGCCGCTCAGTTGGATATGGCAAAGGATGCGACACTGAAGATGCTGACCAACTTCAAGCCGCAGGCGGAACCTGTCACGGTTGATGGACATAAAGCGTGGCTGATTACTTTCCGTTCTCAAGCGCCGGATACTGAAATTCTCAATATGCTGCTGATTACCTCGCAAAACGAGAAAGCGGTGCAGGTCTCCTTCAATATGACCAAAGATCTGGTGGCTCAGTATCAGGAAGCCGCAAAAGCGTCGTTACTGTCACTGAAGTTTGAATAAAAAAACGCCCGCTGATTAGCGGGCGTTGTCCATTTTACTTCGCGTCGTCCGGCAACGCGTATGCCACGATATAATCGCCCATCTTAGTGCCAAATGAGCCGTGGCCCCCGGCGGATATCACCACATACTGCTTACCGTTAACTTCATACGTCATCGGCGTTGCCTGGCCGCCTGCCGGAAGCCGACCCTGCCACAGTTTTTCACCGTTGCTCATGTTGTATGCGCGCAGATAGTTATCGGCAGTCGCGGCTATAAACAGCACGTTACCCGCGGTGGAGATAGGTCCACCCAGCATCGGCATCCCCATATTGAACGGCACCGGAACCGGCATTGGGAATGGCATGCTGTCCTGTGGCGTACCAATGCGTTTTTTCCACACCACTTGATTGGTTTTCAGATCTACGGCGGAAATGTAGCCCCATGCTGGCTGTTTACACGGCAGACCAAATGGTGAAAGGAACGGATTGAGCGTTACGCCGAACGGTACGCCGTACTGCGGCTGAATACCGGACTCCGTGCCAGTACCTTTGGCATCTTTCGGCGGCTCCATCGGATTGCCGGGACCGCGTGGGATCAGCTTAGAAACGAACGGCAGCGCCATCGGGTTGGCAATGGCTACCTGACGGTTGGGATCAACGGAAATACCGCCCCATTCGAACATGCCGAGGTTACCCGGGAACACCAGAGTGCCTTGCTCTGAAGGCGGGGTAAAAATGCCTTCATAGCGCAGCTGGTGGAACATTACGCGGCACACCAACTGGTCAAACATGGTTGCGCCCCACATATCCGCACCACTGAGATCTTTTTGCGGACGGAAACTGAGATCGGAGAACGGCTGGGTTTTGCTGACATAATCACCTTTGGCTGCACCTTGCGGCACCGGTTTTTCCGGGGCAGGCACCACCAGTTCACCATTACGGCGGTCGAGCACAAAGATATTACCGGTTTTTGCCGGGGCATAAATGACCGGAATTTTCTCTCCATTGACGTTGATATCCGCCAGGGTTGGCTGCGCCGGCAAGTCCATATCCCACAGATCGTGGTGAACGGTCTGATAGCTCCAGGCCAATTTCCCGGTCGTGGCATTTAACGCCAGAATGGCGCTGGCGTAACGTTCCTGTTCCGGTGTGCGGTTACCGCCCCAGATATCCGGCGTGGTAACGCCCATGGGCAGATACACCAGATCCAGCTTCGCGTCGTAGGCCGCAGGCGCCCAGGAGTTGGGTGAGTTAAAGGTGAAGGTATGTTCATCTGACGGGATGAAATTAGGATCCTTGGCACCGGGATCAAACGCCCACAGAAGCTTGCCGTTATTGACGTCAAAACCACGTATCACCCCGGATGTTTCGCGGGTTGAGTAGTTATCGGTTACCGACCCGGCAATAACGATAGTTTTATCGGTGATTATCGGGGGAGACGTCGGTTCGTACAGGCCCGGTGAGGTATCTGGCATATTGGTCTGCAGATTCAAAATACCTTTATTGGCGAAGGTTTCGCACAGCTTGCCGGTCTCGGCATTCAAGGCAAACAGTCGACCATCATTGACCGGCAAAAGGATGCGGCGCGGACAGTCGGCCATCACCTCTGCAGAAGCTGTATCCGGTCTGGCTTCATGATAAGAAACGCCGCGACAGGTTACGTGCTGGAAGCTGGTATTGGTATTGAGTTGGGGATCGAAATGCCACTTCTCTTTCCCGCTGGCCGCATCCAGGGCGAACAGCCGCTGATGGGCGGTACACAGATAAAGAGTATCCCCCACTTTTATTGGCGTGACTTCATTGGTGATTTCACCGGGATCGTTGGGTTGTTTTAAATCCCCGGTACGAAATACCCAGGCTTCTTTCAACTGATGAACGTTGTCAGCGTTAATTTGTTTTAACGGTGAGTAGCGCTGACCTTCCTGATTGCGACCGTAAGCCGGCCAATCCTCGTCGGCAACCGCTGAGATTGCATCGGCCTGAGAGGTATCTGCACTCAGCGTGCCGTGAACCTCTTGTGGATCGTTGAAGCCAGCCCAGGTCAGGATACCGCCGCTAATCAGCAGGGCCACCACCAGCGCCGCTACTGCGCCACTGGAAGGGATAATCAGGCGATGCCAGACGAAAGGCAGGATAAGCCAGATACCAAAGAAGACCAGGATGTCGCTACGCGGCGTCAGCGCCCAGAAATCAAAGCCGACTTCCCAGACGCCCCAAATCATGGTGGCGAGAAGCAGGGCGGCATACAGCCAAAGGGCGGATCGGTTACTGCGCCACAGCAGGAGAGCCACACCGAGCATGGCAAGGCCCGCGATCGGGTAATACCAGGAGCCACCGATGGCGACCAGCCAGCCTCCACCTATCAGGAGATATAGTCCACAAAGTGCCGCAAACAGGGCGCTCAGGGTCACGATAAGCCGTTGAGAACGTACGTTGTTATTTGCCATAAAAAATACCATCACAGGTGTTATTTCTTTAATAGCAGTTAATTATAGGAGCTAAAACGCGTGATAAACGTCACATTATGAACTTTATCAACAGATGCCGCGTATGAATGCTTTTGCTGGTATACTGCGTGCCTTGCGCTTAGATGCTGGCTTATTAAAAGTTAGCATTGAGTGATTTGTTTTTAAATCATATGGTTAGAGATATGAAACATACTGTTGAAGTCATGATCCCGGAAGCGGAGATCAAAGCGCGTATTGCTGAACTGGGACGTCAGATTAACGAACGTTACAAGGACAGCGGCAGCGATATGGTGCTGGTTGGTCTGTTACGCGGCTCATTTATGTTTATGGCCGACCTGTGCCGTGAAGTGCATGTCTCCCACGAAGTCGATTTCATGACTGCTTCCAGCTATGGCAGCGGAATGTCCACCACGCGCGATGTTAAAATCCTGAAAGACCTGGATGAAGACATTCGTGGCAAGGACGTGCTGATTGTCGAAGACATCATCGACTCCGGTAACACGTTGTCCAAAGTGCGTGAGATTCTGAGCCTGCGCGAGCCGAAATCCCTGGCTATTTGTACGCTGCTGGACAAACCTACCCGTCGTGAAGTGGATGTTCCGGTTGAGTTTATCGGATTCTCTATCCCAGATGAGTTTGTTGTCGGCTATGGCATTGACTATGCCCAGCGTTATCGCCATTTGCCGTACGTTGGCAAAGTGGTGCTGCTGGACGAGTAATGTCGGGAGCGCCTGATGGCGCTTTGCTTATTCGGCCTGCACGATACTTCCCCGCAGGCCGAAAAGCGACTTAAGCGTCGCTGCCGCTTGTTGGTATCTGCTTGTGATTGGTATGTTTCTGGCTGAGGTTAGACAGCCCCTGGCGATAGCGCTGCTCCAGCGTCTCGCGACTGGTGGCGGTGACGTCCAGATCGCGCAGCAGGCCATCATGAATACCGTAAGCCCAGCCGTGAATGGTAACTTTCTGACCGCGCTTCCAGGCTGAACGCATGATGGTTGAGTGGCCCAAGTTGTAGACCTGCTCCATTACATTCAGTTCGCACAGGGTGTCAATGCGACGTTCCTGCGGCATTTCGCCCAGCAGTGAACTGTGTTTAAACCAGATATCGCGAATATGCAGTAACCAGTTATCAATCAGCCCCTGTTCTTTATTTTCAATAGCCGCCTGTACGCCACCACATCCATAGTGGCCGCAAATAATAATATGTTCCACTTCCAGCACATCCACCGCATACTGAACCACTGAGAGACAGTTCAGGTCGGTGTGAATAACCAGATTGGCAACATTACGGTGAACAAATAATTCACCCGGCTCAAGACCGGTTAAACGTTCTGCGGGAACGCGACTGTCGGAACATCCAATCCATAAAAAGCGCGGATTTTGTGCGTGAGTCAGCGTTTCAAAAAATCCGGGATCCTCTTCTACCAGCATCTTTGACCATAGCGCGTTGTTGCTGATGAGTGTATCTATGTCTTTCATGGAGGCTGTAACCAATTGAATTGCGTTGCGCTAATATAGGGTAACTCCTGATTTATTAAAACCAAATATCAAGCATTAGAATGTAAGGTAAGTAAAAAACCATGACCATTGCTCTGGAACTTCAACAACTTAAAAAAACCTATCCCGGTGGCGTTCAGGCGTTACGCGGAATAGATTTGCAAGTCGAAGCGGGGGATTTTTATGCGCTTTTGGGACCGAATGGCGCAGGCAAGTCCACCACCATCGGGATAATCAGCTCGCTGGTGAATAAAACCTCTGGGCGGGTGAGCGTCTTCGGATACGATCTTGAAAAAGATACCGTTAATGCGAAACGCCAGCTTGGTCTGGTACCGCAGGAGTTTAACTTTAACCCGTTTGAAACCGTGCAGCAGATCGTAGTCAACCAGGCGGGTTATTACGGCGTTGAGTATAAAGAAGCGGTCAAACGCAGCGAACTATATTTAAAGCAGCTCGATTTATGGGAAAAACGTAACGAGCGCGCGCGCATGCTCTCCGGCGGGATGAAACGCCGTCTGATGATTGCCCGCGCACTAATGCACGAGCCTAAATTACTCATCCTTGATGAACCGACGGCGGGGGTCGACATTGAGCTGCGTCGTTCAATGTGGGGTTTTTTAAAGGATTTAAACGACAAAGGCACCACGATTATTCTGACCACTCACTATCTCGAAGAAGCGGAAATGCTGTGTCGCAACATCGGCATTATTCAGCACGGCGAGCTGGTGGAAAACACCTCGATGAAGAGCCTGCTCTCTAAGCTGAAATCCGAGACCTTTATTCTCGATCTGGCACCGAAAAGCCCGCTGCCAAAACTGGAGGGCTATCAATACCGGCTGGTGGATACCTCCACGCTGGAAGTGGAAGTCCTGCGTGAACAGGGGGTCAACAGCGTGTTCTCACAGCTGAGCGCCCAGGGCATTCAGGTATTGAGTATGCGAAACAAAGCGAACCGACTGGAAGAACTGTTTGTTTCTCTGGTGCATGAAAAACAAGGAGATCGCGCATGATGCAGCTTTATTGGGTTGCGCTGAAAAGCATCTGGGCGAAAGAGATCCACCGCTTTATGCGTATCTGGGTCCAGACTCTGGTTCCTCCCGTCATTACTATGACGCTCTATTTTATTATCTTTGGTAACCTGATCGGCTCGCGTATCGGCGAAATGCATGGTTTTAGCTACATGCAGTTTATCGTGCCAGGGCTGATTATGATGGCGGTAATTACCAACTCGTACGCTAACGTGGCATCGTCATTCTTCAGCGCCAAGTTTCAGCGCAACATTGAAGAGCTACTGGTCGCTCCGGTACCGACGCACGTGATCATCGCCGGTTTTGTTGGCGGCGGCGTGGCGCGTGGCCTGTGCGTAGGGATCCTGGTAACAGCGATTTCGCTGTTCTTTGTGCCGTTCCAGGTGCATTCCTGGGTCTTTGTGGCGCTTACGCTGGTGTTAACGGCGGTGCTGTTTTCGTTGGCCGGTCTGTTGAACGCGGTTTTCGCTAAAACCTTTGACGATATCAGCCTGATCCCAACCTTCGTGCTGACTCCGCTGACCTATCTGGGCGGCGTTTTCTATTCGTTAACGTTGCTGCCGCCGTTCTGGCAGGGACTGTCCCATCTGAACCCGATTGTCTACATGATTAGCGGTTTCCGTTACGGCTTCCTGGGGATCCACGATGTTCCGCTGGTCACGACCTTTGGCGTGCTGGTGGTGTTTATCGCGGCGTTTTATTTGCTGTGCTGGTACCTGATTCAGCGCGGACGCGGCCTGCGCAGCTAAGTCTTTCTTCCTCTCCTTGCCCGGGAGAGGAAGACTTTTGATGCTTATCACCATTACGGATTTATCACCCTGATAAACTACTTGCCTGCTAAGGAGGTAGGCAATGCTAGGTTGGGTAATTACCTGTCATGATGATAAGGCACAGGATATGCTGCATCGTCTGGAGAAAAAGTACGGCCCGTTGGTTCAATGCCAGGCGGTGAGTTTTTGGCGTGGGCTTAGCTCGAATATGCTAAGTCGCATGATGTGCCATGCCCTGCATGCTACAGACTCTGGCGAGGGTGTGATATTCCTGACGGATATGGCCGGGGCTGCGCCTTACCGCGTGGCTTCGTTAATGAGCCATAAACATCCCCAGTGTGAAGTGATTTCAGGTATCAGTTATCCATTGCTTGAGCGAATGCTTTCGTCGCGGGAATCGATGAGCAGTTCTGCGTTTCGTGACAGCATCGTTGCGCTTGGCGGGCCCGAAGTCTCTAGCCTCTGGCATCAACAACAGAAAAATCCCCCCTTCGTGTTGAAGCATGATTTGTATGAGTATTAATCATTGGTATTGATGGCGCTTTTGCTACAATAGCCGGGGTTTCTCGCCTCGGTTATCTCATATGGTGATGCGCGTTCTGCTTGTTTTATTGCTCCTGTTTTCTGGCAGCATAGCTGCGGCTTTGCCTGCTCGCTACATGCAAACCACCGAAGCGGCCGCCGTGTGGGCGCAGATTGGCAACAAGATGGTGACGGTAGGAAATATTCGCGCCGGGCAGATCCTCGCCGTTGAGCCAATTGCGGCAGACTATTACGAATTTACCTTTGGTTTTGGTACCGGGTTTATTGATAAGGGGCATCTGGAGCCTGTGCAGGGGCGGCAGAAAGTCGATGATGGTCTGGGCGATCTCAATAAACCCCTCAGCAACCAAAGCCTGATCACCTGGAAAGATACGCCGGTTTATAACGCTCCGGATGTTGGTAGCGCCCCGTTTGGCGTGCTGGCGGATAATCTGCGTTATCCGGTTATCAGCAAGCTTAAAGACCGTCTCAACCAAACCTGGTACCAGATCCGTATTGGCGGCAGACTGGCCTATATCAGCGCTCTGGATGCGCAGGAAGACAACGGTATCCCGGTGTTAACCTATCACCATATTCTGCGCGATGAAGAGAATACCCGTTTTCGCCACACCTCCACGACAACCTCCGTACGCGCCTTCAGCAACCAGATGGCCTGGCTACAGGACCGAGGCTACACCACGTTGACGATGTACCAACTGGAAGGCTATGTTCGCAATAATATGAATCTCCCGGCGCGGGCGGTGGTGCTGACTTTTGATGATGGTCTGAAGTCGGTGAGTCGTTATGCTTACCCGATTCTGAAGCAGCACGGCATGAAGGCAACGGCGTTTATTATCTCCTCACGTATCAAGCGCCACCCGCAGAAGTGGGATCCTAAATCACTGCAGTTTATGAGCATCGCGGAACTGAATGAGATCAGGGACGTGTTCGACTTCCAGTCGCATACCCATTTTTTACATCGGGTTGATGCGAATCACCGGCCAATCCTGCTGAGTCGCAGCTATCACAATATTCTGTTTGATTTTGCCCGTTCGCGTCGGGCGTTGTCTCAGTTTAACCCTCACGTTCTTTATCTTTCTTACCCGTTTGGCGGCTATAACGCCACCGCAGTAAAAGCGGCAGGCGACGCGGGATTCCACATGGCGGTCACCACGGTGAGAGGGAAGGTTAAACCGGGGGATAATCCGTTCTTATTGAAAAGACTTTATATTTTAAGAACGGATTCGCTGGAGACGATGTCGCGGCTGATAAGTAATCAGCCGCAGGGGTAAGGGCTGTCAGGCAACCTGTACCGGAATGGCTTTCGCGGTGCGCTTCATTTCGTTGTCGCCTTCAAAATAGGCCACTTTCGGACGCCAGGTGCGGGCTTCTTCATCAGACATGGTGACGAAGCTGGCGATAATCACAATGTCGCCGACTTCAGCACAGTGTGCCGCTGCGCCGTTCACCGAGATGATTCTGGAGCCGCGTTCAGCCGCAATCGCATAGGTTGAGAAACGTTTACCGTTGGTCACGTTCCAGATATCAATAGCTTCGTTTTCCAGAATACCAGAGGCATCGAGGAAATCCTGGTCGATGGCGCAGGAGCCTTCGTAGTGCAGGTCCGCCTGCGTGACTTTTACGCGGTGGAGCTTGCCTTGCAGCATGGTGCGAATCATAACTTCTATACCCTGTCGTTTACCTTGGCTAAGCAGGTACTACTGGCCTGCTTTGAGAAATTCTCAGGCAGTATTGCCTGATTTTTAACCCCTGTCTACTGGGCTAATGTAACGCTTTGATTATCGATCAGACGTGCCTGACCCAGCCAGGCGGCGGCCAGAATCACCGCGCGTTTACTGGTTTCCGTCAGCTCCAGCAGCGTGTCGGCATCACGAATCTGAATATCGTCGGCACGGAAGCCTTTTTCATTCAGTTCCTGCTCGGCAATGGCAATAATCTCTTCCTGGTCACGATGGCCGGCAAGCAGCTTTTCAGCGATGCCGTTCATCACTTTGTGCAGACCCGGCGCAATTTTTCGCTGCTCTGCGGTCAGATAGCCGTTACGTGAGCTAAGCGCCAGACCGTCTTTGGCGCGAATAATCGGCACGCCAACGATCTCAATGTCATAACCCAGATCCGCCACCATTTTGCGGATCAGTGCGAGCTGCTGGAAATCTTTCTCGCCAAAGCAGGCGATATCTGGCTGGATCAGGTTGAACAGCTTGCTGACGATAGTGGAAACGCCACGGAAGTGGCCTGGACGGCTGGCGCCTTCCAGCATGGTGGAGAGACCGGGAACTTCAACGAACGTCTGGCCTTCCAGCCCCTGCGGGTAGATTTCCTCAACGGCTGGCGCAAAAACATAATCGACTTTACGCTTGTTCAGCTTTTCACAATCTTCCTGCAGCGTGCGTGGATAACGCACCAGATCGTCCGGTCGGTCAAACTGCATCGGGTTGACGAAAATGCTGACGATCACCACATCAGCCCGCGCTTTTGCCTCATCGACCAGCTTCATATGGCCGTCGTGCAGGTTGCCCATGGTGGGAACCAGAGCGACGCGTTTGCCTTCCTGACGCAGACGACGAATATGCTGGCGCAGCAGCGGCAGGGTTTCAATGATTAACACGACAAGACTCCTTGAGTTGCCTGAGGAACCGTAGGCCGGATAAGGCGTTTACGCCGCCATCCGGCAACATGCAGCGAACCGCCTGATGGCGCTACGCTTTTCAGGCCGATATATGGCCTGAAAAATTAGTGAAAACTGTGTTCTTCGCCCGGATAAACGCCGGACTCCACTTCAGCCATATACTGCCGCACTGCGGCGCGCATGTCGCCTGCTTCATTGAGGAAATTCTTCGCAAATTTCGGGATGTGGCCACCGGTAATACCAAAGGCATCGTGCATGACGAGGATTTGTCCATCGGTGACGTTACCAGCGCCGATTCCGATAACCGGAATCGACAGCGCTTCGGTGACGCGCTTCGCCAGCTCAACCGGCACGCACTCCAGCACCAGCAACTGAGCGCCAGCGGCTTCTAAGGCCAGCGCGTCATCCAGCAATACCTGCCCGGCGTCGCCGCGGCCCTGAATTTTATAGCCGCCGAAAATATTCACCGACTGCGGTGTTAATCCCAGATGACCGCAAACCGGTACGGCGCGTTCGGTGAGCATTTTTACCGTATCCACCAGCCAGGCGCCGCCTTCAATTTTGACCATATTAGCGCCCGCCCGCATCACCACCGCGGCGTTTTCAAATGCTTGTTCCGGCGTGGCGTAAGCCATAAATGGCAGGTCGGAGAGCAGCAGACAGTTGGGAGCGCCACGACGTACGGCACGAGTGTGGTAAGCAATATCTTCAACGGTGACCGGTAGGGTGGAGTCATGCCCCTGAATCGTCATGCCCAGCGAGTCGCCAACCAGCATCACTTTGATGCCTTCGTCGGCAAATAACTTAGCGAAGCTGTAGTCGTAGGCGGTAATGGTCGCGAAGCGTTTTTTCTCTTGCTTGCATTTCTGCAGCAGTGAAATGGTGGTGGGTTTCATAACATTTCCTGATGATGAAAGTCATATTTATCGGCATTCTAACAGTCACATTCAGGGGGGCAATTGTTTTAAGCAACCGTTTGGCACTAAAGTAGTAAACGCTGAAGGGGAGAGGATACTTTACCAGTGTGCAGGTTTTGCTGCACCAAGATGGGTGAGGTGCTGATGCAGGCTGATACCCTCCGGGAAGATAAGATCAGGTGCGATTTCAGCGAGCGGCCACAGCATAAAACCACGGTTTTTCATGTCGTAGTGCGGCACGGTCAGACGTTCGGTGTTAATCACTTCATCGCCAAACAGCATAATATCGAGGTCCAGAGTGCGCGGCCCCCAGCGTTCGGCTTTACGTACGCGTCCCTGTTGCAGCTCAATGCGTTGGGTATGATTAAGCAATTCTTCGGGAGCGAGAGTGGTTTCCAGCGCCACGGCGGCGTTCAGGTAATCTGGCTGATCCTGTGGGCCTAATGGCGGTGTGCGGTAAAAGGAGGAAACAGCGACGATACGGCTGTCGGGAATGTCGCCAATCGCTTTTACGGCAGCATTAACCTGCTCCAGAGGAGAGGCCAGATTACTGCCGAGAGCGATATAGGCGATGGTCACGCGGAACCTTCACGGCGCGGGGCGCGTTTACGCGGGCGACGATGACGACGGCGCTCCGGTTCTTCGTCGAGTTCGTTGAGCATGCCTTTTTGTTCCGGCGGTGCTGAAACCTGGAATTCTCCCCACCACTGCGCCAGACGCTGCAGCTCAGCGTTGTTTTCCACTTCGGCACGCAGGGCCAGCAGATCGTAAGCGGCGCGGAACTTCGGATGCTCCATCAGCTTCCAGGCGCGTTTGCCCTGGCGACGAGACATGCGTAGCTGCAACTGCCAGATATCACGGGTCAGCGAGGTCAGACGTTTCGGGATCGCCAGCGAGCGGCAGGCTTCATCCAGTACGTCGTTCATCGCCAGTGCGAAGGCATCGTAATAAGCCAGACCGCTTTCCTGGGCAATTTTCTGCGCAGCTTCCAGTAACGGATACCAGAACATGGCGGCGAACAAGAACGCCGGGTTAACGCGCATATCATTGTGGATGCGGTTATCGGTATTCTTCAGCACCTGAGCGATGATGCGTTCCATTGGGCTGTCACCGTCTTCGGTGAAATAGCGCGTAATGGTGGGGAACAGCGGCTGGAACAGGCTGTACTCACGCAGTTTTTTATAGGTTTCATACCCATAGCCCGCCTGTAACAGTTTGAGTGCTTCTTCAAACAGGCGTGCGGGGGGAATATCGTTAAGCAGTGTTGCCAGACGCGGGATTGGCTCAGCGGTTTCCGGGCTGATACGCATGTCGAGCTTGGCGGCAAAGCGCACGGCCCGCAGCATACGTACAGGGTCTTCGCGGTAGCGCGTTTCCGGATTACCGATCAGGCGAACGATGCCCTCTTCGAGATCCTGCATGCCACCAACGTAATCACGCACGGTGAAATCGGCCACGCTGTAATACAGGCTGTTAATTGTGAAGTCGCGACGCTGGGCATCTTCTTCGATGGAGCCGAAGATGTTGTCGCGCAGCAGCATACCGTTTTGTCCGCGCTGTGAGGTTGTGCGATCGGACTCGCTGCCTTCATGATGACCACGGAAAGTTGCCACTTCGATAATTTCCGGGCCAAACATGACATGGGCCAGACGGAAACGGCGACCAACCAGACGACAGTTACGAAACAGTTTTCGTACCTGATCTGGCGTGGCGTTAGTCGTGACATCAAAATCTTTCGGCTTTTTGCCCAGCAAAAGATCGCGTACGCCTCCGCCAACCAGCCATGCCTCGTATCCGGCCTTATTGAGCCTGTACATTACCTTCAGGGCATTTTCACTGATATCTTTGCGGGAGATAGAGTGCTGCTCACGCGGGATTACCGTCATATGTGGACGGGCGACGGCGAGCTCGGCCTCGCGCTCCTCGCGGCTTAGCACCTTGCGGCAAAAATTAGCGACTCGGGTAAAAATAGTGCACCTCGGTAGTGTCAAACTTCAATCAGAACAAGTGTTGCTGTGTAAAAATAGCGGCTAATCATAGCTCAGCATGATGCATTTGAGAATGGCGGATTTACGATCGCCGATTCTGGCACCGCTGTCAGACTCCAGTTTTCAATGGCAAACGTGAGAATCTGATCCACGCGCATCTCCTGCCACGGGATATCGGAGTGCTGGCCGAGAAAGCGCAGCGCAGCAACAATCACCGGGCGTGGATCGCCTTGCGGCAGTGCAGGTGCATGATTTTGTTTTGAAAGTTTAGCGCCTTGTTCGTTGAGCGCCAGCGGCAGATGAATATAGTCCGGCGCTTGCCAGCCGAACTGTTGATACAACGAAATTTGCCGTACCGTCGGTTCGATAAGATCGGCACCGCGCACAATTTCCGTCACGCCCTGGAAGTGGTCGTCTACCACCACCGCGAGGTTATAGGCAAACAGCCCGTCGCGACGGTGAATAATAAAATCTTCCTTTGCAAGCCGCGGATCAGCCTGAATCACACCGCGCAGTTGGTCCGTAAACTGCATCACCGGATGGCGTTGCTTAATGCGGACCGCCGCCTGTTCAGGCCCGTGGCGTAGCTCACGGCAATGACCGTCGTAAATACCGCCGACGCTTTGAATACGCGCGCGCGTACAGGTGCAGTAATAGCTTAGATCCTGCAGATGCAGCCAGGCCAGCGCCTCGCGGTAGGCGTCATGACGCTGGGATTGCCATAAAATATCGCCATCCCAGTGCAGTCCGTAATGTTCCAGCTGACGCAGAATCGTGTCTGCAGCACCGGGAACTTCACGAGGGGGGTCAATATCTTCAATGCGTACCCGCCAGATTCCGCGACGAGCACGGGCCTGCAGGTAACTCCCGAGGGCGGCAATCAGTGAACCAAAATGGAGTTCGCCAGAGGGGGAAGGGGCGAAGCGGCCAATATAATGTGAATCGCTCATTTTGCGGGCTAACAAATAATAAGGCGGGAGAAGCTCCCGCCTGTAGTAAACGTGGTAAAAATGACCGGAATTAACCTGCCATTTGTTTTTCGCGGATTTCTGCCAGCGTTTTACAGTCGATGCACAGATCGGCTGTCGGACGCGCTTCCAGACGGCGAATACCAATTTCTACGCCGCATGATTCGCAGTAGCCGAAATCTTCGTCTTCTACTTTCTTCAGCGTCTTCTCGATCTTTTTGATCAGTTTGCGCTCACGATCACGGTTACGCAGCTCAAGGCTGAATTCTTCTTCCTGTGCGGCGCGGTCCACCGGATCAGGGAAGTTAGCCGCTTCGTCTTGCATATGAGATACGGTGCGATCAACTTCATCCCTAAGTTGATTACGCCATGCCTCAAGAATACGCCTGAAGTGCGACAGCTGGGCTTCGTTCATATACTCTTCGCCCGGTTTCTCCTGGTACGGCTCCACCCCAGCGATGGCGAGAATACTCAGGGACGATGTTTTACGGTTTTGCCCTTCTTGCATGTTGCTTCTCCTTAACACGCACTATCGATCCCCATGTTCGGGGGAAAAATCAGGTCGCTATAAATAGCAGATGCTTTTCCGGATAGCAATTATCTAAACGTAACACTTGACAACCCTGTGAGGAAAAGCGTATTTGCCCACGCGCCCAGAATACTAATTAACCGAATGTTTACACCATTACAAGGTAATGGGCAACGGCTCTTTAAGAGTCATACCATGGGCAGAAAGTTCCGCTTTATAAACCAGAATTTCTACCCCCTTAAGCTGTGCTTCAACTAATAATTGCGCATATTTTGCATCGATATGGCGCGCGGGTGAAAACCGTGTAATGGCTGAATGCAACACCGCGAAAAATATCACCGCGCGCTTGCCTTCGGCCGCTACGCTCATCAATTCCCGAAGATGTTTCTGACCTCGTTCAGTGATGGCATCGGGAAAATAACCCTGATCTTTTTCCGCCAACGTGACTGATTTCACTTCAATATAGCAGTCAGGTCGGGAATCCGCCTGTAACAAAAAGTCGATGCGGCTCCCTTCGGCGCCGTATTTTACTTCACTTTTCAAGGTGCTGTAGTCTGAAACTTCCGAAATTAACGAACGCTGAATAGCCTCTTTCGTTAATCTATTGGCCCACAGCGTGTTAACACAAATAAGTGCACCGGATTGGGTTTGCGTTAATTCCCAGGTATGTGGATATTTTCGTTTGGTATTTTCTGATGTCGAATACCAGACAGTATCTCCCGGCGTTGCGCAGCCGGTCATCGCTCCCGTATTGGGGCAGTGTAGCGTTAACGTTGTGCCATCCGGTGTGATCACATCCGCTAAAAAACGCTTATAGCGCTGAATGAGCGTTGCAGGTTGTAAAGGTGGAGAAAATTGCATGAACAGTTCCTTTGATTATTCAGTCAGCGTCCAGCGTTGCAACTGCGTGTAACGCGTGCGTCCTCGCATGAATGAGGAGGAGTAAAGCCCAAACTCCGTTACCGGAAACGACCAGCCAAACCCTGGCGGAGGGATAGATACCGCGTGACCGGCGTCACGCAGCAGCGTGATATGCGGGTGAAAAGGCTGCGGGCTCTGGTGGCACCCACTGCGTGCGGCTTGTGCCCGCAACATGTTCGCCAACTGCAGCAGCCCGCGCGGCGGCTGACGCATTCCCAACCACACGACACGCGAGCGCAGCCATTGCCCGGCATCGTCGAGTTTGAGCGTAAAACCCGGCTGGCGAATACGCCCCGCAAGCTGCGTTAACGCATGCTGCTTCTCAGCGCTGACGTCGCCCAAAAAGGCGAGCGTCAGATGCAGATTATCGGCGGCGACGGGACGACCCGCTTCAGGGGGGAACTGCGCGGCCCGCCAGTGGATTAACTGCTCCCGAACCTCGCCAGGCAATTCAATCGCAAAGAACAGCCTTTTTGGCTCAGACATGATGGATACTCGGTTATGAATTAACGCGATGCTACAATGCAGCGCGAAGAATGTTAACCCTCTGGAGTCATTTGTGACGTCGTTGCCCGTTGCCGCCGTAGTGCCTGAACTACTTACCGCCCTTGATGCCTCGTCGCAGGTTTTGCTGACGGCGCCGACCGGTGCCGGGAAATCAACCTGGCTGCCGTTGCGACTCCTTGAACATCGCGGTATCAAGGGACGGATTATTTTGCTGGAGCCGCGGCGTCTGGCAGCACGCAATGTGGCGCAGCGGTTGGCGGAATTGCTGAATGAAAAGCCTGGCGAGACCGTGGGGTATCGCATGCGTGCGCAAAGCTGCGTAGGGCCGCAGACCCGCCTTGAGGTGGTGACGGAGGGGGTTCTGACGCGCATGATCCAGCGCGACCCCGAATTGACGGGCGTTGGGCTGGTCATCCTCGACGAATTTCACGAGCGGAGTTTGCAGGCCGACCTGGCGCTGGCGCTGTTGCTGGATGTGCAGCAAGGGCTGCGTGACGATCTGAAACTGTTGATCATGTCTGCCACTTTGGACAACGAGCGTTTGCAGCAGATGTTGCCCGATGCGCCGACGATCGTTTCTGAAGGCCGCGCATTTCCCGTTGAGCGACGATATCAGCCGTTGGCGGCGCATCTGCGTTTTGCTGAAGCGGTAGCGATAGCGACGGCAGAACTCCTGCGCCATGAAAGCGGGTCGCTGCTGCTGTTTTTACCGGGTGTAGGGGAAATCCAGCGCGTGCAGGAGCAACTGGCAACGCGTGTGGGCAGCGATGTGTTGTTGTGCCCACTGTACGGCGCGCTGACGCTTGCCGAGCAGCGTCAGGCGATTTTGCCCGCTCCGCAAGGCAAGCGCAAAGTGGTGCTGGCGACCAATATTGCCGAAACCAGCTTAACGATCGAAGGCATCCGGCTGGTGGTGGACTGCGCCCAGGAGCGCGTGGCGCGCTATGATGCGCGTACCGGTTTAACGCGACTGATTACCCAACGCATAAGCCAGGCCTCGATGACCCAGCGAGCGGGACGAGCGGGCCGTCTGGAACCTGGTATCTGCCTACATTTGCTTGCCAAAGAGCAGGCGGAAAGAGCGGCTGCACAGGGAGAACCGGAGATTTTACAGTGCGACCTGTCCGGACTGCTGATGGAGTTGCTGCAATGGGGATGCACCGACCCTGAGCAACTGAACTGGCTGGATACCCCGCCCGCCATCAACCTGCAGGCGGCAAAACGGCTGCTGCAGATGCTGGGGGCGCTTGAGGGTGACAGGCTCAGCGCCAGGGGGCAGAAAATGGCGACGTTGGGTAACGACCCCCGTTTAGTGGCTATGCTGGTTAGCGCCAACAATGACAATGAAGCGGCAACGGCGGCAAAACTGGCTGCGATTCTGGAAGAGCCGCCGCGCGGTGGCAGTACCGATCTGGCTGTAGCGTTTTCACGAAATCAGCCCGCCTGGCAGCAGCGCAGCCAACAATTACTGAAACGGCTTAACGTTCGCAGCGGACAGCCGGACAGCGCGCTGCTCCCCTCATTACTGGCGCAGGCGTTTGCCGATCGGATCGCGCGTCGGCGCGGGCTGGAAGGGCGCTATCAACTGGCGAATGGCATGGGGGCAATGCTGGATGCCGATGACGCCTCCGGACGCCATGAATGGCTGATTGCGCCGCTGTTACTGCAGGGCAGCGCTTCGCCGGATGCGCGTATTCTGCTGGCTCTGCCGCTGGATATCGAAGCGCTGATACAGGCATGCCCTGAACTGCTACAACAATCTGACACCATCGAATGGGATGAAACTCAGGGAACGTTAAAAGCATTGCGTCGGTCGCGCATTGGCCAGCTAACGGTAAAAGTACAGGCGCTGGCCAAACCCTCGGAAGAGGAGTTGCACCTGGCGATGTTGAACGGCATTCGCGATAAAGGGCTAAGTGTGCTCAACTGGACGCCGGAAGCCGAGCAGTTTCGCCTGCGTCTGCAATGTGCGGCAAACTGGTTGCCAGAGTATAACTGGCCCGCGGTAGATGAGGATTCTCTGCTGGCGACGCTGGAGAGCTGGCTGCTGCCGCACATGAGCGGTGTGCACTCGTTACGCGCGTTAAAAGCGCTAAATGTGGGTCAGGCGTTGCGCGGTTTGCTGGATTGGTCAATGCTGCAACGTCTGGATAGTGAACTGCCAGCGCATTACACTGTGCCGACGGGAAGCCGGATTGCCATTCGCTATCATGAGGATAACCCTCCGGTATTGGCGGTTCGGATGCAGGAAATGTTTGGTGAAGCGAAGACCCCAACCATCGCCGAGGGGCGCGTGCCGCTGGTGCTGGAACTGCTGTCTCCGGCCCAACGACCGCTGCAGGTAACGAGTGATTTGAGCGCGTTCTGGCAGGGATCGTACCGTGAGGTGCAAAAAGAGATGAAAGGGCGCTATCCCAAACATGTCTGGCCGGATGATCCAGCTAATACCGCGCCAACGCGGCGAACAAAGAAGTATTCGTAATGAAACTGTAGCCCGGATAAAGCGAAGCCGTCATCCGGTATAAACACGGCAGTAAATTGAGAGATTTCTTCTTCTGTTAACTGACGGAAGAACAGAGAATCGGGCCCTTGCGCCTGAATGTTGCGGAGAAAAAGCATGGCCGGGAATGACCGCGAGCCAATTGGACGTAAAGGGAAACCCTCGCGTCCGGTGAAACAAAAGGTGAGCCGTCGTCAACTCAGAGATGAAGAGTATGACGACGATTATGATGATGATGACTATGAGGATGAAGAACCGATGCCGCGTAAGGGTAAAGGCAAAGGGCGTAAGCCTCGTGGTAAACGCGGCTGGTTCTGGCTGCTGGTAAAACTGTCGATTGTTTTTTTGGTGCTGATCGCCATTTACGGCGTTTATCTGGACCAAAAAATTCGCAGCCGTATAGATGGTAAAGTCTGGCAGCTTCCTGCGGCAGTATATGGCCGTATGGTTAACCTTGAGCCAGAAATGCCGATCGGCAAGAACGAGATGGTGAAACTGCTGGAGGCTACGCAGTATCGTCAGGTGACGAAAATGACGCGCCCTGGCGAATTCACCGTGCAGGCGAAAAGCATCGAGATGATCCGTCGCCCGTTTGATTTTCCGGACAGTAAAGAAGGGCAGGTGCGCGCGCGTCTGACCTTTGATGGCGACCATCTGGATACCATCGAGAATATGGATAACAACCGCCAGTTCGGTTTCTTCCGTCTCGATCCGCGGCTGATTACCATGCTCTCTTCGCCTAACGGTGAGCAGCGCCTGTTTGTCCCGCGCAGTGGATTCCCGGATCTGCTGGTGGACACGCTGCTGGCGACCGAAGATCGTCACTTCTATGAGCATGACGGTATCAGCCTCTATTCCATTGGCCGTGCGGTGCTGGCGAACCTGACGGCGGGGCGCACGGTACAAGGGGCCAGTACGCTGACCCAGCAACTGGTGAAAAACCTGTTCCTGTCCAGCGAACGTTCCTATTGGCGTAAGGCCAACGAAGCCTATATGGCGCTGATCATGGATGCGCGTTACAGCAAAGACCGCATTCTTGAGCTGTACATGAACGAAGTCTATCTCGGTCAAAGCGGTGACAATGAGATCCGCGGCTTCCCGCTGGCGAGCCTCTACTACTTTGGCCGTCCGGTGGAAGAGCTGAGCCTCGACCAGCAGGCGCTGCTGGTAGGGATGGTTAAAGGGGCGTCAATCTATAACCCGTGGCGTAACCCGAAGCTGGCACTGGAGCGTCGTAACCTGGTGCTGCGTTTGCTGCAGCAGCAGCAGATTATCGACCAGGATCTTTATGACATGCTGAGCGCGCGTCCGTTAGGCGTACAGCCGCGTGGTGGGGTGATCTCACCGCAGCCCGCCTTTATGCAGATGGTGCGCCAGGAGCTACAGGCGAAGCTGGGCGATAAAGTTAAAGACCTCTCCGGCGTGAAGATTTTCACCACCTTTGATTCCGTGGCGCAGGATGCTGCAGAAAAAGCGGCGGTGGAAGGTATTCCGGTGCTGAAGAAACAACGTAAGCTGAGCGATCTGGAAACCGCGATTGTGGTGGTCGACCGCTTCAGCGGCGAAGTGCGTGCCATGGTCGGTGGGGCAGAACCGCAGTTCGCTGGTTATAACCGTGCGATGCAGGCACGTCGTTCGATTGGTTCTTTGGCTAAACCAGCGACCTATCTGACCGCGCTCAGCCAGCCGAAGCTGTATCGTCTGAATACCTGGATTGCCGATGCCCCGATTGCGCTGCGTCAGCCTAACGGCCAGGTGTGGTCGCCGCAGAACGATGACCGTCGCTATAGCGAAAGCGGAAAAGTGATGCTGGTGGATGCGTTAACGCGCTCAATGAACGTGCCAACGGTAAATCTGGGGATGGCGCTGGGCCTGCCTGCCGTCACCGATACCTGGCTGAAGCTGGGCGCGCCGAAAGATCAGCTTAATCCGGTTCCAGCCATGCTGTTGGGGGCGTTGAACCTGACGCCGATCGAAGTGGCGCAGGCGTTCCAGACTATCGCCAGCGGCGGGAACCGCGCGCCGCTGTCGGCGCTGCGTTCGGTGATTGCCGAAGATGGTACGGTGCTGTATCAGAGCTTCCCGCAGGCCGAGCGTGCCGTTCCGGCGCAGGCGGCGTATATGACGCTGTGGACCATGCAACAGGTGGTTCAGCGTGGTACGGGCCGCCAGCTTGGCGCGAAATATCCTGGGCTTCATCTGGCAGGGAAAACCGGGACCACTAACAACAACGTGGATACCTGGTTTGCCGGGATCGACGGCAGCCAGGTAACCATCACCTGGGTGGGCCGTGATAACAACCAGCCAACCAAGCTGTACGGTGCCAGCGGTGCGATGTCGATTTATCAGCGTTATCTTGCCAACCAGACGCCAACACCGCTGGTGCTGACGCCGCCGGAAGATGTGGTGGATATGGGCGTGGACTACGACGGTAACTTCGTTTGTAGCGGGGGGATGCGTACGCTTCCGGTATGGACTACCGATCCTGATTCGCTGTGTCAGCAGGGTGAAATGATGCAACAGCCGACCGGGAATCCGTTCGATCAGTCAACGCCGCAGCAGCAGCCTCAACAGCAGCAGCAACAACCGGCGCAGCAGGAAAAGAAAGATAGCGACGGTGTCGCTGGCTGGATAAAGGATATGTTCGGCAGTAACTGATATTGCTCAAAACCCGCTTCGGCGGGTTTTTCTTCTTTGGTCCATTCTCAGGGCCGAATAACATTCCAGCCTAATTTATTAACCCTTTCTTTTCATCTGGTTATTTCTTAACCCCTCAGTTTTAGTAGGGACGCGTATTGCTTGCTATCTCGCCAGAGTTTCGAATATTATGCTGCCGTTATAATAATAATTCTCGTTTACGTTATCATTCACTTTCATCAGAGAAATACCAATGGCGCGTCTTAAAACTGCTCAGCCAAGTTCATCGCTGCGTAAAATCGCAGTAGTGGTAGCCACAGCGGTTAGCGGCATGTCTGTCTATGCACAGGCGGCGGTTGACCCGAAAGAAGAAACCATCACCGTAACTGCTGCACCTGCCGCACAAGAAAGCGCATGGGGGCCTTCGCCGACAATTGCCGCGAAGCGTTCCGCCACCGCTACCAAAACCGACACGCCGATCGAAAAGACGCCACAGTCTGTTTCGGTAGTGACAAACGAAGAGATGCAGATCCATCAGTCTCGTTCCGTCAAGGAAGCGCTGGGTTATACCCCAGGGGTTGTGGTCAGTAATCGTGGTGCTTCAAATACATACGATTTTGTCAGCATCCGTGGTTTTACCTCTGTCGGTTTAAGCCAGAACAACTATCTGGATGGTCTGAAGCTACAAGGGAACTTCTATAACGACGCGGTTATCGATCCTTACATGCTGGAGCGTGTAGAGTTGATGCGTGGGCCAACTTCCGTGTTGTACGGTAAGAGTAACCCTGGCGGTATTATTTCGATGGTCAGCAAACGTCCAACCACCGAGCCGCTAAAAGAAGTTCAGTTTAAAATGGGAACAAATAATCTGTTCCAGACAGGATTTGATTTTAGTGATGCATTGGACGATAACGGTGAATTCTCTTACCGTTTAACCGGTCTGGCTCGTTCCACAAATGAGCAGCAGCAAGGTTCTGAATCACAGCGTTATACCGTTGCTCCGTCCTTCTCATGGCGTCCTGACGACAAGACTAACTTTACATTCCTTTCTTATTTCCAGAATGAACCCGAAACGGGTTACTACGGTTGGTTGCCGAAGGAAGGTACGGTTGAACCGCTACCTAACGGCAAGCGTTTGCCGACTGATTTTAATGAAGGTGCTTCAAATAATACTTATTCCCGCAATCAGAAAATGGTGGGGTACAGCTTTGAACACGACTTTAATGACACCTTCACTGTCCGGCAGAATTTACGTTTTGCTGAAATGAAAACGTCGCAGCAGAGCGTGTACGGTACGGGTATCTGTACAACAAATGCGTTTAACGCGCCTTGCCAGGCAATTCCGGCCGATCAGCGCGACCATTATCTTGGTCGTGGCACGGTTGTCGATGATGAACGTTTGCAGAACTTCAGTGTTGATACCCAGTTGCAGAGCAATTTCGCGACAGGAACGGTGGACCATACGTTGCTGACAGGTGTTGACTTCATGCGTATGCGTAATGATATCAATGCTAAATTTGGCACAGCTCCTGTTCTGGATCTTTATAACCCACAGCCTCTGGAAGATTTTGATTTCGACTCTACCGAGCCTTATCAGATGAACGAAACCAAACAAACCGGTATCTACATCCAGGATCAGGCGGAATGGGATAAGTGGGTCTTTACGCTGGGTGGTCGTTATGACTGGTCACAGCAAGCGACGACGATTCGTCAGAATTCAACCACTCCGCAAGCGGGTTATATTGAGCGTAACGATCATCAGTTCACATGGCGTGGCGGTGTAAACTACCTGTTTGATAATGGTATTTCTCCGTACGTTAGCTATAGCCAGTCATTTGAACCAAACGCATTCGATCTCTACAGCACTCCACGCATGGCTTTTGCGCCATCCAAGGGTGAACAGTATGAAGCGGGTGTAAAATATGTGCCGAAAGATCTGCCTGTGGTTATTACGGCTGCGGCATATCATCTGACGAAGACGAATACGCTGACAACCGATCCGACCAACTCGAATCTGCAAGTTCCGTCAGGCGAAGTACGTTCTCAGGGCTTTGAATTTGAAGCTAAAGCGGCCTTGAATGCCAATATCAATGTGACTGCTTCATATACTTACACTGATGCGGAGTACACTAAGGACACCAATCTCAAAGGGAACAACGTAGAACAAGTTCCTGAAAATATGGCATCACTCTGGGGCGACTATACCTTTAACGAAGGCGTTCTGTCGGGACTGACCCTGGGAACCGGTGGACGTTTTATCGGTTCAAGCTATGGAGATCCTGCAAACACCTTTAAAGTGGGAAGTGCTGCTGTAATGGATGCTGTCGTGAAATACGATTTAGCGCGTTTTGGTATGGCTGGCTCTAGTGTTGCTGTCAACGTTACCAACCTGCTGGATCGTGAATACGTTTCTAGTTGCTTCCAAACCTATGGCTGCTTCTGGGGCGCAGAACGTCAGGTCGTTGCAACCGCAACCTTCCGTTTCTAATTTCTTTTTGGGCACGCTTTGCGTGCCCGTTTTACAAGTTGGCTGCTATGCAGGAAAACAGATCCCATCCCGACACCACTTTTGCGTTGCGTAATGTCTCCTTTCGTGTGCCTGGCCGCACGCTGTTGCATCCTCTCTCATTAACTTTTCCGGTGGGGAAAGTAACCGGCCTTATCGGCCACAATGGGTCCGGAAAATCGACGTTATTGAAAATGCTGGGACGTCATCAGCCGCCGTCGGAAGGTGAAATCCTGCTCGACGAACAGCCGCTGGAGAACTGGAGCAGTAAAGCGTTTGCCCGCAAGGTCGCCTATCTGCCGCAGCAGTTGCCTCAGGCCGAAGGGATGACGGTGCGTGAACTGGTGGCGATTGGCCGCTATCCGTGGCACGGGGCGCTGGGACGTTTTGGCGTTGCCGACAGAGAGAAAGTAGAAGAAGCTATTTCGTTGGTCGGCTTAAAACCGCTGGCGCACCGCCTGGTGGATAGCCTGTCCGGCGGAGAACGTCAGCGTGCGTGGATTGCCATGCTGGTGGCGCAGGACAGCCGCTGTCTGCTGCTTGATGAGCCGACTTCCGCGCTGGATATCGCTCATCAGGTTGACGTGCTGGCGCTGGTGCATCGCTTAAGCCAGCAGCGTGGGCTAACGGTGATTGCGGTGCTGCATGACATCAACATGGCGGCCCGCTACTGCGATTACTTAGTTGCGCTGCGCGGTGGTGAAATGATTGCGCAAGGAACGCCTGCTGAACTGATGCGCAGTGAAACTCTGGAACAGATTTACGGTATCCCGATGGGCATTTTGCCGCATCCGGCCGGTGCCGCACCTGTGAGTTTTGTCTATTAATGATTGAATTACATCATATTACCCGTCGGCGTCTGCTTACGGCGATGGCGCTCTCGCCGCTGCTGTGGCGGATGAATACGGCGTCCGCCGCGGCGATTGATCCGCAGCGTATTGTGGCGCTGGAATGGCTGCCGGTAGAGTTGTTGCTGGCGCTGGGTATTACGCCGTATGGCATTGCGGATATCCCTAACTACAAGCTGTGGGTCAGTGAGCCACCTCTACCGGACTCGGTGATTGATGTTGGGCTACGCACGGAACCCAATCTCGAACTGCTGACCGAAATGAAACCCTCGTTTTTGCTCTGGTCGGCAGGCTATGGTCCTTCCCCGGAAAAGCTGGCGCGTATTGCGCCTGGACGGGGATTTAACTTCAGCGACGGTAAAAAACCGCTGATCGTTGCGCGACAATCGCTGCAGGAAATGGCGCAATTGTTTAATCTGCAGGACTCTGCTGAACGCCATCTGACTGAGTACGATCATTTTATTGCCAGCCTGAAGCCGCGCTTCATTCAACGCGGCGCGCGCCCTGTGCTTCTCACCTCCCTGCTTGATTCGCGGCATATGCTGGTGTTTGGCCCAAACAGCCTGTTTCAGGACGTGCTGGACGAATATGGGATCCCCAACGCCTGGCAGGGAGAGACAAACTTTTGGGGCAGCACTGCCGTGAGTATTGACCGTCTGGCTGCTTTTCCGGATGTCGATGTATTGTGCTTTGAGCACGGCAACGATAAAGAGATGGCTGCACTGATGTCTACGCCGTTGTGGCAGGCGATGCCCTTTGTTCGCAGCGGACGTTTTCAGCGCGTGCCGGCCGTCTGGTTCTATGGCGCAACGCTATCAGCCATGCATTTTGCCCGCATTCTGGATAATGCGCTGGGAGGCAAAGCGTGAGTAAACGTATCGCGCTGTTCCCCATTCTCCTACTGACGGTTCTGTTTGTTGCCGCCTGTTGGCTCACATGGGTTAACTTCTCCGTTGCGCTACCGCGCAACCAGTGGCAACAGGCTATCTGGTCACCGGATATCGATGCCATTAAACAGATGGTTTTCCACTACAGCCTGCTGCCGAGGCTGGCGATTTCGCTGTTGGTCGGTGCCGGGCTGGGACTGGTCGGCGTATTGTTTCAGCAGGTGCTGCGTAACCCACTGGCGGAGCCAACCACGCTAGGTGTTGCGACCGGTGCGCAGTTGGGCATTACCGTCACGACGCTGTGGGCTATTCCCGGTGCGCTCACCACGCAATTTGCTGCGCTGGCAGGTGCTTGTGTCGTTGGGGCGCTGGTGTTTGGCGTCGCCTGGGGTAAACGTCTTTCTCCGGTGACGTTAATCCTTGCCGGACTGGTGGTCAGCCTGTACTGCGGGGCGATTAACCAGTTGATGGTTATCTTCCATCACGATCAACTGCAAAGCATGTTTTTATGGAGCAGCGGCACGCTAACCCAAACCGACTGGAGCGGCGTACAGCGACTGTGGCCGCAACTGCTGGGCGGCGTGATGCTGACTCTGCTGCTGTTGCGTCCAATGACGCTGATGGGACTGGATGACGGCGTGGCGCGTAACCTCGGTCTGGCGTTGTCGCTGGCGCGCCTGGCGGCCTTATCGCTGGCGATTGTCATCAGCGCCTTGCTGGTTAACGCGGTTGGGATTATCGGCTTTATTGGCCTCTTTGCACCGCTGCTGGCGAAAATGCTCGGCGCGCGGCGTCTGTTGGCGCGTCTGATGCTGGCCCCGCTGATTGGTGCGTTGATCCTCTGGCTCTCTGACCAAATCATTCTGTGGCTGACCCGCGTATGGATGGAGGTCTCCACCGGTTCGGTGACGGCGCTGATTGGCGCGCCATTGCTGCTGTGGTTGTTGCCGCGCCTTAGAAGTATGAGCGCACCGGATATGAATGCCAGCAACCGTATCGCCGCGGAGCGTCAGAATGTACTGATGTTTGCGCTGGCGGGCGGGGTGGTTTTGCTGCTGACTCTGGTGGTGGCGCTGTCGTTTGGCCGCGATGCGCACGGCTGGACATGGGCCAGCGGCGCGATGCTGGATGAACTGATGCCCTGGCGCTGGCCACGTATTCTGGCGGCGTTGATTGCCGGGGTGATGCTGGCGGTAGCGGGCTGTATTATTCAGCGTCTGACCGGAAACCCAATGGCGAGCCCGGAAGTTCTGGGCATTAGCTCCGGCGCGGCATTTGGCGTGGTGTTAATGCTGTTTCTGGTCCCCGGAAATGCCTTTGGCTGGCTGCTGCCCGCAGGGAGTCTCGGGGCTGCGGTCACCTTGCTTATCATTATGATTGCCGCCGGGCGCGGTGGTTTTTCGCCGCACCGTATGCTGCTGGCAGGGATGGCGCTCAGTACGGCGTTTACTATGTTGTTGATGATGCTGCAGGCCAGCGGCGATCCGCGTATGGCGGGCGTGCTGACCTGGATCTCCGGCTCAACCTATAACGCGACGGGCGAACAGGTACTGCGCACCGGGATTGTGATGGTTATCCTGCTGGCGCTGACGCCGCTGTGCCGTCGTTGGCTGACGATTTTACCGCTCGGCGGCGATACGGCGCGTGCGGTGGGTATGGCGATCACGCCGTCACGCGTGGGGTTACTGCTGTTGGCTGCGGGACTGACGGCGACAGCAACCATGACCATTGGACCGTTGAGTTTTGTCGGGCTGATGGCTCCGCATATTGCCCGAATGATGGGGTTTCGTCGGGCGATGCCGCATATGCTGATTTCGGCGCTGGCGGGAGGTGTGCTGCTGGTCTTTGCTGACTGGTGCGGCAGGATGGTGCTGTTTCCGTATCAGATCCCGGCAGGATTACTGTCGACGTTTATTGGCGCGCCGTACTTTATCTATCTGCTACGTAAGCAGAGTCGCTGAGGTTTATCCCTTCTATCTAGGTTGCGTCGCCATTCGGCAATAAAAAAGCCGGGTGGCGGCTTCGCCTTACCCGGCTTACATTATTTCTGGACGTTCTCTTTTACAATTTCGCAAACACCCGGCGCGCGGCGTCGATGGTGTTATTGATATCGTCTTCACTGTGCGCGACGGACATAAATCCCGCTTCGAAGGCGGACGGCGCCAGGTAAATCCCTTCATCCAGCATCATGTGGAAGAAACGCTTGAAGCGTTCAACGTCGCATGCCATCACATCCTGATAGCAGGTCACGGTTTCTGCATCGGTGAAGAAAATCCCGAACATCCCGCCCACATGGTTAACCACCAGCGGAATATTTGTTTCTGCGGCGGCTTCCAGCAGACCTTCCGCCAGACGCGTCGTCAGTTCGTTCAGCGTTTCATGAATACCCGGCTGGGCCACTTCGCTCAGACAAGCAAAGCCTGCCGCCATCGCAATCGGGTTACCTGAAAGCGTACCCGCCTGATACACCGGACCGGTCGGCGCCAGCGCGTCCATCACATCACGGCGACCGCCGAATGCGCCAACGGGCATCCCGCCACCGATGATTTTGCCAAGGCAGGTCAGATCCGGAACGACGCCGTAATAATCCTGCGCACCGGCCAGCGCCACGCGGAAACCGGTCATGACTTCATCGATGATCAACAGCGCGCTAAACTCATCACACAGGGCACGCAGGCCCGGCAGGAATTCTGGCAGCGGCGGGATGCAGTTCATGTTGCCCGCGACCGGCTCAACGATAATGCAGGCGATCTCCTGCGGATACTGTTCGAATGCCGCGCGAACGGAAGAGAGATCGTTGTAGGTGCAGGTCAGGGTGTGTTTCGCAAAATCGGCTGGAACGCCCGGGGAGTTTGGCTGACCCAGCGTTAACGCGCCGGAACCAGCTTTAACCAGCAGGCAGTCGGCATGACCGTGATAGCAGCCTTCAAATTTGATGATCTTATCGCGACCGGTGAAACCGCGCGCCAGACGGATTGCGCTCATCGTCGCTTCCGTACCGGAGTTCACCATACGCACCATATCCATGGTCGGCACAAGTTCAGTGACCAGCTCCGCCATTTTCACTTCCATCTCGGTCGGCGCGCCGAAGCTTAAACCGCGCTCTGCGGCTTCAATCACCGCATTGCGAATTGCCGGGTGGTTATGGCCCAGTACCATCGGTCCCCAGGAACCGACGTAATCGACATAGGCTTTACCATCGACATCGTACAGATACGCGCCGTCCGCTTTTTCGATAAACAGCGGAGTACCACCCACGCCAGTAAAGGCGCGAACGGGGGAGTTAACGCCGCCAGGGATAAGTTCGCGTGCTGCGCTGTAGAGATTTTCAGACTTACTCATGGATGGGGTCCTGGTTCGTAGAAAAAGTAAATGCCCGCTATTCTAGTTATTCAGAGAAGGTTATGAAAGTTTTACGCAATTGAAACAATGCGATTTGCAGGGGATTTTCGTGAAATGTGCGAGTAGAATGCCGATTCCGTATTTGTATTACCAATTAATGATCATCTGATGAAGACTGACTCTCCCTCTTTTGAAGCACAACAAATTGTGCGTTTACGCCGCAGGGATCAAATCCGTCGACTCCTGGAACGCGATAAAACGCCGCTGGCGATCCTGTTGATGGCCGCCGTTGTCGGTACCGTGACGGGGCTTGTTGGCGTGGCATTTGAGAAAGCGGTGACCTGGGTGCAAAATCAGCGCATTGGCGCCCTGGCCCAGGTTGCGGACCATGCCATTCTGCTGTGGCCGCTGGCGTTTATTCTCTCTGCATTGCTGGCGATGGTCGGCTATTTTCTGGTTCGTAAATTTGCGCCGGAAGCGGGAGGCTCGGGGATCCCTGAGATTGAAGGCGCGCTGGAAGAGCTACGACCTGTGCGCTGGTGGCGCGTTCTGCCGGTGAAATTTATTGGCGGCATGGGCACGCTGGGAGCCGGTATGGTGCTCGGGCGAGAAGGGCCGACCGTACAGATAGGCGGGAACATTGGGCGCATGGTGCTGGATATTTTCCGCATGCGCAGCGCTGAAGCGCGACATACCCTGCTGGCCACCGGTGCGGCTGCGGGTTTGTCGGCGGCGTTTAATGCGCCTCTGGCGGGGATCCTGTTCATTATTGAAGAGATGCGCCCGCAGTTTCGCTATAACCTCGTCTCGATCAAAGCCGTGTTTACCGGCGTTATTATGTCGAGCATTGTGTTTCGTGTGTTCAACGGTGAAGCACCGATTATTGAAGTCGGAAAGCTGTCTAATGCGCCGGTAAATACGCTGTGGCTGTATCTTGTGCTGGGGCTTATTTTTGGCTGTGTCGGGCCGTTGTTCAACACCATGGTGTTGCGTACCCAGGATATGTTCCAGCGCTTCCACGGCGGTGAAATTAAAAAATGGGTGCTGATGGGCGGCGCGATTGGTGGCCTGTGCGGGATCCTGGGATTAATTAAACCGGAAGCGGCAGGCGGCGGGTTTAACCTGATTCCTATCGCCGCGGCGGGTAATTTTAGCGTCGGTTTACTGCTGTTTATATTTATTACCCGGGTGATCACCACGCTGTTGTGCTTCTCGTCCGGCGCGCCCGGTGGGATTTTTGCCCCGATGCTGGCGCTGGGTACGTTACTTGGCACCGCGTTCGGTATGGCCGCGGCGGCCTCTTTTCCACAGTATCATCTGGAGGCCGGAACCTTTGCCATTGCCGGAATGGGGGCTTTGCTGGCGGCTTCGGTACGTGCACCGCTAACCGGTATTGTACTGGTGCTGGAGATGACCGATAACTATCAGCTCATTTTGCCAATGATTATTACCTGTCTTGGCGCAACACTATTAGCCCAATTTATGGGTGGAAAGCCGCTATACTCGACTATCCTTGCCCGCACGCTGGCAAAACAGGAAGCGGAGCAGGCGGCAAAAAGCCAGAGTACCGCTGCTGGCGAGAATACTTGAACGAAATACCAGGGTATTAGATAATGGCCTTAACCATTGGGTTATAATTTGCCCAATTGCCAATGTCGTTTGGAGCAAAATATGAGTGATGACGTAGCGCTGCCACTGCAATTTACTGAAGCAGCAGCCAATAAAGTAAAAAGCCTGATCGCTGACGAAGATAACCCGAATCTGAAATTACGCGTGTATATCACCGGCGGTGGTTGCAGCGGTTTCCAGTATGGTTTCACCTTTGATGATCAGGTGAACGATGGTGATATGACCATTGAGAAACAAGGTGTGGGTCTGGTGGTTGATCCGATGAGCCTGCAATATCTGGTGGGCGGCGCGGTTGACTATACCGAAGGTCTGGAAGGTTCCCGCTTCGTTGTGACTAACCCCAATGCGAAAAGCACCTGCGGGTGTGGTTCTTCTTTCAGCATCTGATTGCTGCCTGTAATACCGATGGTCTGATGGTGTAGGCCCGGTAAGCGTAGCGCCACCGGGCAATGTGCCGGTTGGCGGCGTAAACGCCTTATCCGGCCTACATGTTCTGCATCATCACATCAGCGCCCGTTATCATCCAGTGCAAACGTCGGCAATTTCAAATGCCAGCGAATGGCGGCAAGCCTAATCAGCAGGGTGACGATCATCCCCATCATACTGGCGTTTTCCAGCGATACATTAAAGGTATAAAACGCTGTCGCATGCACGATCCCGCCGATAATACATGCCGTGGCGTAGATTTCGGTGCGCAGAATCATCGGGACTTCACGAGCTAACACATCGCGAATGATCCCGCCGCCGACGCCGGTAATCACCCCCATACAGATCGCCACCAGGGGGCCCGTCCCTGCGAGAAATGCTTTATTGACGCCAATCCCCACGAACACAGCCAGGCCAACGGCATCCAGCACCGGAAGGATCCACTTCGGTAAACGTCGTGGCTGACGTACCAGCAGGATTGTCAGCATGCTGGTGATCATTGCCACCACCAGATCGGTGGGATCCTTAACCCAAAATACCGGCCCATGATCCAGCGCCATATCGCGGATCGTTCCGCCGCCAACGGCGGTAACCACCCCGAGGACCAGGACGCCAAACGGGTCCATCCGCAATTTTCCGGCCAGTAAGACGCCAGAGATAGCAAATACCGCGGTACCGACAATATCCAGCCAATAGACGAGCATTTTTAAATCCTCACAACAGACCTGGTGGGGGCAGGCGCTAATTTATCTGTGAAAGCGCATTACAGAGTTGTTTTGCGGCGAGGATAATACGCGGGCTCGCGCGTTCGAACCAGTCACTATTAAGTGTAATAATGGGTATTTTTAGCTGGTTTCCCCAGTATTGTTCAATTTTCAGAGTTTCGCCTGGTCCTCCGGTTGCAACAATAGCCTGGGGCGCTCGTGCCAGGACCTGCTCACGGCTAACCTGTGGCCAGGGGACCCGACTGCCGGCAAAGATGTTTTCTCCACCGCATACCTCAAGAACTTCGTGCTGAATGGAGCCTTTTCCACTGGTAAACAGAGGATTTGCGCCAAACTGGAGAAACACGCGTTTTTTCGGTTTGTTGGCATACCGAGATTTTAGTAAAGCATAGTCATCAAGCATGGTTTGCGCCGCCTGTTTAGCCTGCTCAGGCTTTGGGCTCCACGCTGCCAGCTGGCGGAGCGCATCGGCGACCTGCTCGATGGTAACGGCGTCCACCCAGATGACCTTAATTCCCAGGGCGGTCAGCTGATTCACCTGCCGCTCAGCATTTCCCCCGCGCCAGGCGACGACTAAATCCGGTTTAAGCGCCACAATGCGTTCAAGGTTCATACCTTGCCAGGTGGAAACCTCCTCGATATTTTTGGCCGCTGGCGGGTAGTTTGAGTAGCTACTGACGCCTACGGGTGTAATGCCGGCGGCAAAGGCGAGTTCGGTATTGGCAGGAGAAAGCGTCACAACACGCGGTGCGGCGTACAGGAACGCCGGAAGAGTGAATAGCAGGGCGACCAGCGCCCTGGAGAGTAATTTAGCCATGCGCCAGTTTCTGTACCAGCGTTTCAACCATCAGGCTTGACTGTTTCGCGGCAACAACCAGGAACTCGTCAAAGCTGAGATGGGACTGCTGATCGGCGACGTCAGAGATGGCGCGAACCACGACAAACGGCACATTGAAGTTATGGCAAACGTGCGCAATCGCGGTCGCTTCCATCTCAACGGCAATGGCCTGCGGGAAGTTATGCTTAATTTTAGCCAGACCCACGGAGCCATTAATGAAGGCATCGCCGCTGACGATAAGTCCGCGAACGGCGTTCAGATTGAGTTGCGCAATGCAGGATTCTGCTGCAGCAATCAGCGCAGGATCGGCTTTAAAACCAGCCGGGCAGCCCGGTAACTGACCAAATTCATAGCCAAAGGCGGTAACGTCGGCATCGTGATAGCGCGCTTCGTCAGAAACCACGATATCGCCGACTTTCAGCGTAGAGGCCAGGCCGCCCGCGGAACCGGTGTTAATGATGGCATCCGGCTTGCAGCGTTCAAGCAGCAGCGTAGCGCCCAGCGCCGCCGCCACTTTACCGATACCTGATTTCAGTAGCGCAACCTCTGTACCGTTCAGTTGGCCGGTGTAAATTTCACAACCGCCGAGAGAGAGGGTCTGACGGTTTTCGATTTTGTCACGCAGCAGCGTAACTTCTTCTTCCATTGCACCAATGATGCCGATTTTCATAGATTTACTCGCGATAAGCCAGATTTGAGGGCATAGTCTATCATGCGCTTAAGGGGTAGCGCATTTCTCAGGCGGGAGAGGATATGGTACAGATCGATTTCCGAAAAAAAATAAACTGGCATCGTCGTTACCGTTCGCCGCAGGGCGTGAAGACGGAGCATGAGATCCTGCGTATTTTCGAAAGCGATCGTGGACGTATTATCAATTCTCCGGCTATTCGCCGACTGCAACAAAAAACCCAGGTCTTTCCGCTGGAGCGTAACGCGGCGGTGCGCACGCGGCTGACGCACTCGATGGAAGTTCAGCAAGTTGGGCGCTATATCGCTAAAGAGATCCTCAGCCGACTGAAAGAACTAAAACTGCTGGAGCAGTATGGTCTGGATGAACTGACGGGACCGTTTGAGAGTATTGTCGAAATGTCGTGCCTGATGCATGACATTGGCAATCCGCCGTTTGGTCATTTTGGTGAAGCGGCGATTAATGACTGGTTCCGCCAGCGGCTGTATCCCGCCGACGCGGAAAGTCAGCCCCTCAGCGACGACCGCTGCCTGGTGGCGGCGTTACGTTTGCGCGAAGGCGAAGAGTCGCTGAATGATATTCGCCGTAAGGTGCGCCAGGACCTGTGCCATTTTGAAGGTAATGCCCAAGGTATTCGTCTGGTGCATACTTTGATGCGTATGAATCTTACCTGGGCCCAGGTTGGTGGTATTTTAAAATATACCCGTCCGGCGTGGTGGCGTGGAAGTACGCCTACGACGCATAACTATTTAATGAAGAAACCGGGCTATTACCTTTCTGAAGAACCGTATATTGAACGGTTACGTAAAGAATTATCATTAGCGCCTTACAGTCGCTTTCCATTAACCTGGATTATGGAAGCTGCCGATGATATCTCTTATTGCGTGGCCGACCTGGAAGATGCCGTTGAGAAAAGAATCTTTAGCGTCGAGCAACTTTATCACCATCTGCATGAGGCGTGGGGGCACCACGAAAAAGGTTCCCTGTTTAGCCAGGTTGTTGAGAATGCCTGGGAGAAATCACGGTCAAATACATTAAGCCGGAGCACGGAAGATCAGTTCTTTATGTATTTACGCGTCAATACGCTGAATAAACTGGTGCCGTATGCAGCCCAGCGGTTTATTGATAATTTACCGCAGGTTTTTGACGGCAGCTTTAATCACGCGCTGTTAGAAGATGCCAGTAGCTTTAGTCAGTTGCTGGGGGTCTATAAAAATGTGGCGATAAAACACGTATTTAGTCATCCGGACGTTGAGCAGTTGGAATTGCAGGGGTATCGGGTGATCAGCGGGTTGCTGGAGATCTATCAGCCTTTATTAAAAATGTCCCAGTCAGATTTTACTGAGCTGGTCGACAATGAAAGAGTTAAACGTTTTCCTATCGAATCACGATTATTTCAGAAGTTGTCTACTCGCCATCGTCTTGCTTATGTCGAGGCGGTTAGTAAAATATCAACGGGTTGCGCTGAGTTTTCGGTAATGGAATATTATTATCGCTGCCGGCTGATTCAGGATTATATCAGCGGGATGACCGATCTGTATGCCTGGGATGAATATCGTCGCTTGATGGCCGTAGAACAATAAATACTCATTTGTAAAGACGGCCAATAAAATTTTACTTTTTCCTTAAACTCAATTCTGGAACTTAGCGTTATAAAACGACTCTGACGTATACAGCAATTTTGCGTTACCTGTTAATCGAGAACGAAACACATGAAAAAAACCACATTAGCAATGAGTGCACTGGCTCTGAGTTTAGGTTTGGCGTTGTCCCCCCTGTCTGCCACAGCGGCTGAGACGTCGTCTTCAGCAATGACCGCCCAACAGATGCCAAGCCTGGCCCCGATGCTCGAAAAAGTGATGCCATCGGTGGTAAGCATTAACGTCGAGGGGAGCACGACGGTAAATACGCCGCGTATGCCGCGTAATTTCCAGCAGTTCTTCGGTGATAATTCACCATTCTGCCAGGACGGTTCACCGTTCCAGAGTTCACCGTTCTGCCAGGGCGGCGCACCGGGCGCTGACAACGGCGGCGGCCAGCAGCAGAAATTTATGGCGCTGGGTTCCGGCGTAATTATTGATGCCGCGAAAGGGTATGTCGTGACCAACAACCACGTGGTGGATAACGCCACGGTGATTAAGGTTCAGTTGAGCGATGGCCGTAAATTTGATGCGAAGATCGTGGGTAAAGATCCGCGCTCCGATATCGCGCTGATCCAAATTCAGGATCCGAAAAACCTGACGGCGATTAAGCTGGCAGATTCCGACGCGCTGCGTGTAGGTGATTACACCGTAGCAATTGGTAACCCGTTTGGCCTCGGTGAGACCGTGACCTCCGGTATTGTTTCTGCGCTGGGCCGTAGCGGCCTGAACGCGGAAAACTACGAAAACTTTATTCAGACGGATGCCGCGATCAACCGGGGTAACTCCGGTGGCGCACTGGTCAACCTGAACGGTGAGCTGATCGGTATTAACACCGCGATCCTTGCGCCGGACGGCGGTAACATCGGTATCGGCTTTGCAATCCCGAGCAACATGGTGAAAAACCTGACGTCGCAGATGGTTGAGTTTGGTCAGGTTAAACGCGGTGAGCTGGGTATTATGGGTACCGAGCTGAGCTCTGAGCTGGCGAAAGCGATGAAAGTTGATGCTCAGCGTGGCGCATTTGTCAGCCAGGTGATGCCGAACTCTTCCGCAGCGAAAGCAGGTATTAAAGCCGGGGATGTGATTACCTCCCTGAACGGTAAACCGATCAGCAGCTTCGCCGCCCTGCGTGCGCAGGTGGGTACGATGCCGGTAGGCAGCAAAATTAACCTTGGCCTGTTGCGTGACGGTAAACCGGTCACTGTGAATCTGGAACTGCAGCAGAGCAGCCAGACTCAGGTTGATTCCAGCTCTATCTTCAAAGGCATTGAAGGGGCTGATATGAGCAACAAAGGCCAGGACAAAGGGGTCGTGGTCAGCGAGGTGAAAGCGAATTCTCCGGCTGCACGGATTGGCCTGAAGAAAGGGGATGTGATTATCGGTGCGAACCAGCAGCCGGTGAAAAATATCGCCGAACTGCGCAAAATCCTCGACAGCAAACCGGCTGTACTGGCGCTGAACATTCAGCGTGGTGACAGCTCCATCTATCTGTTGATGCAGTAATCTCACTAAACCCCTTCCTGCACAGGAAGGGGTTTCTTTTTGTGATACTTCCCACAACTCCATACTTCTCCCTCTCGCTTTGTGCAGTTGCACAATGCCGCCGCTTATTATCTTCCCTATGCTTGAGCTCTGCTCACAGGAGGGGTTTATGGCTGGCTGGCATCTTGATACCAAAATGGCGCAGGATATCGTAGCGCGAACCATGCGCATCATTGATACCAATATCAACGTAATGGATGCCCGCGGGCGGATCATTGGCAGCGGCGATCGCGAACGAATTGGTGAATTGCACGAAGGCGCGCTGCTGGTGCTTTCGCAAGGTCGGGTGGTCGATATTGACGATGCGGTAGCCCGGCATTTACATGGAGTGCGTCAGGGGATAAACCTGCCGCTGCGTCTGGAAGGCGAAATCGTTGGCGTTATCGGTCTTACCGGCGAGCCGGAACATCTGCGCAAGTATGGCGAACTGGTGTGCATGACCGCCGAAATGATGCTGGAACAGTCGCGTCTGATGCATCTGTTAGCGCAGGATAGCCGTCTGCGTGAAGAGCTGGTGATGAACCTGATTCAGGCGGAAGAGAATACCCCGGCGCTGATGGAATGGGCACAGCGATTGGGCATTGATTTGAACCAGCCGCGCGTGGTGGCGGTAGTGGAGGTCGACAGCGGTCAGCTTGGCGTTGATAGTGCGATGGCGGAGCTACAGCAATTGCAGAACGCGTTGACTACACCCGAACGTAATAATCTGATTGCGATTGTTTCTCTGACCGAGATGGTGGTGCTGAAACCAGCGCTCAATCAGTTTGGTCGCTGGGACGCTGAAGATCATCGCAAGCGCGTTGAGCAACTGATTGCCCGCATGAAAGAGAATGGACAACTGCGTTTTCGCGTGTCGCTGGGCAACTATTTTACTGGGCCCGGCAGCATTGCCCGTTCGTATCGTACGGCGCGCACCACCATGATGGTCGGCAAGCAGCGGATGCCGGAAAGTCGGAGCTATTTCTATCAGGACTTGATGCTGCCGGTGCTGCTGGACAGCCTGCGCGGCGGCTGGCAGGCCAATGAGCTGGCGCGCCCGCTGGTAAGGCTGAAAGCGATGGATAACAACGGTTTGCTGCGTCGAACATTATCGGCATGGTTTCGACATAACGTTCAGCCGCTGGCGACCTCAAAAGCATTGTTTATTCACCGCAATACGCTGGAGTATCGCCTGAACCGTATTTCAGAGCTGACCGGGCTGGATCTGGGGAATTTTGACGATCGACTGCTGCTGTATGTGGCGTTGCAGCTGGATGAGCAGCATTGATTAATTGCCTGATAAGCGTAGCGCTATCAGGCAACAATCGACTTATTTGCGCGTCAGTTTTTCCAGATCGGCTTCAATCTCGCTGATCTTGTTGGTCACGACGCTTTCCAGGTGACGTAAATCATCGAGGATCTTGCGTTTAAGATCGACTTCGCTGCGATCTCTCTGGCAGATCTGATCCAGTTCGTCGATCACGTAGCGCAGGTTGGGACTGATCTCCTGCACTTCTTTGTAACCCTGACCGACGCCATCGGCGACAACCGTTTTACGCTGACGGGGATATTTGAACTTCACGCTCTTGGCAAAAAACTCGCCTTTATCCTTCTGGAAATAGATTTTCAGGATATCGTTGTTGGCTTCTTGCCGCAGGCTGTAACGATCGATCTCTTCAGGATTAGTAATGCCCAGACTTTTCAGATTGTCATACATAGCGGTACCCTTAAGCTCACTATAACCATTGAATAATTAACGAAAAGCCTTGTTTATGCCACTCGCAGATGTAAAAAAAGCGGGCTAAGCCCGCTTTTTCAAATCGCTGTTAGTCGATGGTGCGTAACAGTTCGTTGATTCCCACTTTGCCACGCGTTTTAGCATCGACTTTCTTCACAATCACCGCGCAGTACAGGCTGTATTTGCCATCTTTCGACGGCAGGTTGCCGGAGACGACCACGGAGCCCGCTGGAACGCGGCCGTAATGCACTTCGCCGGTTTCGCGATCGTAAATACGGGTGCTCTGGCCGATATACACACCCATGGAGATGACGGAGCCTTCTTCGACGATCACGCCTTCAACCACTTCAGAGCGCGCGCCGATGAAGCAGTTGTCTTCGATGATGGTCGGGTTAGCCTGCAACGGTTCCAGTACGCCACCAATACCAACGCCACCGGACAGGTGTACATTCTTACCGATTTGCGCACAGGAACCCACGGTCGCCCAGGTATCAACCATCGTACCTTCATCAACATAAGCGCCGATGTTCACGTAAGACGGCATCAGCACGGTGTTACGGGCGATAAACGCGCCCTGACGCACTGCCGCAGGCGGAACCACGCGGAAACCTTCTTTCTGGAAGCGCGCTTCGTCGTAGTTGGCGAATTTCATCGGCACTTTATCGAAGTAACGGCTTTCCGCACCCTCGATAACCTGATTATCGTTAATACGGAAAGAGAGCAGGACCGCCTTTTTCAGCCACTGATGCGTGACCCACTGACCCTCAATCTTTTCTGCGACGCGCAGTGCACCGGAATCCAGTAAAGAAATAACCTGATTCACCGCTTCGCGGGTTACGGTATCTACATTTGCCGGAGTAATGTCGGCACGGCGCTCGAAAGCGGACTCAATAACGTTCTGTAACTGCTGCATTGTTAAACTCTTTCCATAATAAATAAAAACATTACCCTTTATCGTTTGGATTGAGGGCCTCTGTCAACCGTTGATGCACTTCCTGCTGCAGCTCATTATTAAGGGCGCGCCGGTCGGCGGTGGCGATTATGAATAAATCTTCTACTCGCTCGCCAATAGTTGTAATTCGGGCGCCATGCAGCGAAATTCCCAGATCGGCAAAAATCTGCCCGACCCGCGCCAGCAGTCCTGGCTGGTCGAGAGCGATAAGCTCAAGAAATGATTTTCGGTCGGTATGGGTCGGCAGAAAAGTGACCTCGGTATCGACGGTAAAGTGACGTAATTTTGCCGGCTGGCGACGCGGTTGCGGCGGCTGCCAGCTACGCTGGGTGATCGCCTGTTCAAGCCCAAAACGGATCGCTTCGTGTCGGTCTGACGACAGCGGGCTACCGTCTGGTTCCAGCACAATGAACGTATCCATCGCCATCCCATCGCGGGTGGTGAAAATCTGCGCATCGTGGACGCTAAGGTTGCGCCTGTCCAGTTCGGCGCAGACGGCAGCAAACAGGTAAGGGCGGTCAGGGCTCCAGATGAAAATTTCCGTCCCGCCTCGCGTGGCCTGCGGGCTGAGCAGGATCAGCGGCTTGCTGAGATCGTGTTGCAGCAGATGACGTGCATGCCAGGCCAACTGATTTGGACTGTGACGTACAAAATAGTTGGCGCGACAGCGCGACCAGATATGGTGCAGCGCTTCTTCATCAATGTTGTCCATGCGCAGTAGCGCCAGCGCCTGAAGTTGATGATGACGTACGCGCTCACGCATATCCGGCGTGTTTTGCATCCCACGGCGTAACTGTTTTTCCGTCGCGAAGTACAGCTCGCGCAGCAGGCTTTGCTTCCAGCTATTCCACAGCGTTTCGTTGGTGGCGCAAATATCTGCGACGGTCAGGCACACCAAAAAGCGCAGACGATGTTCCGTTTGCACCTCTTCGGCGAATTGCTTAATGACTTCGGGATCCTGAATATCGCGGCGCTGAGCGGTAACCGACATCAGTAAATGCTGGCGCACCAGCCACACGATCAGTTGCGTTTCGCGGGAGTTCAGCCCGTGCAGTTCGGCGAATTTGAGCACATCCTGGGCGCCGAGAACCGAGTGATCGCCGCCGCGACCTTTGGCGATATCGTGGAACAGCGCGGCAATCAGAATCAGCTCCGGCTGTCGTAGACGCGGCCACAGATCCACGCACAGCGGATGGCGCTGACGGGTCTCTTCGTTAGCAAAACTTTCCAGCTTGAGCATTACGCGAATGGTGTGTTCATCCACCGTATAGGCATGAAACAGGTCAAACTGCATTTGGCCGACAATATGCGACCATTGCGGCATATAGGCCCACAACACGCTGTGGCGATGCATAGGCAGCAGGCCGCGACTCACCGCGCCCGGATGGCGCAACATACTGAGAAACAGCGAACGCGCCTCCGGGATGTAGCACAGCGGCTGCGTTAAATGACGGCGGGCATGACGTAAATGGCGCAGCGTAGTGGAGTAAATTCCGCTGATCGCGCTATTACGCACCATGATGTAAAACATCCGCAATATTGCTTCGGGTTTGCGAATAAACAGGTCGTCGTCGCGCAGATCAATCAATGTGCCGCGCAGTTGAAAGTCGTCATCAATCGGACGTGGTTTTTCATCGGCGGGCAGGGCGAGGATCGCCTCGTCGAACAGTTGCAACAGCATGTGGTTCAGTTCGCTGACCCGTCGTGTGACGCGGAAATAGTCTTTCATCATCCGCTCGATAGGCTCATTGCCTTCACCGCCGTAGTTCAGGCGTTGCGCCACACTGAGCTGACGATCAAACAGCAGACGGTTGTCGTAACGACTAACGACCAGATGCAGGGCAAAGCGAATGCGCCACAGGATATGCAAACATTCATTCAGCTCGGCACGTTCTGCCTGCGTCAAAAAGCCGAAACCGACCATTTCATCCAGTGAGGTGGCGCCAAAATGGCGGCGGGCCACCCATTGCAGGGTATGAATATCGCGCAGGCCGCCGGGACTACTTTTGATATCCGGCTCCAGGTTGTAGCTGGTGCCGTGATAGCGCTGGTGGCGCTGATTCTGCTCTTCAACTTTGGCTGCGTAAAACTTATCGGACGGCCAGAAACCTTCGCTAAAAATATGCTTTTGTAGCTCAAGAAACAGCGCCACATCACCAATCAGCAGGCGCGTTTCAATCAGGTTGGTGGCGACGGTTAAATCTGACAATCCTTCCAGCAGACACTCTTCCAGCGTGCGCACGCTGTGCCCAACCTCGAGCCTCACGTCCCATAGCAGCGTTAACAGTTCGCCAACTTTTTCGGCCTGCGCGTCTGGTAGCTTTTTACGACTCAGGATCAGCAGGTCAATATCGGAAAGCGGATGCAGTTCGCCGCGCCCGTAACCGCCAACGGCAACCAGCGCCAGGTCGGCAATTTGACCGAAACCGGCTTCAATCCACAGACGTTGCAGTAACTGGTCAATAAACTCGGTGCGGGCCTCAATCAGCTGCTCTGCGGAAATCCCGCTGTCAAACGCGTCACCTAACCAGTGCTGGAAAGTGTCGATATGCGCTTTAATGCCGGGGCAGTTGAGATCGTGCTGCGGCCAGGTTCCGGGGTTCTGCGGTTGGCCTGGCAGGGTGGGGAGGGCAGTATTTGCGTGTTGTTCAGGAAGAGTATTCATTATGCGCCACCCATTAAAAAAGCCGGATGACGGCGTGAACGCCTTACCCGGCCTACGAAGTAGTACAATTTGTAGGCCTGATAAGATGCGGGTGCATCGCCATCAGGCAAAACATTATTCGTCGTGTGTGATGATCGCCGGGATGGTGTCATCCTTGCGTAATGTCAGAATTTCACAGCCTTTTTCCGTCACCACAATAGTATGCTCGTACTGAGCAGACAAGCTCCGATCTTTGGTTTTCACCGTCCATCCGTCTTTCATGGTGCGGATGCGGTAATCACCGGCATTCAGCATGGGCTCTACGGTGAAGGTCATGCCCGGCTGCAGTACCACACCGCCGTCGTCTGCATCGTAGTGCAGAACCTGCGGCTCTTCATGGAAGCCGCGACCGATGCCGTGACCGCAATATTCACGGACCACAGAGAAGCCTTCGCCTTCCGCGTATTTCTGAATCGCAGCGCCCAGCGTGCGCAGGCGAATACCCGGTTTTACCATCCGCAGCGCCAGATACAGGCTTTCCTGTGTGACGCGGCACAAACGCTCGCCCAGAATGGTTGGTTTGCCGACGATGAACATTTTCGAGGTATCACCGTGGAACTCGTCTTTAATCACGGTTACGTCGATGTTGACGATATCGCCGTCTTTCAGGAGCTTGGCGTCGTCCGGGATCCCATGGCACACCACTTCATTAATAGAGATGCACACGGACTTCGGATAACCGTGATAGCCCAGGCAGGCGGAAATGGCCTGCTGCTCATTCACGATGTAGTCATTACAGATGCGATCCAGTTCGCCGGTGCTGACGCCTGGCTTAACAAACGGTTCGATCATTTCCAGTACATCGGCGGCCAGACGGCCAGCGACGCGCATTTTTTCGATTTCTTCAGGGGTCTTGATTGAGATAGCCATGAATTCTGTCCATCAGTGCCGATGATATCGGCAATAATTGTTTAAGTGGTGCCAATGGTATCAGTCCGGCATACATGCTGCCAAATTGAGAATCATTCTGAACTTCGCCTTTCGTGCCACAGGTGTGTTGGCTGTATTTGTTCACTCCAGCCGCTTACTGCATGTAGGCTCCCGGAGATGCAAAAATTGGCTGCCTCCCTGTAACACGAAATTCATCGTTCATTCAGCACGCACCGCCAACAATTATTGGTGTCGGTAGCGTATTTGTGGTATAAAGCGCGCCGGACTTCCGATCCATTTGAAGACTACACACGATGGACGGGAGCGACAAATCTCACTTTGTGTAACAACACACACGTATCGGCACATATTCCGGGGTGCCCTTTGGGGTCGGTAATATGGGATGCGTGGAGGCTTAACCCCAACTTTTATATATAGAGGTTTTAATCATGGCAACTGTTTCCATGCGCGACATGCTCAAGGCTGGTGTTCACTTCGGTCACCAGACCCGTTACTGGAACCCGAAAATGAAGCCGTTCATCTTCGGTGCGCGTAACAAAGTTCACATCATCAACCTTGAGAAAACTGTACCGATGTTCAACGAAGCTCTGGCTGAACTGAACAAGATCTCTGCTCGTAAAGGTAAAATCCTTTTCGTTGGTACTAAACGCGCTGCAAGCGAAGCGGTGAAAGAAGCTGCTAACAACTGCGACCAGTTCTTCGTGAACCATCGCTGGTTGGGCGGCATGCTGACTAACTGGAAAACCGTTCGTCAGTCCATCAAACGTCTGAAAGATCTGGAAACTCAGTCTCAGGACGGTACTTTCGAAAAGCTGACCAAGAAAGAAGCGCTGATGCGTACTCGTGAGCTTGAGAAACTGGAAAACAGCCTGGGCGGTATCAAAGACATGGGCGGTCTGCCGGACGCTCTGTTCGTAATCGATGCTGACCACGAGCACATTGCTATCAAAGAAGCAAACAACCTGGGTATCCCAGTATTTGCTATCGTTGATACCAACTCTGATCCGGACGGTGTTGACTTCGTTATCCCGGGTAACGACGACGCAATCCGTGCTGTGACCCTGTACCTGGGCGCTGTAGCTACTACCGTTCGTGAAGGCCGTTCTCAGGATCTGGCTTCCCAGGCGGAAGAAAGCTTCGTAGAAGCTGAATAATAAGGCACGCTCGTTCGAGCCCCCTTATAAACCAGGTAGTATCACGTTTGGTTAGGGGCCCTTTAGGCCCCTTTTTCACTTTTAAATCTGTGCGGTTTCATGCCGGGCAGATCAAATCTTCCGAGGATTTTAGAATGGCTGAAATTACCGCATCCCTGGTAAAAGAGCTGCGTGAGCGTACTGGCGCAGGCATGATGGATTGCAAAAAAGCACTGACTGAAGCTAATGGCGACATCGAGCTGGCAATCGAAAACATGCGTAAGTCCGGCGCAATCAAAGCGGCGAAAAAAGCAGGCAACGTTGCTGCTGACGGCGTAATCAAAACCAAAATCGACGGCAACATCGCTTTCATTCTGGAAGTTAACTGCCAGACTGACTTCGTTGCTAAAGATGCTGGTTTCCAGGCATTTGCTGACAAAGTACTGGACGCTGCCGTTGCTGGCAAAATCACTGACGTTGAAGTTCTGAAAGCGCAGTTCGAAGAAGAACGTGTTGCTCTGGTTGCTAAAATCGGTGAGAACATCAACATCCGTCGCGTTGCTTCCCTGGAAGGCGAAGTTCTGGGTAACTACCAGCACGGTGCTCGTATCGGTGTTCTGGTTGCTGCAACTGGCGCTGACGAAGAGCTGGTTAAACAGCTGGCAATGCACGTTGCTGCAAGCAAACCAGAATTCGTTAAGCCGGAAGACGTTTCTGCTGAAGTGGTAGAGAAAGAATACCAGGTTCAGCTGGACATCGCGATGCAGTCTGGTAAGCCGAAAGAAATCGCAGAGAAAATGGTTGAAGGCCGTATGAAGAAATTCACCGGCGAAGTTTCTCTGACTGGTCAGCCTTTCGTTATGGATCCGAGCAAATCTGTTGGTCAGTTGCTGAAAGAGCACAACGCTGATGTAACAGGCTTCATCCGCTTTGAAGTGGGTGAAGGTATCGAGAAAGTTGAGACTGACTTTGCAGCAGAAGTTGCTGCGATGTCCAAGCAGTCTTAATTTTTAAAGGAGCCGCCTGAGGGCGGCTTCTTTTTGTGTCTGGCTTGTAAATTCAGCGAACCGCTATAGTGGTCATGCTGAAAAGCGACATACAATGTCGCCGGAATTAATTCATCTCATTCGTTGACAGTCTCAGGAAAGAAACATGGCTACCAATGCAAAACCCGTCTACAAACGTATTCTGCTTAAGTTAAGTGGCGAAGCTCTGCAAGGTTCAGAAGGCTTCGGTATTGATGCAAGCATCCTTGACCGTATGGCTCAGGAAATCAAAGAGCTGGTTGAGCTGGGTATCCAGGTTGGCGTAGTGATTGGTGGTGGTAACCTGTTCCGTGGCGCTGGTCTGGCGAAAGCAGGGATGAACCGCGTTGTGGGCGACCACATGGGCATGTTAGCCACCGTCATGAACGGTCTGGCGATGCGCGATGCGCTTCACCGCGCCTATGTGAACGCTCGCTTGATGTCCGCAATTCCTCTGAATGGCGTGTGTGATAACTACAGCTGGGCGGAAGCAATCAGCCTGCTGCGTAACAACCGCGTTGTTATTTTGTCTGCGGGTACTGGCAATCCGTTCTTCACTACCGACTCTGCGGCTTGCCTGCGTGGTATTGAAATTGAAGCGGATGTGGTACTGAAAGCCACCAAAGTCGATGGCGTATTTACGGCTGACCCGGCTAAAGATCCAACGGCGACTATGTACGAACAGTTGACCTATGCTGAAGTACTGGATAAAGAGCTGAAAGTGATGGATCTTGCGGCGTTTACACTGGCTCGTGACCACAAATTACCGATTCGTGTCTTTAACATGAACAAACCGGGTGCGCTGCGCCGTGTTGTTATGGGTGAAAAAGAAGGCACGTTAATCACGGAATAATTCCCGTTGCGGCTAAATGCAGGTAATATTCCGCTTTAATGTCGCGGGATACGTCCCTCAAAATTAATCAAGACTATACTTGTCACATCTTGCGTGGTGGGTATGGTCTGACTGAAACAAGCTTTCAAGGATTCGTAACGTGATCAACGATATCAGAAAAGATGCTGAAGTACGCATGGACAAATGCGTCGAAGCGTTCAAAAACCAAATCAGCAAAATTCGCACGGGCCGTGCTTCTCCTAGCCTGCTGGATGGTATTGTCGTGGAATATTACGGCACACCGACCCCGCTGCGCCAGCTGGCAAGCGTAACGGTTGAAGATTCCCGTACCCTGAAAATCAACGTGTTCGACCGTTCTATGGGGCCAGCCGTTGAGAAAGCAATTATGGCTTCCGACCTCGGTCTGAATCCAAGTTCTGCGGGTTCCGACATCCGCGTTCCGCTGCCGCCGCTGACTGAAGAACGTCGTAAAGATCTGACCAAGATCGTGCGTGGCGAAGCTGAAGGCGCGCGCGTTGCCGTACGTAACGTACGCCGCGATGCCAACGACAAAGTGAAAGCGTTGTTGAAAGAAAAAGAGATCAGCGAAGATGACGATCGCCGTTCTCAGGACGACGTACAGAAATTGACTGACGCAGCTATCAAGAAAGTTGATGCGGCGCTGGCAGAGAAAGAAACGGAACTGATGCAGTTCTGATTCGCCTGTACGCTAAAAACGCCGCTTAGAAGGCCTGAGAAGGCTGGATGGCGGCGTTTTGCTTTTTTCTGTCTATATACTCTAAATATTCGAGTTGCAGAAGGCGGCGACGCAGGGCATCCCCGGGAGCGTACACCCGTGCGTGACAGGGGTGAACGAGGAGAGCCAACGTACATGCAACTTGAAATATGACGAGTAAAATTCTTCTGGATGTCTGATGAAGCAATTAACCATCCTGGGATCAACCGGTTCCATTGGTTGCAGTACGCTGGATGTAGTACGCCATAACCCGGAAAAATTTCGTGTTGCTGCGTTGGTGGCGGGTAAAAATGTCGTCCGTATGGTTGAGCAATGTCTGGAATTTTCTCCTCGCTATGCGGTAATGGACGATGAAAAAAGCGCTGCGTTGGTAAAAGCAGCTCTGCTGGAGCAGGGCAGTCGTACTGAGGTTATGAGCGGGCAGCAGGCTGCCTGTGATATGGCTGCGCTGGATGATGTTGATCAGGTTATGGCGGCGATTGTCGGCGCGGCGGGCTTGCTACCGACGCTGGCGGCAATCCGCGCGGGCAAAAGCATTTTGCTGGCGAATAAAGAGTCTCTGGTGACCTGCGGGCGTCTGTTTATGGACGACGTGCAACGCCACAAAGCACAGCTTTTGCCGGTAGATAGCGAACATAACGCGATTTTTCAGAGTTTACCGCAACCTATCCAACACAATCTGGGATACGCTGACCTTGAGCAAAATGGCGTCATTTCAGTTTTGCTTACCGGGTCTGGTGGCCCTTTCCGTGAAACGCCATTGCGCGATCTGGTTTCTATGACCCCCGATCAGGCATGTCGTCATCCGAATTGGTCGATGGGACGAAAAATCTCTGTCGATTCAGCCACCATGATGAATAAAGGTCTGGAATACATTGAAGCGCGTTGGTTATTTAATGCCAATGCAAGCCAGATGGAAGTGCTGATTCACCCGCAGTCGGTTATTCATTCGATGGTACGTTATCAGGATGGTAGCGTTCTGGCGCAGTTGGGGGAACCTGATATGCGTACACCTATTGCTCATACGATGGCATGGCCAGAACGAGTGACGTCCGGCGTTAAGCCTGTCGACTTTTGCAAGCTCAGTGCGTTGACGTTTTCCGCACCTGATTACCAGCGTTATCCATGCCTGAAACTGGCGATGGACGCGTTTGAGCAAGGGCAGGCGGCGACGACCGCTTTGAACGCAGCGAATGAAATTACCGTTGCCGCATTCCTGGCGCAGCAGATCCGATTTACCGATATTGCTGACCTGAATTTATCCGTACTGGATAAGATGGATTTGCAGGAGCCACAGAGCGTTGATGACGTGCTGAAGGTTGATGCTATCGCGCGGGAAGTCGCCAGAAAAGAAGTGATGCGACGCTCAAGCTGATGATAATCCCTCCTCGGAGAATCGCGCTATTTGTTAGCGTTGGGCTTCAGTGATATAGTCTGCGCCACTCGATCGCGGGTATTTGTTTTTTTTCGGTCGGGTAAGCCGTGGTTTGACACGGCTTTTTTGTGGATGCACAAAATCATTCAGGTTGCATCAAGGTGGCAAGTGGATGAGTCCCCTGGAGCATACAAAGAGTATGTGACTGGGGCGAAGATCACAGCCAACGAAGGAGCAGCCTGAAGGATGAAGCGCAAAAGGCTTCAGTATTCCTGAGTACCGTATAATCCTTTCAGGGACTAAAAACGCGTTATGTTGTCTGCAACTAAACCATTAAGCGAAAATTTGCCAGCACATGGTTGTCGCCATGTAGCAATTATCATGGATGGCAATGGCCGCTGGGCGAAAAAGCAAGGGAAGATTCGCGCCTTTGGACATAAGGCCGGAGCAAAGTCCGTCCGCCGGGCTGTCTCTTTTGCTGCCAATAACGGTATTGATGCGTTAACGCTGTATGCCTTTAGCAGTGAGAACTGGAACCGACCTGCGCAGGAAGTGAGCGCGTTAATGGAGCTGTTTGTGTGGGCGCTTGATAGCGAAGTGAAAAACCTGCACCGCCATAACGTACGTCTGCGTATTATCGGGGATATCAGTCGATTTAACTCACGTTTGCAAGAACGGATTCGCAAATCAGAAGCGATTACCGCCCAGAATACCGGGTTGACGCTAAATATTGCAGCGAATTACGGTGGACGGTGGGATATAGTCCAGGGAGTCAGACAACTGGCACAACAGGTGCAGGATGGTCTGCTGCGTCCAGAGCAAATCGATGAAGAGATGCTGGGGCAGCAAATTTGTATGCATGAACTGGCTCCTGTGGATTTAGTGATAAGGACTGGGGGAGAGCATCGAATTAGTAATTTTCTGTTGTGGCAAATTGCCTATGCCGAACTTTACTTTACGGATGTTCTCTGGCCCGATTTCGATGAACAAGACTTTGAAGGTGCGCTGCATGCCTTTGCTAATCGTGAGCGTCGTTTCGGCGGCACCGAGCCCGGTGATGAAAAAGCCTGATGGGGGTCGCTTTTGCTGAAGTATCGCCTGATTTCTGCTTTTGTTTTAATACCCGTTGTCATCGCGGCGCTGTTTTTGCTGCCGCCGGTGGGGTTCGCCATTGTTACGCTGGCCGTCTGTATGCTGGCCGCCTGGGAATGGGGACAGTTAAGCGGTTTTACCACGCGTACGCAGCGAGTCTGGCTGGCTGTTTTGTGCGGGCTACTGCTGGCACTGATGCTATTTTTGTTGCCGGAATACCATCGCAATATTCATCAGCCGCTGGTTGAAGTATCGCTGTGGGCGTCGCTGGGCTGGTGGGTCGTGGCGCTGTTACTGGTGCTGTTTTATCCCGGCTCTGCGTCGGTCTGGCGTAATTCCAAAACATTACGCATAATTTTCGGCGTGTTAACCATAGTCCCTTTCTTTTGGGGAATGCTGGCGCTACGTGCATGGCACTATGATGAGAATCATTATAGTGGCGCGCTATGGCTGCTGTATGTCATGATCCTCGTCTGGGGAGCGGACTCGGGTGCCTATATGTTTGGTAAGCTGTTTGGCAAACATAAGCTGGCGCCGAAGGTTTCTCCTGGTAAAACCTGGCAGGGTTTTATTGGCGGACTCGCCACTGCGGCCGTGATCTCATGGGGTTATGGCATGTGGGCGAATCTTGAGGTTGCGCCTGTCACCTTGCTTATTTGCTCCATCGTTGCTGCCCTGGCCTCCGTGCTGGGTGACCTGACCGAGAGTATGTTTAAGCGTGAAGCAGGTATTAAGGACAGTGGTCACTTAATACCAGGACACGGCGGTATTTTGGATCGTATTGATAGCCTGACGGCTGCGGTACCGGTCTTTGCCTGCCTGTTGTTACTGGTATTCAGGACGCTCTAACGGATGGTCTTATGCTGAGTATTCTCTGGAATCTGGCTGCATTCATCGTTGCACTTGGTGTGCTTATCACCGTGCATGAATTTGGTCATTTCTGGGTTGCACGGCGCTGCGGAGTCCGCGTCGAACGCTTTTCCATTGGCTTTGGAAAAGCGCTTTGGCGGCGTACCGATAAATCAGGTACGGAATACGTCATCGCCCTGATTCCCCTCGGCGGTTACGTCAAAATGCTGGATGAGCGCGCTGAACCGGTCGCACCGGAGCTGCGCCATTACGCTTTCAACAATAAAACGGTTGGACAACGCGCAGCCATCATCGCCGCAGGTCCGATTGCCAACTTCCTTTTTGCTATTTTCGCGTATTGGCTGGTGTTTATCATCGGTGTCCCTGGCGTTCGTCCGGTTGTTGGTGAAATAACACCCAACTCGATTGCCGCACAGGCGCAAATTCAGCCGGGTACGGAACTAAAAGCGGTTGATGGTATCGAAACCCCTGATTGGGATGCCGTGCGATTACAACTGGTATCCAAAATTGGCGATGAACATACGACTCTCAGCGTGGCGCAGTTTGGCAGCAACCAGCGGCAGGACAAAACGCTGGATTTACGCCATTGGGCATTTGAGCCAGACAAAGAGGATCCTGTTTCCAGTTTAGGGATTCGCCCACGCGGTCCGCAGATTGAATCGGTGCTGTCAGAAGTGCAGGTAAACTCCGCTGCAAGTAAGGCGGGTTTGCAAGCTGGCGACAGGATCGTTAAAGTCAATGGTCAGCCGCTGACGCAATGGATGACGTTCGTGACGCTGGTGCGCGATAATCCGGATAAGCCGTTAGCGCTAGATATTGAAAGACAAGGAAGTTCCTTGTCTTTAACGTTAACCCCAGATTCAAAACAGGTTAACGGGAAGGCAGAGGGTTTTGCGGGCGTGGTGCCTAAAGTTATTCCTCTGCCTGATGAGTATAAGACTGTACGCCAGTATGGGCCATTCAGCGCCATCCTCGAAGCCTCGGATAAAACGTGGCAGTTGATGAAGCTGACGGTCAGTATGCTGGGAAAATTGATTACCGGTGATGTAAAACTGAACAACCTCAGTGGGCCGATTTCTATCGCCCAGGGGGCTGGGATGTCAGCGGAGTTCGGGGTTATTTATTACCTGATGTTCCTTGCGCTTATCAGCGTGAACTTAGGGATAATCAACCTGTTTCCGTTGCCCGTTCTTGACGGGGGGCATCTGCTGTTCCTGGCGATTGAAAAGCTGAAGGGCGGTCCGGTATCCGAGCGGGTTCAAGACTTTAGTTATCGCATTGGCTCTATCTTGCTGGTGTTGTTAATGGGGCTTGCACTTTTCAATGATTTCTCTCGGTTGTAAGAGAGTGTTAGGAAGAACGCATAATAACGATGGCGATGAAAAAGTTGCTCATAGCGTCGCTGCTGTTTAGCAGCGCCACCGTATACGGTGCTGAAGGGTTCGTAGTGAAGGACATTCATTTCGAAGGCCTACAGCGAGTCGCCGTTGGTGCGGCTCTCCTCAGTATGCCGGTGCGCACAGGCGACACGGTTAATGATGAAGACATCAGTAATACCATTCGTGCTCTGTTCGCCACCGGTAACTTTGAGGATGTCCGCGTCCTGCGCGATGGTGATACCCTTCTGGTTCAGGTAAAAGAACGTCCGACGATTGCCAGCATCACTTTCTCCGGTAACAAATCGGTGAAAGATGACATGCTCAAGCAAAACCTCGAGGCTTCTGGTGTGCGTGTTGGCGAGTCTCTGGATCGCACCACGCTAGCCGATATCGAAAAAGGGCTGGAAGATTTCTACTATAGCGTCGGTAAGTACAGCGCCAGTGTGAAAGCGGTGGTAACGCCGTTGCCGCGTAACCGCGTTGACCTCAAGCTGGTCTTCCAGGAAGGCGTTTCGGCGAAGATCCAACAGATCAATATCGTCGGCAACCATGCTTTCTCGACCGACGAACTGATCTCTCACTTCCAACTGCGTGATGAAGTGCCGTGGTGGAACGTGGTGGGCGATCGTAAATACCAGAAACAGAAACTGGCGGGCGATCTTGAAACCTTGCGCAGCTACTATCTGGATCGCGGTTATGCTCGCTTCAATATCGATTCCACCCAGGTTAGCCTGACGCCGGATAAAAAAGGTATCTACATTACCGTTAACATCACTGAAGGCGATCAATACAAGCTTTCAGGGGTACAGGTGAGCGGTAACCTGGCTGGGCACTCCGCCGAAATTGAGACCCTGACCAAAATCGAGCCAGGCGAACTCTATAACGGCACCAAAGTGACCAAAATGGAAGATGATATCAAGAAGCTTCTGGGTCGCTATGGCTATGCCTATCCGCGCGTACAGTCGCAACCTGAAATCAACGACGCCGACAAAACCGTTAAATTACGCGTAAACGTGGATGCAGGTAACCGTTTCTACGTGCGTAAGATTCGTTTTGAAGGTAACGACACCTCTAAAGATTCCGTTCTGCGTCGCGAAATGCGCCAGATGGAAGGGGCCTGGTTGGGTAGCGATCTGGTCGATCAGGGTAAAGAGCGTCTGAACCGTCTGGGTTACTTTGAAACTGTCGATACCGATACTCAGCGTGTACCGGGTAGCCCGGATCAGGTTGATGTGGTCTATAAGGTTAAAGAGCGTAACACCGGTAGCTTTAACTTCGGCGTTGGTTACGGTACTGAAAGCGGCGTGAGCTTCCAGGCTGGCGTTCAGCAAGATAACTGGTTAGGTACCGGTTATTCAGTCGGCATCAACGGCACCAAAAACGACTATCAGACCTATACTGAGTTGTCTGTCACCAACCCATATTTCACCGTTGATGGGGTGAGCCTTGGTGGTCGCGTTTTCTACAATGACTTTAAAGCGGATGATGCAGACCTGTCCGACTATACCAACAAAAGTTATGGTACTGACGCAACGCTCGGCTTCCCGATCAACGAATACAACACCTTGCGTGCGGGTGTGGGTTATGTGCATAACTCCTTGTCTAACATGGATCCACAGGTTGCAATGCAACGTTATCTGGTTTCAATGGGTAAGGATCCTGACGCTGATAGCTTTAAATCAGACGATTTCACCTTCAACTATGGGTGGACATATAACAAGCTGGACCGTGGGTACTTCCCAACGGAAGGTACGCGTGTCAACCTGAACGGTAAAGTAACCATTCCGGGTTCTGACAACGAATACTACAAAGCGACGTTGGATACCGCGACCTATGTGCCGATCGATGACGATCACAAATGGGTTGTTCTGGGCCGCACGAAGTGGGGCTATGGTGACGGCATCGGCAGCAAAGAGATGCCGTTCTACGAGAACTTCTATGCCGGTGGTTCCAGCACCGTGCGTGGTTTCCAGTCCAACACCATCGGTCCAAAGGCTGTCTATTTACCGGCTAATCGTTATAACAACGATAGCGATTACGATAACGAATGTGACGCCACCAATACTTCACCGTGTAAATCGGATGATGCGGTGGGCGGTAACGCCATGGCTGTCGCCAGCCTGGAATTCATTACCCCGACGCCGTTTATCAGCGACAAGTATGCCAACTCGGTCCGTACCTCGTTCTTCTGGGATATGGGTACCGTTTGGGATACGAACTGGGATTCAGCTAAGTACTCTGGTTATCCGGACTACAGCGATCCGAACAATATCCGTATGTCAGCGGGTATCGCTTTACAATGGATGTCCCCATTGGGGCCGTTGGTTTTCTCCTACGCCCAGCCGTTCAAGAAGTACGATGGAGACAAAGCGGAACAGTTCCAGTTTAACATTGGTAAAACCTGGTAATTGTTCTTCGCAAAGGAATGTAGTGGTAGTGTAGCGATGACTTTAGGCGATCTTGCATGGGATCGCCTGGCCACGCAAAGAACTGTACCTTCGGGTGCAAATGGGATGGTAAGGAGTTAATTGTGAAAAAGTGGTTATTAGCTGCAGGTCTCGGTTTAGCGATGGCAACGTCCGCACAGGCTGCTGACAAAATTGCAATCGTCAACATGGGTAGCTTGTTCCAACAGGTTGCACAGAAGACGGGCGTTTCTGCTACGCTGGAAAACGAGTTCAAAGGCCGTGCCAGCGAACTGCAGCGTATGGAATCTGATCTGCAATCTAAAATGCAGCGTCTGCAATCCATGAAAGCGGGTAGCGATCGTACTAAGCTGGAAAAAGACGTCATGGCTCAGCGTCAGACTTTCTCTCAGAAAGCTCAGGCTTTTGAGCAGGATCGTGCGCGTCGTTCCAACGAAGAACGTGGCAAACTGGTTACTCGTATCCAGACAGCTGTGAAATCTGTTGCTAACAGTCAGAGCATCGATCTGGTTGTTGACGCAAACACCGTTGCATACAACAGCAGCGATGTAAAAGACATCACCGCTGACGTACTGAAACAGGTTAAATAAGTAATGCCTTCAATTCGACTGGCTGATTTAGCAGAGCAGTTGGATGCAGAATTACACGGTGATGGCGATATCGTCATCACCGGCGTAGCGTCCATGCAATCTGCGCAAACTGGCAATATCACGTTCATGGTGAATCCTAAGTACCGTGAACACTTAGGCGTATGCCAGGCTTCTGCCGTTGTGATGACGCAGGACGATCTTCCTTTTGCTAAGAGTGCAGCGCTGGTAGTGAAGAATCCCTACCTGACCTATGCACGTATGGCGCAAATCTTAGATACCACGCCGCAGCCCGCACAAAACATTGCACCGAGTGCAGTGATCGATGCGACGGCGAAGCTGGGTAATAATGTTTCTGTGGGCGCAAATGCGGTCATTGAGTCTGGCGTAGAACTGGGCGATAACGTCGTTATCGGCGCAGGCTGCTTCGTCGGAAAAAATACTAAAATCGGCGCAGGTTCACGCTTGTGGGCGAATGTGACAATTTACCACGACATTCAGATCGGTGAGAATTGCCTGATCCAGTCCAGCACTGTCGTCGGATCTGATGGATTTGGTTACGCGAACGATCGCGGTAACTGGGTGAAGATCCCGCAGCTTGGTCGCGTGATTATCGGCGATCGCGTCGAGATCGGCGCTTGTACCACCATTGACCGTGGTGCGCTGGACGATACTGTGATCGGTAATGGTGTTATCATTGATAACCAGTGCCAGATTGCGCATAACGTTGTGATTGGCGACAATACGGCGGTAGCCGGTGGCGTCATTATGGCGGGTAGCCTGAAGATTGGCCGTTACTGCATGATTGGCGGCGCCAGCGTGATCAATGGGCATATGGAAATATGCGATAAAGTCACGGTTACTGGCATGGGTATGGTGATGCGTCCTATCACCGAACCTGGCGTCTATTCCTCAGGCATTCCGCTACAGCCCAATAAGGTATGGCGTAAAACAGCTGCACTGGTGATGAATATTGATGATATGAGCAAGCGTCTCAAAGCGATTGAGCGCAAGGTTAATCAACAAGACTAAAGCACCGTTTTTGCATGTCTGACTTTTCGGCCTGTCCCATTCATACGATTGCGACAGGCCGTGTTATTATTGCCTTTTAGTATATTTTGACAGGAAGAGTATTTTGACTACTAACACTCATACTCTGCATATTGAAGAGATTTTAGAACTTCTGCCGCACCGTTTTCCGTTTCTGCTGGTTGACCGCGTGCTGGATTTTGAAGAAGGTCGTTTTCTGCGCGCAGTGAAAAATGTATCTGTTAACGAGCCTTTCTTCCAGGGCCACTTCCCGGGTAAACCTATTTTCCCAGGCGTACTGATTCTGGAAGCAATGGCGCAGGCCACCGGTATCCTTGCGTTTAAAAGCGTAGGGAAACTGGAACCAGGTGAACTGTACTATTTTGCGGGTATTGACGAAGCACGCTTTAAGCGTCCTGTCGTGCCAGGCGATCAGATGATCATGGAAGTGACTTTCGAGAAAACGCGCCGCGGCCTGACCCGTTTTAAAGGGGTTGCGCTGGTCGACGGTAAAGTTGTGTGCGAAGCAACGATGATGTGTGCCCGTAGCCGGGAGGCCTGATACGTGATTGATAAATCCGCCTTTATTCACCCAACTGCCATTGTGGAAGAAGGCGCCAGCATTGGCGCTAACGCTCACATTGGCCCATTTTGTATTGTTGGACCCCATGTTGAAATTGGTGAGGGTACCGTACTGAAGTCTCACGTTGTCGTGAATGGCCATACAAAAATTGGTCGCGATAACGAGATCTATCAGTTTGCCTCCATCGGTGAAGTTAACCAGGATCTGAAATATGCTGGCGAACCGACCCGCGTGGAAATTGGCGATCGCAACCGCATCCGCGAAAGCGTCACCATTCATCGTGGCACAGTGCAGGGCGGTGGAGTGACGAAGGTGGGCAGCGATAACTTACTGATGATTAATGCGCACGTCGCGCATGATTGTACGGTAGGCAACCGCTGTATTCTGGCGAATAACGCCACGCTTGCCGGGCATGTGTCGCTGGATGATTTTGTTATCATCGGCGGCATGACTGCGGTGCATCAGTTCTGCATCATCGGCGCGCATGTGATGGTTGGCGGCTGTTCTGGCGTTGCTCAGGATGTGCCTCCGTATGTTATCGCCCAGGGCAACCACGCAACGCCATTTGGCGTCAATATCGAAGGTCTGAAGCGTCGTGGATTCACCCGCGAAGCGATTACCGCGATTCGTAATGCCTACAAAGCGTTGTACCGTAGCGGTAAAACGCTGGAAGAAGTGAAACCGGAAATCGCGGAACTGGCGAAACAGTACCCTGAAGTTCAGGCTTTCAGCGACTTCTTTGAGCGCTCAACGCGTGGTCTGATTCGTTAATGACTGAGCAGCGTCCTTTAACGATTGCCCTCGTCGCCGGAGAAACCTCCGGCGATATTCTTGGTGCCGGGTTAATTCGTGCACTCAAGGCTCGCGTTCCCAATGCGCGTTTTGTTGGCGTGGCGGGTCCGCTGATGCAGGCCGAAGGCTGTGAAGCCTGGTACGAAATGGAAGAGCTGGCGGTAATGGGCATTGTTGAAGTGCTCGGACGCCTGCGCCGTTTACTGCATATTCGCGCCGATCTCACTCGCCGATTTACCGACTTAAAGCCGGATGTTTTCGTCGGTATTGATGCGCCTGATTTCAATATTACCCTCGAAGGGAATTTGAAAAAGCAGGGCATTAAAACCATTCATTACGTCAGCCCCTCTGTGTGGGCCTGGCGACAGAAACGCGTTTTCAAAATAGGCAGATCCACCAATATGGTGCTGGCCTTTCTGCCTTTCGAAAAAGCGTTTTATGACAAATTTAACGTCCCGTGCCGCTTTATCGGTCATACCATGGCAGATGCCATGCCGTTGGACCCGGATAAAAACGCGGCTCGCGATGTTCTGGGTATTCCCCATGACGTTCACTGCCTGGCGCTATTGCCAGGAAGCCGTGGCGCAGAAGTGGAGATGCTCAGCGCCGATTTTCTGAAAACGGCGCAGTTGTTACGCCAGCATTATCCAGATCTCGAAGTGGTAGTGCCGTTGGTGAATGCCAAACGTCGCGAGCAGTTTGAGCGCATTAAAGCTGAAGTTGCGCCGGAGCTTTCCGTACATCTGCTTAATGGGATGGGACGTGAAGCGATGGTTGCCAGCGATGCCGCACTGCTGGCTTCCGGCACCGCTGCGCTGGAATGTATGCTGGCAAAATGCCCGATGGTGGTTGGCTATCGTATGAAACCTTTCACCTTCTGGCTGGCGAAGCGTCTGGTGAAGACCGATTACGTTTCGCTACCTAACCTGCTGGCGGGAAGAGAACTGGTTAAAGAGCTGTTGCAGGAAGAGTGCGAACCGCAGGCGCTGTCGCAAGCGCTGTTGCCGTTGCTGGCGAATGGCAAAACCAGCCATGCGATGCACGACACATTCCGTGAACTGCATCAGCAGATCCGTTGCAACGCTGATGAGCAGGCGGCGGATGCGGTCCTGGAGTTAGCGCAATGATTGAATTTGTATATCCGCATACGCATTTAGTGGCGGGTGTAGATGAAGTTGGACGTGGTCCTTTGGTCGGTGCGGTCGTCACTGCCGCCGTCATTCTGGATCCGGCTCGCCCTATTATCGGTCTTAACGACTCAAAAAAACTGTCGGAAAAACGTCGCCTGGCGCTATTCGATGAGATTAAAGAAAAAGCGTTAAGCTGGAGCCTGGGGCGTGCGGAACCACATGAAATCGACGAGTTGAATATTTTACATGCCACTATGCTGGCCATGCAGCGTGCGGTTGCGGGTCTACATATAGCGCCGGAATACGTACTGATCGACGGCAATCGTTGCCCGGCATTACCGGTGCCATCGCTTGCGGTGGTAAAAGGTGATAGCCGTGTGGCGGAGATTAGCGCGGCGTCGATACTGGCAAAAGTCACTCGTGATGCTGAAATGGCGGCCCTGGATACGGTGTTCCCGCAGTATGGCTTTGCACAGCACAAAGGCTATCCAACCGCTTTTCATCTGGAAAAGTTGGCAATGCATGGCGCAACAGAGCACCATCGCCGTAGTTTTGGCCCCGTCAAACGCGCACTGGGACTCACGTCCTGATTCTTGTGTCGAAGGAATCTGAAGATGTCTGAACCTCGTTTCGTCCACCTGCGGGTGCACAGCGACTACTCCATGATCGATGGGCTGGCGAAAACCGGGCCGCTGGTGAAAAAGGCGGCCGCGTTAGGCATGCCTGCGCTGGCGATCACCGATTTTACCAACCTGTGTGGTCTGGTGAAGTTTTACGGAGCGGGTCACGGTGCGGGTATCAAGCCGATAGTTGGCGCAGATTTTCATGTCCGTAGCGAGCTGCTGGGCGATGAACTCACGCAGCTCACCGTGCTGGCCGCAAACAATACTGGCTATCAGAACCTGACGTTGTTGATATCGAAAGCCTATCAGCGTGGTTATGGCGCAGAAGGGCCGGTCATCGACCGGGATTGGCTGGCCGAGTTAAAAGAAGGTTTGATTTTGCTCTCCGGCGGCCGCATGGGCGACGTTGGGCGCAGCCTGCTGCGCGGTAATAGCGCACTGGTTGATGAGTGCGTAGCGTTTTACGAAGAACATTTTCCAAATTGTTACTTCCTCGAGCTTATCCGCACCGGCAGGCAAGATGAAGAAAATTATCTGCATGCAGCGGTAGAGCTGGCGGAAAGGCGTGGTCTTCCGGTGGTGGCGACCAACGATGTTCGTTTCCTTGAAACCGGTGATTTTGACGCGCATGAAATCCGCGTGGCAATCCATGACGGGTTCACCCTTGACGACCCGAAACGCCCACGTAATTATTCGCCGCAGCAGTACATGCGTAGCGAAGATGAAATGTGCGAGCTGTTTTCCGATATTCCGGAAGCGCTGCAAAACACCGTTGAGATAGCTAAGCGCTGTAACGTGACGGTACGTCTGGGTGAGTATTTCCTGCCACAGTTCCCGACCGGTGATATGACCACCGAGGATTTCCTCGTGGCGAAATCGCGCGAAGGTCTGGAAGAGCGTCTGGCGTTTTTGTTCCCGGACCCTGAAGTTCGCGCCCAGAAGCGCCCGCCTTATGACGAACGTCTGGAAGTTGAACTGAAAGTTATCAACCAGATGGGATTTCCTGGCTACTTCCTGATCGTGATGGAATTTATCCAGTGGTCGAAAGATAACGGCGTACCGGTAGGCCCTGGACGTGGTTCCGGTGCCGGCTCGCTTGTCGCCTATGCGCTGAAAATTACCGACCTGGATCCGCTGGAATTTGACCTGCTGTTCGAACGATTCCTGAACCCGGAACGTGTCTCAATGCCCGACTTCGACGTTGACTTCTGTATGGAGAAACGCGACCGGGTAATTGAACACGTGGCGGAAATGTACGGTCGTGATGCGGTTTCGCAGATTATTACCTTCGGTACGATGGCGGCCAAAGCGGTTATCCGCGACGTGGGGCGCGTTCTGGGACACCCGTACGGCTTCGTTGACCGTATTTCGAAACTGGTGCCACCCGATCCGGGCATGACGCTGGCAAAAGCCTTTGAAGCCGAACCCCAACTGCCGGAAATCTATGAGGCAGATGAAGAGGTTAAAGCGCTGATCGATATGGCGCGTAAGCTGGAAGGCGTCACGCGTAACGCCGGTAAACACGCCGGTGGTGTAGTTATCGCGCCGACCAAAATTACCGATTTTGCGCCGCTGTACTGCGATGAACAGGGGCTGCACCCGGTTACTCAGTTTGATAAGAACGACGTGGAATATGCCGGCCTTGTGAAGTTCGACTTCCTCGGCCTGCGTACGCTCACCATCATCAACTGGGCGCTGGAAATGATTAACGCGCGCCGTGAAAAGAACGGCGAGCCGCCGCTGGATATCGCCGCAATCCCGCTGGATGACAAGAAAAGCTTCGACATGCTGCAACGCTCGGAGACCACGGCGGTCTTCCAGCTTGAATCCCGCGGCATGAAAGATCTTATCAAACGTCTGCAGCCTGACTGCTTCGAAGATATGATCGCCCTGGTGGCCCTGTTCCGTCCAGGTCCGCTACAGTCGGGGATGGTAGATAACTTTATCGACCGTAAGCATGGTCGCGAAGAGATTTCCTACCCGGACGTACAATGGCAGCATGAGTGTCTGAAACCGGTACTGGAGCCGACCTACGGCATTATCCTGTATCAGGAACAGGTTATGCAGATTGCCCAGGAGCTGTCCGGATATACCCTTGGCGGTGCGGACATGTTGCGTCGTGCGATGGGTAAGAAAAAGCCGGAAGAGATGGCTAAGCAGCGCGGCACCTTTGAAGAAGGGGCGAAAAAGCGCGGCGTCGACGGCGAACTGGCGATGAAAATCTTTGACCTGGTGGAGAAATTCGCCGGTTACGGATTTAACAAATCGCACTCCGCCGCCTATGCGCTGGTCTCTTACCAGACGCTATGGCTGAAGGCGCATTACCCCGCCGAGTTTATGGCGGCGGTAATGACCGCCGATATGGATAACACCGAGAAAGTGGTCGGGCTGGTGGATGAATGCTGGCGTATGGGGCTCAAAATCCTGCCGCCGGATATCAACTCCGGGCTTTATCATTTTCACGTGAATGATGATGGCGAAATTGTCTATGGCATCGGCGCGATAAAAGGCGTGGGTGAAGGGCCAATTGAAGCTATTATTGAGGCGCGCAACGAAGGCGGTTACTTCCGCGAGCTGTTTGATCTCTGTGCGCGCACGGACATCAAAAAACTCAACCGCCGGGTGCTGGAAAAGTTAATCATGTCCGGGGCGTTTGACCGCCTTGGTCCGCATCGTGCGGCGCTGATGAATTCGCTCAACGATGCGCTAAAAGCCGCCGATCAGCATGCGAAAGCCGAGGCAACGGGTCAGGCGGACATGTTTGGCGTGCTGGCTGAAGAGCCGGAACAAATTGAACAGTCTTATGCTAACTGTACACCGTGGCCGGAGCAGGTGGTATTAGAAGGGGAACGTGAAACGTTAGGGCTTTACCTGACGGGACACCCCATCAACCAGTATTTAAAAGAAATTGAGCGCTATGTTGGAGGCCACAGGCTGAAAGACATGCATCCGACAGAACGTGGTAAAGTCACCACGGCTGCGGGGCTCGTCATTGCTGCGCGGGTAATGGTCACCAAGCGCGGCAATCGTATCGGCATCTGTACCCTGGATGACCGTTCCGGGCGTCTGGAAGTTATGTTGTTTACCGACGCCCTGGATAAATACCAGCAATTGCTGGAAAAAGACCGCATACTTATCGTCAGCGGACAGGTCAGCTTTGATGACTTCAGCGGCGGGCTTAAAATGATGGCCCGTGAAGTCATGGATATTGACGAAGCCCGGGAAAAATATGCTCGCGGGCTTGCTATCTCGCTGACGGACAGGCAAATTGATGACCAGCTTTTAAACCGACTCCGTCAGTCTCTGGAACCCCACCGCTCGGGGACAATTCCAGTACATCTCTACTATCAGAGGGCGGATGCACGTGCGCGATTGCGTTTTGGCGCAACGTGGCGTGTCTCTCCGAGCGATCGTTTGCTAAACGATCTCCGTGGCCTTATTGGTTCGGAGCAGGTGGAACTGGAGTTTGACTAATACAGGAATACTATGAGTCTGAATTTCCTTGATTTTGAACAGCCGATTGCAGAGCTGGAAGCAAAAATCGATTCTCTGACTGCGGTTAGCCGTCAGGATGAGAAACTGGATATTAACATCGATGAAGAAGTGCATCGTCTGCGTGAAAAAAGCGTAGAGCTGACGCGTAAAATCTTCGCCGATCTTGGCGCATGGCAGGTAGCCCAGCTGGCGCGCCATCCACAGCGTCCGTACACCCTGGATTATGTCCGCCTGGCATTTGATGAATTTGATGAGCTGGCGGGCGATCGCGCCTATGCGGATGATAAAGCTATTGTCGGCGGCATCGCGCGTCTGGATGGTCGTCCGGTGATGATCATTGGTCATCAGAAAGGCCGTGAGACCAAAGAAAAAATTCGTCGTAATTTCGGCATGCCGGCACCGGAAGGCTATCGCAAAGCGCTGCGTCTGATGGAAATGGCCGAGCGTTTCAATATGCCGATCATTACTTTCATCGACACCCCAGGGGCTTATCCGGGCGTGGGCGCGGAAGAACGTGGTCAGTCTGAAGCGATTGCGCGCAACCTGCGTGAAATGTCGCGTCTGAGCGTACCGGTAATCTGCACCGTTATTGGTGAAGGTGGTTCCGGCGGCGCGCTGGCGATCGGCGTAGGCGATAAAGTGAATATGCTGCAATACAGCACCTATTCCGTTATCTCCCCGGAAGGTTGTGCCTCCATTCTGTGGAAAAGCGCCGACAAAGCGCCGCTGGCCGCAGAAGCGATGGGGATTATCGCGCCGCGTCTGAAAGAGCTGAAGCTTATCGACTCTATCATCCCGGAACCGCTGGGCGGCGCGCACCGCAACCCGGAAGTGATGGCTGCGTCCCTGAAAGCACAGCTGCTGGCCGATCTCGCCGACCTCGACGTGTTAAGCAAAGATGATTTGAAAAACCGTCGTTACCAGCGTCTGATGAGCTACGGTTACGCGTAAACTGCATTAATTCTGAAAAGGGCCACAACGCTGTGGCCCTTTTTTTTACCTGTGGTTTCACCAGGCTATGATTAACTAAGGTTTTTCCAGGAGGAACGCATGAATATCATTGCCATCATGGGACCGCATGGCGTCTTTTATAAAGATGAGCCCATCAAGGAACTTGAGCGTGCGCTGCAACAGCAGGGGTTTCAGATTATCTGGCCGCAGAATAGCGTCGACCTGCTTAAGTTTATCGAACATAACCCACGAATTTGCGGTGTTATTTTTGACTGGGATGAATACAGTCTGGATCTGTGCAGTGATATCAACCAGCTCAACGAGTATCTCCCGCTCTACGCCTTTATTAATACCCATTCGACGATGGATGTCAGCGCGCACGACTTGCGCATGGCGCTGTGGTTTTTTGAGTATGCGCTGGGCCAGTCTGAAGATATTGCAACCCGCATCCGTCAGTACACCAGCGAATACCTCGATAACATCACGCCTCCTTTCACCAAGGCGCTGTTTACCTATGTGAAGGAAGGAAAGTACACCTTCTGCACGCCCGGACATATGGCGGGAACGGCGTATCAGAAAAGCCCGGTAGGCTGCCTGTTCTATGATTTCTTTGGCGGCAATACGCTGAAGGCCGACGTGTCTATTTCCGTGACTGAACTCGGATCGCTGCTGGATCATACCGGCCCGCATCTGGAAGCGGAGGAGTATATCGCGCGCACCTTTGGCGCCGAGCAGAGCTATATGGTGACCAACGGCACCTCGACGTCGAACAAGATTGTCGGCATGTATGCCGCGCCTTCAGGCAGTACGCTACTGATTGATCGTAACTGTCATAAGTCGCTGGCGCATTTGCTAATGATGAGCGATGTGGTGCCAATCTGGCTGAAGCCTACGCGCAATGCGCTGGGGATCCTCGGCGGTATACCTCGTCGGGAATTCACCCGCGCAAGCATTGAACGCAAGGTAGAAGAGACCCCTCAGGCACTATGGCCGGTACACGCGGTGATCACCAACTCCACCTATGACGGCCTGTTGTATAACACCAACTGGATCAAGCAAACCCTGGATGTGCCCTCCATTCATTTTGATTCTGCCTGGGTGCCGTATACCCATTTTCACCCGATCTATCAGGGGAAAAGCGGGATGAGCGGCGAACGGGTGCCGGGGAAAGTGATTTTTGAAACCCAGTCAACCCACAAGATGCTGGCGGCACTATCACAGGCTTCTCTGATCCACATTAAGGGCGACTACGACGAAGAGACGTTCAACGAAGCCTTTATGATGCACACTTCCACTTCCCCGAGCTACCCGATTGTCGCGTCGATAGAAACGGCGGCGGCAATGCTGCGTGGCAATTCAGGCAAGCGGTTGATCAATCGTTCGGTGGAGCGGGCGCTGCATTTCCGTAAAGAAGTGCAGCGGCTACGCGAAGAGTCGGATGGCTGGTTCTTTGATATCTGGCAGCCGGAAAGGGTAGATGAGGCGGAGTGCTGGCCGGTAGCGCCTGGTGAAGACTGGCACGGATTTGTTGATGCTGACGCCGACCATATGTTCCTCGACCCGGTGAAGGTCACCATTCTTACGCCGGGAATGGATGAACAGGGAAATATGAGTGAAGAGGGGATCCCTGCGGCGCTGGTGGCGAAATTCCTTGATGAGCGCGGCGTCGTTGTCGAGAAAACGGGACCGTATAATCTGTTGTTCCTGTTCAGTATTGGCATTGATAAAACCCGGGCGATGGGGCTACTGCGCGGCCTGACGGAATTTAAACGCTCGTACGATCTGAATTTACGCGTGAAAAATATGCTGCCGGATCTGTATGCCGAGGATCCCGATTTCTATCGTAATATGCGTATTCAGGATCTGGCGCAGGGGATCCATAAGCTGATCCGCCAGCACGATCTCTCCGGGCTGATGCTGCGGGCATTTGATACCTTACCGGAAATGAAAATGACCCCGCACCAGGCCTGGCAGCGGCAGATCAAAGGTGAGGTCGAAACGGTGGCGCTCGATCAACTGGTGGGGCGCATTTCTGCCAATATGATTCTGCCTTATCCTCCCGGTGTGCCGCTCTTGATGCCCGGGGAAATGATCACGGCCAAAAGTCGGGCTGTACTCGATTTTCTGCTGATGTTGTGTTCAGTGGGCCATCACTATCCTGGATTTGAAACCGATATCCATGGCGCTAAACTGGGTGAAGATGGCGTGTATCGCGTGCGAGTCCTAAAAATGGCATGACGACTTGCGTGAACCCATTACGCACGAGTAACGTGCTGGCAGAAAAACGAAAGAGGCGATGACGCTATGCTGGGATTAAAACAGGTTCACCATATTGCCATTATTGCGACGGATTACGCGGCGAGTAAGGCATTTTACTGTGATGTGCTGGGCTTTACGCTAATCAGCGAAGCCTACCGGGAAGAACGTGACTCGTGGAAGGGTGATCTGGCATTGAACGGTCAGTATGTGATTGAGCTTTTTTCTTTTCCATTTCCGCCTTGCCGTCCGAGCCGACCGGAAGCCTGCGGTTTACGCCATCTGGCGTTCAGCGTAGATGACGTGGAAAAAGCGATCGCGCATCTGGAAGCTCACCACGTGAAGTGCGAATCCGTGCGTATCGATCCGTTTACCGGCAAACGCTTTACGTTTTTTAACGATCCGGACGGATTACCGCTCGAACTGTACGAGCTGTAAGTCTTATCATTGTGGCATTAGCCCGGCAATGTGCTGGGCAATGCCATTGTAAGTAACCATCATGACGACACTCACGCTGAACACTTCACTGCTAAATTCTCAATCGATTCTGGTCGCCTTTAGCGGCGGGCTGGACTCCACCGTGCTGCTGCATCAGCTGGTACTGTGGCGAGCGCAAAATCCTGAGGTTGCCTTGCGCGCAATCCATATTCATCACGGATTAAGCCCGCAGGCAGACAGTTGGGTGCAACACTGTGAGTCGGTATGCGCACAGTGGCAGGTGCCGCTGGTGGTTGAACGGGTCCATCTTGAGGATGATGGTCTGGGCATCGAAGCTCAGGCGCGACGCGCGCGCTATCAGGCATTTGCGCAGACCTTACTACCGGGTGAAGTGCTGATGACCGCCCAGCATCTCGACGACCAGTGTGAAACCTTTCTACTGGCGCTAAAGCGCGGCAGTGGTCCTGCCGGGCTTTCCGCCATGGGCGAAAGCTCACCATTTGCCGGAACCCAACTGATTCGACCGCTGCTGGCGCAAACGCGAGAGGCGCTTGAAGCATGGGCGCGACAGCATGAATTATGCTGGATCGAAGATGAAAGTAATCAGGATGATGCCTACGATCGCAATTTTCTCAGATTGCGCGTTACCCCGTTGCTCCAACAACGATGGCCGCACTTCGCGCAAGCCGCAGCCCGTAGCGCCGCGCTGTGCGCCGAGCAGGAGAGTTTACTGGATGAACTGCTGGCCAACGATTTAGCCGACTGCGTGACTGCCCAAGGCACGCTGTTACTGGCACCGTTAATGATGATGAGTGGCGTGCGGCGTGCCGCTCTGCTTCGTCGCTGGTTGGCGGGGGTAAATGCGCCGATGCCTTCCCGGGACGGGCTGGAACGTATCTGGCAGGAAGTGGCGTTGGCGCGAGAAGATGCTTCCCCCTGTTTTCGTCTAGGAGAATATGAGGTCCGTCGCTATCAGTCACAGCTATGGTGGGTCAAATCGGTCGACGGGCAAAGCGAAACAGTCATCCCGTGGTCATGCCGGGATACGCCGTTGACGCTGCCTGCCGGGTTAGGCTCGGTGCAGCTAATCTCTGCTGGCGAATTGCGCATGCCGCAAGCAGGTGAAGCGATCAGTATTCGTTTTAAAGCGCCAGGCGTATTGCATATTGTCGGGCGTAACGGTGGACGTAAATTAAAGAAAATCTGGCAGGAGCAGGGGATCCCGCCCTGGCGACGAGATACCACGCCGTTGTTGTTTTACGGTGAAACCTTGATTGCGGCTGCGGGTGTTTTTGTGACGCGTGAGGGTGCGGCGGTAGATGAAGAAGGTATGAGTCTGATTTGGCATGCCTGATGGCGGTGCGATTATCAGGCCTGGTCATTTAGGCCTGATAAGGCGCAAGAAAAGTTAAGATTCGCTGACGACCACGGTACCGATTTGCGGGTGGCTGAAGCTGGCAATTTTATCGAGACGAAGCTCCCGGATTTCACCTGCGACATCTGCGACCAGATACTCCACGTTTTTGCGTGAAACCAGGTCATTCGCTTTCGCCTGCAAAACTTCGCCATCTTTTAGCGCCAGCGTCAGTAACAAATGGTTCTGGCAGGCGAGTTCAAGATTGTCGTAATCATCACAATTGATGGGTTGATACGTTTCATTCATTGACATAATCGCTCACCAGTAAGTTGGCGGCAGCATAGGCCGCTTTTTCCCTGACCGACTCTGGAAGGGCGCTGTCTGCCGCCACTTCATTAAGCACCTTCAATACGCAACCCAGCGCATCCGGGATATACCCTAAGTCTCCGCTGGCGATTTCCGCGTACCGCTTGCGTATTAACTCACAATATTTTTCCACATGCCCTCCTGTCAGCACTCTGACTTAACCGTGGATGCAAGTCTAAGCCTACGAAGATAAACTCTGTTTAGCAAGGTGACTATACCATACTCATTCAAGCAATATCAGCGCCTTGATTGAGGAGCTGTTAGCAGCCTTTTGCCGCAGTTTTCGCTACAATGAGCGCCTGATTCGAAAGGAGTTCTCTCATGGCGCTTAAAGCGACAATTTATAAAGCCGTCGTCAACGTAGCGGATCTCGACCGCAACCAGTTCCTTGACGCGGCCTTGACGCTGGCGCGTCATCCCTCTGAAACCCAGGAGCGCATGATGCTGCGCCTGCTGGCCTGGATTAAATATGCCGATGAACGGCTGCAGTTCACGCGTGGCCTGAGTGCTGAAGACGAGCCTGAAGCATGGCTGCGTAACGACCATCTGGGCATCGATCTCTGGATTGAACTGGGTCTGCCGGATGAGCGTCGTATTAAAAAAGCCTGTACCCAGTCTGGTGAGGTTGCTCTGTTTACTTACAACAGCCGTGCGGCCCAGATCTGGTGGCAGCAAAACCAGAACAAGTGTGCGCAGTTTAAAAATCTCACCGTGTGGTATCTGGATGATGAACAGCTGGCGCAACTGAGTGATTTTGCTGGTCGTACAATGGCGCTGCAGGCAACTATCCAGGATGGCGCTATCTGGCTGTCTGATTCTCAGAACAATCTGGAAATTCATCTGACCGCGTGGCAGCCGCGTTCATGATTGTTATCTCCCGAAACGTCTCTATCCCTGACAGTGAGCTGGAAATCACGGCGATTCGGGCACAGGGCGCGGGCGGTCAGCACGTTAACAAGACCTCGACGGCTATCCACTTGCGCTTTGACATTCGGGCCTCAGGCCTGCCAGAGTATTACAAGGAACGTCTGCTGGCCGCCAGCCATCATCTGATTAGCAGCGATGGCGTTATTATCATAAAGGCGCAGGAATACCGTAGCCAGGAGCTAAATCGGGAAGCGGCAATCTCCCGACTGGTGGCGGTGATAAAAGAATTAACCGCGGTGCAAAAAAGCCGACAGGCAACACGTCCTACGCGCGCCTCGAAAGAGCGCAGGTTGTCATCGAAGGCGCAAAAATCCACAGTGAAAGCACTGCGTGGGAGAGTTCGTCGAACGCAAGACTGACGAGCGGGAATAAAAAATTATAAGGAATTCATAGTGAAAACAGCAATATTGTCCGTGGTCGCTGCATGCACGCTTTTTTCCTTGATCGGCTGTAACAACCGTACTGAAGTCGATGTACTACAGCCGACGCGGGCGGCAGAATTAAAACCGATGCAGCAAAGCTGGCGTGGCATTTTGCCTTGCGCGGACTGCGAAGGAATTGAAACCTCTCTGTTTCTGGAAAAAGACGGCACATGGGTGATGAACGAACGCTATCAGGGCGTGCGGGATGAACCGTCCTCCTTTGCCTCTTATGGTACATGGGCGCGCACTGCCGATAAGCTGGTGCTGACTGACAGCAAAGGTGAAAAGTCGTACTACCGGGCAAAAGGTGAAGCGCTGGAGATGCTCGATCGTGAAGGTAACCCGATTGAGTCACAGTTCAACTACACGCTTGAGCCAGTTTCCGCCAGCTTACCGGTGACGCCAATGCCGATGCGGGGGATGTACTTCTATATGGCTGACGCGGCAACCTTCACTGATTGTGCGACGGGTAAAAGAGTCTCTGTCGCGAACAATGCACAACTGGAGCGAGATTATCTGACTGCGCGTGGTGCAACGGATAAGGCAGTTCTGCTTACTGTGGAAGGGCACTTCACGATGGAAGAAAATCCTGATACGGGCACACCAGTGAAAACCTTAAGAGCGGATAAAGAAATTAAGTTTATCCCTGGCCAGAGTTGCGATGATTAATCTGCAGCTTATAAAAACTGTCCGGCGATCGCCCGGACAGTTTTTCCTTATCGGATCAATCCAACAAAACGGCTGGTTTTGATATAAATCCCTAACTTCAGGTGGCCGATATACTGTAGCTGCGTTTCAGACTTAAACGCGGAAATGTCACCTTCGCGCATATGCATCAGGTCGGAAGGGCTAATCCAACCCGGCTGCGCCATTGTTAGCGGATGCCCGGCTGTGGCAAACGCATCGGTTACAAATTCGGAGCAAAACCACGCCTTCTTTTCTCCTTCGCTGGTATTGTTCAACTGTGCTTTTGCCAGCCCGCTGACGCATTGCTGGCGAAAATCCTCTGAGAAAGGATTCAATGAACATATTTGCCGGGTCACCATAAACGGAATAAATTCGACGATGCCGCGGTAGTTATAGCCGCTATCTTTGATTTTATAAGCGAATGTTTTGATTTCTTCGGCCTGCTGCGGTGTGAGGTTGGGGACCCGCAGAGCAAAAAGCTTATCGCTGTGATTTTCAGCCTTTTTAAGCGAAATGATTTGTACTCCCGCCCCGGTCGCTTCGGCAACTTCATTATCGCCAAGGTAAACAGCGACATGGCTGACAGAAGAGGTGCTGAACGCGCGAATACCAAATGAGGTCACCCCAAGACTCGAGGAAAACAGCAGATCGCCCGGCCTGAGGTCGGTATCCGTAATTTCATGCAGCGCTTGATCGGTAAATGAGCTTTGATGCTGGAGTTTTATCTCCCATTTCTTTGCCTGGGCATCAACAGCGGTTGCTGATGAATTTTGCTGACTGACGTCAATCGTGCAGGCTGAAAGCAGAAGAACGAAGGGGAGGAGCAGGCGGTAATACGCCGTTGGTTTAGCCATTTTATACAATCCATGTAAAAAAGGCCCTGATCCTCAGGGCCTTGTGCTGGTATTAGCCTTTAATAGCTTTGACCAGGTAGTCGACGATGTCGCCGGTTTTAATCAGCTCTTTCTCGCCGTTACGACGGTATTTGTATTCGATATCGTCGTTGTCGAGGTTACGGTCGCCCAGCACGATGGTATGCGGAATACCGATGAGCTCCATATCAGCAAACATCACGCCTGGACGCTCTTTACGATCGTCCATCAGCACTTCAATACCCTGCGCGCGCAGCTCCGCGTACAGCTTCTCAGCCAGCTCCTGCACACGGTAGGATTTGTGCATGTTCATCGGCAGAATAGCAACCTGGAACGGGGCAATGGCGTCTGGCCATACAATGCCGCGATCGTCGTAGTTCTGTTCAATCGCGGCAGCCACAACGCGAGTGACCCCAATACCGTAGCAGCCCATGGTCAGCGTCTGGTTACGACCATCTTCTCCCTGAACGGCGGCTTTCATCGCTTCAGAGTACTTGGTACCCAATTGGAAGATGTGGCCCACTTCGATACCGCGTTTGATCATCAGCGTACCTTTGCCATCCGGGCTTGGATCGCCGGCGACCACGTTACGAATGTCAGCCACTTCCGGGGTGGCCACGTCACGATCCCAGTTGATACCGAAATAGTGTTTACCGTCGATGTTGGCACCGGCAGCAAAATCACTCATTACTGCAACGGTACGGTCGATAACCACCGGAATCGGCATGTTCACCGGACCCAGAGATCCAGGACCTGCTTTAACCAGCGCACGAATTTCTTCTTCGGTGGCGAAGGTCAGCGGGCTGGCAACCTGCGGCAGTTTTTCCGCCTTGACTTCGTTCAGCTCGTGATCGCCACGAACCAGCAGCGCAACCAGCGGGTAGCTGCTGCCTTCAACCGCTTTCACCAGCAGGGTTTTCACGGTTTTCTCGATAGGCAGGTTGAATTGTTCAACCAGCTCGGCGATGGTTTTAGCGTTCGGCGTATCAACCAGCGTCATTTCCTGCGTTGCAGCGGCGCGCGGTTCTTTCGGTGCAACAGCTTCGGCAAACTCGATGTTTGCCGCATAGTCGGAAGAGTCAGAGAAGATCACATCGTCTTCACCGCTCTGCGCCAGCACCTGGAATTCGTGAGAGGCGCTGCCGCCGATAGAACCGGTATCCGCTTGTACCGCACGGAAATCCAGCCCCATACGGCTGAAGATTTTGCTGTACGCAGCGTACATCGCGTCGTAGGTTTCCTGCAGAGATTCCTGAGAGGTGTGGAAAGAGTAGGCATCTTTCATCAGGAATTCGCGGGAACGCATCACGCCGAAGCGCGGACGCACTTCGTCACGGAATTTGGTCTGGATCTGATAGAAGTTCAGCGGCAGCTGTTTGTAAGAGCTCAGCTCATTACGGATCAGGTCGGTGATCACTTCTTCATGCGTTGGGCCGAGTACGAACGAACGATCGCCACGGTCAGCAATACGCAGCAGTTCCGGGCCGTATTGTTCCCAACGGCCGCTCTCTTCCCACAGTTCAGAAGGCTGAACGACCGGCATCAACACCTCGATCGCACCGGCGTTGTTCATCTCTTCACGCACGATGTTTTCGACTTTTTTCAGGACGCGCACGCCGGTCGGCAGCCAGGTATATAACCCGGAGGCCAGCTTGCGGATCATCCCGGCGCGCAGCATCAGCTGGTGGCTGATGACCTCGGCGTCGGCAGGTGTCTCCTTCAGAGTGGAGAGCAGATATTGGCTAGTACGCATGTTGTTACGGTTCCAGTTGAACGATCGAACAGGCTCAAAATGAGCCTGGCACAAAACAAAAGTGGTTTAGTTTACCAGCGAGAAGGGGATGTCAAAAGAGTACGCGATGCAAATTAGCGGGCTTCCAGAGCAAAGACCTCAAATCCTGACGGCGTCACGCGCCAGCGGACGTTAAAGTCCAGCAACCAGACGGCATAGGTTTTGCCTTCTTCCTCGTTTTTACGGTAGGCAGGACGCGGATCCTGCGCCAGCACTTCGGCAATAAACTGACGAAGATGCGGGTAACGCTGTTCGAGCTTTGGGAGTTGCTCAGCGAGCTCTTCACTGAACGTCACGTCTACACTGGCCTGCGGCGCGTCCTGAGCATAGCTGGCGCGAGCATCAGGCAGCGATTCGGCAAACGGCAGATACGGTTTTATATCCACTACCGGCGTGCCATCAACAAGATCCAGCCCGCCGAGCTCAAGGATTACGTGCTCTTTATGGCAACGGATGCCCCGCAGCTCAACCAACGACATGCCAACAGGGTTCGGACGAAACGTTGAACGCGTGGCAAAGACGCCCATTCTGGCATTGCCGCCAAGACGGGGAGGGCGCACGGTTGGACGCCATCCACCTTCCATTGTCTGGTGAAAAACAAAAATCACCCACAAATGGCTGAAGGCTTCCAGGCCGCGAACGGCATCGGCCTGGTTATAAGGTGCGAGCAAATGCAGTTCACCGCTGGCACTTTTTACCAGACCAGGCTGGCGTGGAACGGCGAACTTTTCTTTATAAGGTGAGCGGATAACGCCTATTTGCTCGAACTGAAAATGGCTCATTTCGCCGAAATGTTCAGTGCAGAACCGATGCAAACCGCCTGGCGATAGCAACCCGGCGTTCCGCTGGTTACTTCGCAACTGTGCAGTAATACCGCATTTGCTTTCATTTTAGATGCGTTAATCTGCATGCGTTTGCGTGCGGTTGGAATGCTCGGCGGTGAATCCTGGTTGGATGCCTGGCAGGATTCGCCGCTGACTTCGCCGAGATCGCGGAACGGTTTGCCAACTAAATCTTCAGCGTTAGTAATGATTCTTACCGGCGCCGCGCGCGGTGCTTTGGGTTTTTCCGGCTCCGCTTTAGGCGGGGTAGCGGTGCTTTGAACGGGTTCAACAGGGGATCTGCTTAACATAGAACAGCCGCTCAGCATGAGTGCTACTAAACAGATCGGTAAAGCACGCATAATATTTCCTCAATGAATGATCTAAACGTCAGATATTGAATCAGGTGCTTGCATAAATGACAAGACGGGCAAGCGCCCGTCCTGATGATATTACAGATTCTGGAAACAGCCTAAAATTACCAGCCCTTAACAGCACCACCGTTGAAGACTTTGTTTGCTGCTTCGTACACTTCGTCAGACTGGTATGCCTGAACGAATTTCTTCACATTCTCAGCATCTTTATTGTCTTCACGAGTCACGATCAGGTTTACGTACGGAGAATCTTTATCTTCAACAAAGATACCGTCTTTAGCTGGGGTCAGGCCGATCTGGCTGGCGTAGGTCGTGTTGATGACCGCCAGTGCGATTTGTGCATCGTCCAGGGAACGCGGCAGCTGCGGCGCTTCCAGTTCAACCAGCTTCAGGTTTTTCGGGTTTTCAATCACGTCCAGCGCGGTCGGCAGCAGACCAACACCGTCTTTCAGTTTGATTAAGCCCACTTTTTGCAGCAGCAGCAGGGAGCGGCCAAGGTTAGTCGGATCGTTTGGAATCGCGACCTGAGAGCCTTCCTGCAACTCATCCAGTGATTTGATTTTTTTAGAGTAGCCCGCAATCGGGTAAACAAAAGTATTACCTGCGGCAACCAGTTTGTAGCCGCGATCTTTGATCTGTTGATCCAGGTACGGTTTGTGCTGGAAGGCGTTAGCATCAATATCGCCTTTGCTCAGTGCTTCGTTAGGCAGGACGTAATCGTTAAACGTGACCAGCTCAACGTCCAGACCGTATTTTTCTTTAGCCACTTTCTGCGCGACTTCTGCGACCTGCTGTTCTGCGCCAACAATAACGCCCACTTTGATGTGGTTAGGATCTTTTTCATCCTGACCGCAACCCACAAGTGCCAGAGAACCGATCAGGGCTCCAACTGCCGCAAAGGTTTTGAATTTGAACGCCATGCTTATTTCCTTTTCTTAATGAGTTTTTAGTGTTGTGTGCAACGTTATTTGTGCGTGACAGCCCGGACGATGCGATCGCCGGATAACTGAATTAAATAAACCAGAACGACGAGCAATACCAGCACTGTATTCATGACGGTAGCGTTGTAGCCAATATAACCGTACTGATAACCAATCTGGCCAAGACCACCGGCACCGACGGCACCGCCCATCGCGGAATAACCCACCAGCGTGATAAGGGTGATGGTGGCCGCATTGACCAGTCCAGGCAGTGCTTCTGGTAATAATACCTTACGTACAATTTGCAGCGGCGTGGCGCCCATTGCACGCGAGGCTTCAATCAGCCCGGTCGGGATTTCGAGCAGCGCGTTTTCCACCATACGGGCGATAAACGGCGCGGCGCCGACGGTCAGCGGGACGATAGCGGCCTGCAGTCCAATAGAGGTGCCAACGATCATGCGGGTGAACGGAATCATCCACACCAGCAAGATAATGAACGGGATGGAACGGAAAATATTCACCAGTGCAGAGAGCGTGCGGTAGAGCTTCGCGTTCTCAATGATTTGCCCCGGCCGCGTTACGTACAGCAACACACCAACCGGCAGGCCAATCACAAAACCAAAAAAACCGGACACAAAGGTCATTGCCAGCGTTTCCCATACGCCGCGAACCAGTAGCCACATCATCGGCTCAGACATAACCCAGTACCTCTACTTTTACATGGTGTTCCTGCAACCAGTTAATGGCTGCTTGTGTATCTTCCTGTGTGCCGTGCATTTCAGTCAGCATGATGCCGAACTTCACGCCGCCGGCGTAATCCATCTGCGCGCTAATAATGTTGTTATTCACGTTAAAGCGACGGGCCGTCTCAGAAAGTAATGGCGCATCAACCGAATGACCGGTGAATTCCATGCGCAGCATTGGCACGCTGTCGGCTTCTGGCTTTGCTTTTAAACGTTCCAGATAATCTTCCGGGATATCCAGGTGTAGTGTGGACTGGATAAATTTCTGTGCCAGCGGCGTTTTCGGGTGGGAGAACACTTCGCTGACGGTGTCCTGCTCAATCAGCTCACCATTACTGATGACCGCCACGCAGTCACAAATGCGTTTTACAACGTCCATCTCATGGGTAATCAGCAGAATGGTGAGTCCCAAACGACGGTTAATGTCTTTCAATAATTCCAGAATCGAGCGGGTTGTTGCCGGATCAAGTGCGCTGGTGGCTTCATCACACAGCAACACTTTTGGATTGCTGGCCAGCGCACGCGCAATCGCCACTCGCTGTTTTTGTCCGCCGGAAAGGTTGGCCGGGTAGCTGTCGTGCTTGTCGCCAAGACCGACTAAATCCAGCAGTTCTGTTACACGGCGTTTGATCTCTTCCTTTGGCGTGTTATCCAGTTCCAGCGGCAGCGCGACGTTGCCAAACACAGTACGGGAAGAGAGCAGGTTAAAGTGTTGGAAAATCATGCCGATTTGACGGCGAGCTTTAGTCAGCTCGGATTCAGAAAGCGTCGTCAGCTCCTGACCGCCAACCTGAACACTGCCTTCGGTTGGGCGTTCAAGTAAGTTAACGCAGCGAATGAGCGTACTTTTACCGGCACCGGAGGCGCCAATGACGCCATAAATCTGCCCGGCAGGAACGTGCAGGCTGACTTTATTTAGCGCCTGAATGGTGCGAGTCCCCTGCTGGAACACTTTGGTGATATTCGAAAGTTTAATCATTGGTTATTTATTATCATAATTAAGTTAGCCGTGGCATTTTCGTCTGTCTGTGACGGTCGAAGCCGTCAACAAGATGGATGTTAAGGCATCCAGACGTCTAAATCAATCTAGCTTTGCACGATGAGCACTTTCTTGCCCGCCGAAACATGCGATACTAGAGCCACATGCCTTATTCAGGAGCTATAAAAGGTGGCAAAATCTGTACCCGCAATTTTTCTCGACCGCGACGGCACCATTAATGTGGACCACGGTTACGTACATGAGATTGACGAGTTCGAGTTTATCGACGGCGTTATTGATGCCATGCGTGAACTTAAAAATATGGGTTACGCGCTCATTATCGTGACAAACCAGTCTGGTATCGCTCGTGGCAAATTTACTGAGGCACAGTTTGAAACGTTGACCGAATGGATGGACTGGTCGCTGGCCGATCGCGACGTTGATTTGGATGGTATCTACTATTGCCCGCATCATCCGCAGGGCACAGTAGAAGAGTATCGTCAGGTCTGCGACTGTCGTAAACCGCATCCTGGAATGTTGATCTCCGCCCGAGACTTCCTGCATATCGATATGGCCGCTTCCTATATGGTAGGCGACAAGATAGAAGATATGCAGGCAGCAGCAGCGGCGAATGTTGGAACGAAGGTTCTGGTGCGCACGGGCAAACCTGTTACGCCGGAAGCAGAAAATGCGGCAGATTTGGTCATAAATAGTCTGGCAGACCTGCCAATGGCGATAAATAAGCAGCAAAAGTAAGCGCAATGGATAAAAGGTGAGCGGTTGAAACAAAAATGCATTTTTCCGCTTGTCTTCCTGAGTCGACTCCCTATAATGCGCCTCCATCGACACGGCGGATGTGAATCACTTCACACAAACAGCCGGTTCGGTTGAAGAGAAAAACCTGAAAATGAGGGTTGACTCTGAAAGAGGAAAGCGTAATATACGCCACCTCGCGACAGAGCGCTAAAGCGCGTCGCAACTGCTCTTTAACAATTTATCAGACAATCTGTGTGGGCACTCGAAGATACGGATTCTTAACGTCGCAAGACGAAAAA